>JAODBJ010000033.1 GCA_025463905.1 Actinomycetes bacterium
GCGCACACCCGTATCGACGGCGCGCTCGCGGGCCTTTCGTTGCTGCGCGACCTGCCCAACTACCGCCACTCGCGCCCGACGAAGGTCGTGGAGTACATGGCCCGCGGGGTGCCGGTGATCACCACGCCCACCCCCGTCGCGCAGGAGATCGTGGAGCGCTACGACACCGGAGTGGTCGTACCGTTCGACGACGTCGAGGCGGTCGCGAGCGCGGTCACGCGCTTACGCCAAGACCCCGCGGGACGAGCGGCATACGCGGCCCGCGGCCACGCGGCCGCGCTCGCACACTACAACTGGCGACGCAGCGCGAACGGTTTCGTCAGCGCCCTGGAAGCGGTCGCGAACGTCGAGGGCGCTTCGGGCCGACGATGAACCCCGCGCCCCACGCGTTGTGCATGGTGACGAACACCAATGGAAGCCGAGCCGCAACGGCTCGGTCTTCGCCGCTACCGGCCGTCGCCGATGCCGCAAGCGTGGCCGCCGCGTAGATCGCGGGTACTGCGAGCGCTCGCCGGTCGAACAGCAACCCAACGACAACGCCGACCGCGTTCCCGACGAGCGCGACCGGCGGCACCGCTTGGCGCCACCGCAGCGAACGGGGATGGCGGCGCAGCATCTCGCGTTTCCACTGGCCGTACTCGAAATATTGGCGGGCGAGCCCTGCGAGCGACGGTCGGGGGCGGTACTTCACCCGCAGTTCGGGGTCGAACCAGACCGTGCCCCCCGAGTCGCGCAAGCGCCAGTTGAGTTCGTAGTCCTGATTGCGTACGAGGTCTTCGTCGAAGCCGCCGACGCGTCTGAGTGCGTCGCGGCTGAAGACGCCGAGGTACACGGTGTCGGTGGGGCCGGCGTCGCCGCCGTAGTGGAAGCGCGCGTTGCCGACGCCGAAGCGGGAGGTCATCGCGGCGGCGACCGCGCGTTCGAACGGGGTGCTGCCGATCGCTTCTTGCACACCTCCGACGTTGTCGGCGCCCGTCGCTCGGAGCGTTTCGACCGCGCGGCGCAGGTATCCGGGCGAGAGCTCGCAATGACCGTCGACGCGCGCAACGACGTCGCCGCTCGACGCGGCGATGGCCACGTTCAACCCGGCCGCGGTGCCGCCCTCCGGGTTCGCGACCACGCGCACGCGCGGTTCGTGTTGCGCCAGCGTCGCCGCGACCTCCTCGGTACCGTCGTCCGACGGGCCGACGCCCAGTACCACTTCGAACGGCCGCGGGTAGTCCTGCGCGAGCACCGCAGCGACCGCGCCGGCGAGATGCGCCGCGTCGTTGCGAACCGGGATCACGACCGAAAGGCTGGGCCAATCGCCGGCTTCCCGTTGCTCGGTTCGAGGCGCTTCGTGCGTCACCGGTGCGTACGCGTGGTCACACGCGGCGGGTCACCACGACCCACACCGTGCGCAGCGCGATTTCCACGTCGAGCACCGGCGACCAGTTCACGAGGTACTGCAGGTCGTAGCCCAGCTTGAACGCCGGGTCGGTGTGGTAGCTGCCGTGGATCTGCGCGAGGCCCGTGATGCCCGGAGGGATCTCGTGGCGGCGGCGGTAGCCGGGGATCAGTTCTTCGTGGCGGGCGGTGAGTTCGGGACGTTCGGGGCGCGGGCCCACGATCGACATCTCGCCCTTCACGACGTTCCACAGGTTCGGGATCTCGTCGAGCCGGGTGTCGCGCAGCCACTGGCACGCGGGAATGACGCGCGGGTCGTTGCGGCGCGCGAGCAGCGGGCCGAGGCCCTCTTCCGCGTTCGGTTGCATCGTGCGGAACTTCACCATCTCGAATCCGCGGCCGTTGCGACCGACGCGCTCTTGACGCAGGAGGATGTGCTTTCCGGCAACGATGCGCACGTAGCACGACACGAGCAGCGCCACCGGAAGGATGATCGGACTGAGCGCGATGATCGCCACCAGTTCGAGGCAGCGTTTCAGGTGTGCGCGCGAGCGCGGCAGCGTGTGCGCCTGCAAGGGCA
This sequence comes from Actinomycetes bacterium, assembly GCA_025463905.1. GTDB lineage: Bacteria > Actinomycetota > Acidimicrobiia > IMCC26256 > PALSA-610 > JAODBJ01. The sequence goes on from JAODBJ010000033.1 coordinate 1,967, forward strand.
CGAACGGCATCCCCGCGACCTCGCGCACTTCGCGCAAGCCGAGCATCGTCTCCTGCGCGCCGATGCGCTGCAGCGCGCCGATGCCGCGCCGTTCGAAGCTCGTCAGCGGTTCGGGGAACAACGCGGCGAGCCCACCGCTGCTCAACATCAACACGTCGGTGGCACCCGCCTCGTCGACCAACTGCTCGAGCCCGATCGCGCTCGTCGACTCGCCGACGATCAGCGCGGTGCGGTCGCTCTCGTGCAGATGGGCGCGGGCGAGGTTGACGTCGTCGGGGGCGCCCACGAGGAACACGCGAGGTGGTCCGCCGCGCCGGAGCCGCACCCAGCGCGAGAGGTGGCGGCTGGCCGTGAGGAGGAGCGAAGCGACGACGAGCAGCGCCACGAGGTTGGCGCGCGGCATCAGGTAGCGGCCGGTGGCGAGCGCCGCGAGCGAGTCGAGCAACACCGCGACCAGCGTCGCCGCGCCGATCCGTGGCAGCCACGGCCGGTGCCCGAGGCGTAGCTCGGGTTCGTAGAGCCCCGCGAAGTAGTAGACGATCAGATGGATCGCGGTGGCGATCGCGAAGCCGATCGTGTAGTGCGAGACCGGATAGTGCGGCCAGTTGGTGCCGAACCGGACGACGTTGATGCCGACCATCGCGAGCATCAGCAGTGCCGCGTCGGCGACTTGCAGCCACCGGAAACCGCGCGTGCGCAAGTGTTGGAGGAGTACGGGCTCGGGCCCCGGAGGGGCGCTGATCGTCAGCCAGCGCCGCTGATCCTGCGTCTTGGGCATCCGGCGTGCGATGGTACTTGGGCTCTGCGCCGCTAGCATCGATCGTCGGGGTCATCCCCCAGCGCGCCCATGGTCCAGACTCGTCCCGCCGTCGCCCAAACCCGAGTCCTTCGCGCGCGCCGCAGCGTCTTCGGGCGCGTCCGCGACATCTGGACCTACCGCGAGCTCCTCGTCCGCCTCGTGCGCAAAGAGCTCAAGGTCAAGTACAAGAACAGCAGCCTCGGGTTCCTGTGGTCGCTCGTGAACCCGCTGCTCTACCTCCTCGTGTACACCCTCGCCTTCCAGGTGATCCTCCAGGCGGGTATCCCGCAGTTCCCGATTTTCCTGCTCTCGGCGCTGCTCGTGTGGAACTTGTTCGGCACCGGGCTCGGCGCCGGCGTGACGTCGATCGTCGTCAACGCCGGGCTGGTGAAGAAGGTGTGGTTCCCGCGCGAGATCTTGGTGCTCGCGGCGATCGGCGCCGCGCTGGTGCATTTCTTCCTGCAAGCCGGTGTGCTGCTCGTGTTCATGGCGGCGGTGCAACACCGGGTCGCGTTCGCGTACTTCCCCTTGATGTTCCTCGCGCTGGTGGTTGTGCTCGTGTTCACGGCGGCGGTCGCGATCTTGTTGTCGGCGATCAACGTCTACCTGCGCGACACCCAGCACTTCCTCGAGCTCGCGTTGCTCGCATGGTTCTGGATCACGCCGATCGTGTATCCGTTCATGCTCATGGGCAAGCGGGCCAAGTGGCAGGTTGCGCTCTACATGTGCAACCCGCTCACGGCAGTCGTGCTCGCGTTCCAGCGGGCGTTGTACGCGCGTCTCGACGGCCCCACCACCGGCAAGATCACGCGCTACGGCACGTCGGCAATCCTCCCGCACTGGGGTATGGCGGGCTACGGCGGCTACGTGCTCGCGGTTGGTGTGTTCTCGGTGGCGTTGCTCTTCGTCGCGCTCTATGTGTTCGGCCGGCTCGAGAGCAACTTCGCCGAGGAGCTCTGAGGCTCGAATGGCCCCGGCGATCGAAGTCTGCGAACTCTCGAAACGGTTCCGACTGTCGAGCGAGAAGTACCAGTCGGTCAAGGAACGCTTCATCCACTTCGGTCGAACCACCCACGAAGAACTGTGGGCGCTCAACGAGATCGAACTCGCGGTGGAGAGCGGCACCACCGTCGGCCTGCTCGGTCACAACGGCTCGGGCAAGAGCACGTTGCTCAAATGCATTGCGGGCATCTTGCAACCGACCTACGGCGAGATCCGCACCGTCGGACGTATCGCCGCCTTGCTCGAACTGGGTGCCGGGTTCCACCCGGAACTCACCGGGCGCGAGAACGTGTTCCTCAACGGCTCGATCCTCGGCTTGTCGCAGAAGGAAATCGAGAAACGCTTCGACGAGATCGTCGGCTTCGCGGAACTCGAAGACCACATCGACCGTCAGGTGCGCCACTACTCGTCGGGCATGTACGTGCGCCTCGGGTTCGCGGTGGCGGTGAACGTCGACCCCGACATCCTCCTCGTCGACGAAGTGCTCGCGGTCGGTGACGAAGCGTTCCAACGCAAGTGCCTCAACCGCGTGCAGGACTTCCAGAAGGAAGGCCGCACGATCATCGTCGTCACCCACGTACCCGACCTCGTGCGGCAGGTGTGCCACAAGGCTGCGGTACTCGACCACGGCAAGCTGGTGTTCCACGGACCTCCCGGTGAAGCCGTGCGGTCCTTCCGCGAGCACTTGCTCGGTGGTGCGGGGCCCAGCGCGTCGCGCGCGGTCGTCGCCCACCAGGCGCACATCACCGGGGTTTCTCTCGAACACCCGGAACACAGCGAGGGCGCGTTCATGTTGCCCGGCGATCCGCTCACGGTGCGCGTCGCCTACGACGTGGTCGACGTGATCGAAGACGTCGCGTTCGTCATGGCCATCTACGACACGCAGGGCCGCTTGCTCTACCGCGCGTCCACCGACCGGTTGGGCAAGCCGCTCCCGCGCTTGTCGGGCAGTGGCGAGGTCGTGTTCACGGTCCCCAGCGTCCCGCTACTCGACGGCAGTTACCCCGTCACGTTCGGGATTACGAGCGCGGGTGGCGGCGCGGTCTACGACTGGCGCGAGCAACACGAGCAGTTCGAAGTGATGAACCCGACGCCCGCCGAAGGCCTCGTCGACATGCAAATGAAAGTCGAAATCGAAATCAACCCCGACCGGTAGGGCATGCGTCGCTAGACAACACTATTTGTTGTCTAGCGACGCACGTGCTCTGGGGTGAGGGCGGTGGCGGAGTCGGCGAGGGCGCGCCAGCCGTCGGTGATGGCGGCGAGCGAGCCGCGGCGGGCGGCGCGGCCGTGGCGCCAGGCCGGCCACCACGACGCCGCGTTCGCGACCGACGCATCGGCGTCGATCGTCAGCGCTTCGAGCGCGCGTTCCACGGCCGGTTGCGCGAGCAGCGAGCGGGGCGCGGTTGCGAGCGCACCGCCGAGCGCAGCGCGCGCCTCCGGCAGCGAAGACCCAGCCTCTGCCGCGACGCGCGACGCGAGTTCGGCGTCACCGGGCGCGTCTCGCACGGGCCACGGTTTCTCGACGCCCGGCTTGATCGCGAGGTAGTCGGCGACCGTCTCCGGCTGGAACGTGTACACGTCGGCGCGCACGAGAGTGCCCTCACCGACGAAGTACGTCTCGTAGCCGAGGTCGGCGAACGCAGCGACGACCGCGGACGGTTCGATACCGCGCGGTGCGAGTACGTGCCGGTTCGCTTCGAACACCACCGGCGGGGCGTCCTCAGCCGTCAACAACGGCCGCAGCCCGTCGAGCACCACGAGTTCGTAGCCCTCGACGTCGATCTTCACGACGTCGACGCCGTCCCATCCGTTCACTTCCACCAACGCGCTGGCGGGCAACATCGTCACTTCGACCGCTTCGGCATCGTCGGCGCTCGCAACCCGGCCGTACGGACCCTCCTCGTGGAATCGCACCGCGCCGGCGCGATCGCCGACCGCCACGTTGCGCACCGTCAGGTCGAAGCCGTTGCGCCGTGCGCTCGCTTCCAAGCAAGTCGCGTTGCGCGGCGACGCTTCGATCGCGAGCACGCGTCCGCCGCGCGCCGCGGCCGCAAGGGCAACCGTGCCGAGATGCGCACCCAGGTCGAGGACGCGCGCTCCGGGAGTGACGAACGCGAGCACGAGCCGGGCCGCGGCCGGCAGCTCGTACGCCCCGATGCGCAGTTCGTGCGCGATTGCGTCGTGTACCTCGGGGAGGCAGACCTCGACGTCACGCGCCACGCCCGGAACGGCGAGGCGCGCGAACTCACCGTTCAAGTCTCTCCGATCTCGGCGCGCGCCCGGGCGGCGAGGTCTTCGTAGGCGACGGCGATGCGCTCGGCGCGGGCGCCGAACTCGGCGCTGAAACGCTCGACGCGGGCCATCACGTCATTGAGCTGATCAGCTTGTTCGGCGGCCGCCTCGATCCGGCCCGCATTCGCAACCCCGCCCACCGCGGTCTCGAGCCGGGTGAGGCGGGCTTCTAACGCGTCGAGACGATGATCGATGTGTTGGTGCAGATCGGTGAATCGTCGGTCGAAATACGCCGTCAGGGGACGGGTGACGCCTTTCAACGAGGCGCCGGTCAAGGAGGAAAAGCGCGATTGATCGCTGGGGGGATCGGTCACAGGGGGGCTCCCATCTCCGCCGGCGGCGCGAGGCGCGCGACGAGGCCAATCGAGCCTAGCCAGGCGTCGAACGCATCCGGCCGATCGAGCGTGTCGCGTGGCGGTGGTTCGGTCATTGTCGCCTGCGGTTGGGTGTCGCGAACGATCGCTGCGAGATCGGCGGGTGCCGGCGGAACCGCCACGACCGCCGCGTAGTGGAACCGGCGCGCCGGTCCGAGCGAACCGAGATCCACCTGCGCGGTCACCTCGACGCCCCGCGCGAGCCATGCATCGCGTGCCACGACCGCCGGCCACCCACCGGCCGCAACGGTCACGCGGCCATCGCGCAGGCGCGCCAGCAACGTTTCAACCAGTTGAGTGCCGGGCGTCAGCGCGCCCGGCGCGCCGAAATGGTCCAGGACCACGAGCACGCGGTCGCAGCGGTCGAAGTCTCGTGCCGCCGCGAGGTGGTGCGCCTCCGGACGCGCGTACACGTACGGACGGCCGGCGAGGAGCGGCGCGTACCGCGCCCGGAATCGTTCCCGGTTGCCGAGCAACATTCGTTCGGCGTCGCTCGCCGTAGTGGAGGACGCTCCCTGCGCGTGTACGACCCGCACATCGGCGACCAACTCGACTCGCAACCCTCGCGCGAGCAACGCGAACGCGAAGTCGACGTCTTCGTAGTAGGCCACGCCGTAACGGGCGTCGAACCCTCCGAGCGCCCGGAACGTAGATGTGCGCGTCACCATGCACGCGGCCGACGCGAACGGCACCGGCCCTGAGACGCGGTGCTCCACACGCTCGACGTCGTCGAAGCGACCGAACGCAATCACCTGGCCGCTCGGCTCGACGGCGGCACCCGCTTCCTGCAGCCGGCCGTCGGGATACACGTAGACCGGCATGGCTGCGCCCACGGCGGGGTCGGCGGCGAGCGGCGCGATGAGTGCTTCGAGCCAACCGGGGGGTACGAGCGCGTCGCTGTTCAGCGTTACGAAGTAGCGACCGCGCGCGAGGTTCGCCGCGTAGCTGTGGCCGACGCCGAAGCCGAGGTTGCGACCGGGCTGCACCAGGCGAGCCTTCTCGAGCGTCGCGAGGTACGCGCGGGTGTCGTCGGTGGTCCCGTTGTCGATCACGATCAGCTCGTAGGGGATCGCAGTGTTCGCCAGGAGCGCGTCGATCACGTCGGGTAACCAGGGGCTCGGCCCGTATACGAGCAGACTGATCGTCACTTCGGGCGACGAATTCACCGTTCGCGCCACGAGCGCGCAATGCCCCGTTCGCGCCACCGCCGCGCAACGCCGCCTTCGCGCCACGAGCGCGCAACCCGGCCCAGCGCGGCCCGTGCTCGCACCTCGATCCGGGCACGTAACGCGTCGCGCTCGCTTTCGAGTGCCGCGATCTGCGCGTCGCGGGCGGCGAGCTCGCCTTCGAGCCGCCGTTCGATCTCCCAGACCCGGTCGGCCATCGCCGTTCGTTCCGCGGCGAGTCGTCGCCCCCGCCCGTCGAGCGCGCGCTGCAGCGCGTCGATTTCAGTGGCGGCGAAGCGTTGCGGTGCGTCGCCGGTGACCGCGCGGCTGAGGACGTCGAGCTGATCGTCGAGGGCGTGCAAGACATCGGGGGCGACGTCACCACGGAAGGCCTCGGCCAGCGCGAGCACCGACGGCGCGCGTGCCGCAACGGTGTTGGCGATCGCGATCACGGTCACCACGTCGTCGAGGCACGCGCCCGCGCCGAGGGATATGCGGGGTCCGTTCCACCCAACGGCGTCGTCGCCCGGTTCGGCGTCGACCCGTACCGCGGCTACGTCCCCGTCGACGTCCGCGTCGACGTCGCCCTGCACCACCCTGCCCGTCGCGGTGCGCGGCCACCATTCCATCGCGACGAGGAACTCGCGTCGTTGCGCGAGCAGGTTGGGCGAGTACCAGCGGGGCGCCAACAACGCAAGCTCACCTTCGATGCGGGTGACGCGAGCGGCGGGATCGATCAGGTCCGCGCCGACCGCGGGGTCGCCGACCACCACGATGTGCGGGAAGGCGGCGGCGAACGCGGCCCGACGGCCGGCGTCCACGGGCGCAAAAGCCTCGACCGGATCGATGCCTGGTGCGCCCGCGGTGGGCGCGAACGCGCGCACGCGCACACCTGGGTTGCGGTCTCGCATCTCAGCTTCGATGACTCGCCGCGCCAGTTGCACGGACAGTGAGGGCGTGTCGAACGGTCCAACCAGCGCGATCTCGTTCATGCGGTAACCGCCAGCGGTGCGGGGAACGCGGGTTCGGTAGTGGCGGCGACGATGTCGAGCAACGCGCGCGCGACGTCGGAAAACGAGTGCGTCTGCGCGTATGCCCGCGCTGCATGCTCGAACGCGACACGCCGTTCTGTGTCGGTTACCAGATCGTGGAGTAGTTGCGCGAGCGTGCCCACGTCGATGTCGGCCGCGACGCGCGCGACCACATTGTCGGGAAGTTCGCGGGACGAACCGACATTTGTGACGACGGTCTTCCCCGCCGCGAGCGCGTCGGTGACGGTGGCCGAACCCTCACCGACGGAACGGGTTCGCAATTGCACCACGACGCTCGCTCGCTCTACCCAGGCTTGGTACTCCTCGGAGCCAACGAGGCCGGTAACGACGACATCGTGATCCACACCGAGGTCGCGGGCCAGGGCGCGCAACTCGTTCGCGTACTCGAGGTCGACATTCCCGACGACCGCCAGCCGAGCCGGCGCGCGTTGATGCAGCGTTGCGAACGCGTGGATCAGGTCGTCGATCCGCTTCACCGTCGACACCACTCCGAGCGACACAATCCACGGCGGCCCGTCGTCGGGCGCGAGTTGCGTGGACACTGTCGGGTGGTCGGGTACGGCGAGCGGCAGCACGTGTACCGGCAGGTGCTTCGGCGCGCGCTCCATCACCAATCGACGGGCTTCCTCGCTGCTCACGATGACGGTTCGCGCGGCGCGCAGCACCTCTTCGAGCATGAGTACATCCGCGTCGACGTACGACTCCGGTCGCCACCAGTCGGCGCCGAGCCACGCCGAGTCATTCCCGGTGCAGCGCGCCACCGCGTCTCGCATCTGTGCCTCGGCGGCGTCGAAGTCGATCGCTTCAGTAGCCACGCCGGGAAGATAGAGGCCGGCTCGCGTGAGGTAGAGGCCGGCGAGGCAGGCGTCGTGCAACCACACGATGCCGGAATACCTGCGCGCGTGCTCGAAGGTCGCGCGGTGGAAGCGGCTGTTGCCGAGCGAGTACACGACCGCGTCGTAGCTCGCGGCGCTGAACGTGCGGTCGAACGCTGCAACGGCGAAACGCCGCCCGGCGGTGGTGCGGCGCGTGTAGGGCGGGTCGACCTCTGCGAACGAGTCGAGGTGGCAGCGCGGCGCGAGCGCGGCTGCGACGCGTTCGTTGTAGTCGGCGACGCCCGACGACGCCGGCGCAAACGGACCGACGATCGCCACGCGAGTGCCGGCGCCGGAGCGCCGCATCTTCCGCGGCGCTGCGTCGATGCGGGCATAGGCCGCGATGGTGCGCTCGGCCACGGCATCCCACGTGTGCCGCCCGCGGGCTCGTTCCGACGCCGTGAGCAACGTGGCGCGCAGGGCGTCGTCGGTGAGGGCGCGTTCCATGAGATGGGTCAGCGCTCCGGTGTCGCCGGTGGGGAAGCGCGACTCAGGTTCGTCGAGCACTTCGGGAAGCGACGAGTTGTCGGCAGTAATCGCCGCGCACCCGCAATACGCGGCTTCGAGCACGGGCAGGCCGAAACCTTCCCGACGCGAGTTCGTCACGAACAGTCGCGCCCGTTGGTACAGCGCTCGCAGCGTGTTTTCGTCGACATAACCGGTGAGGACGACGTCGTCGGCGCCGAGGCCGCGGTTCGCCGCGTGCGTGCGCCAGTGACGTTCCGTCACGGGCATGAGCGTGCACGTCATCACGAGCTGATGGTCGCGGCGCAGTTCGGCCGGCAGCGCGGCGTACGCATCGATCAGACCCAGCGGGTCCTTACGGGGGTCGTCGCCGGTCACGGTGCAAACGAATGGACGGCGCAGCGCGGGAAACGCTCGCCGCAAGACCGCCGCCGGGTCGTCGTCGCCCGGCTCGGCCGGCCGGAAGTGTGCGTCGGCGGCGGCACCGATCACGGCGACGCGGTCGTCGTCGAGCCCCAGCGTGTCGATCGCCTCGCGCGCGGATGCCTCCGAGATCGCGCACACCATGTCGGCGCTCTGCACCAGCGCGGCGCGCCGCCGCAAGAACTGGCGATTCCACCAGCTGCGTTGATACTCGTCGGCCATGACGTACGGGATCACGTCGTAGAGCGTGACTGCGATGGCGTGCGCGGCGCGAAATGCCGGAGGGACCACCAGACCGTCGGCGGGCCGCACGTCTTCGAAGGGCGACATCACGTGATGTACGAACGGGCCGGCGTTCGCGATTTCCTCGAAGACTCTCGCCGTCGCCCACGAGACGAGGCCCGGATCGGCGAGCGCGTCCGGCAGCCGCGCCGGTTTGGCCAGCAGCGGGTTCAACGTGCACGCGGCAATCGGCGCGCCCGCGCGTATCAGCGCGTTGGCGTGGCTGGCGACGTAGCGCCCGATGCCGCGTTCGGCATGCGCCACGCTCTGCAGCGCTTGGACATCGAGGGTGACGCGCGGCACCGCCATGGTGTCAGCGGCTGGCGTCGTCGCGCTCGTGCTTCAACTCGTCGAGCGTGCGCTGCAATTCGATCGTGAGCTCAACGATCGACGACAGGTCGGCTTCCACCCGGTCGCGCACTTCGAGGAGCAGGCGAGTGCATTCGTCGAGCCGGGTCTCGATCGCGTCGAAGCGCCGGTGGATCGGATCGAGCACGGGCCCGGCGGCCCGGCGGGCGGCCCGCCGCGTGAACGATCCTTGTAGGGCAGGCACACGCGGTACCGGTTCCTCGTCCGCGGCCATCGCTGCCGGATAGTAATCCTCGGGTAGATTGCGCACGTGCCCGACGCCGACGCTGCGTCGTTGATGGCCGACATCGAGCGCGAAGTGCGCGAGCGTCGCCGGGCCGGCCAGATCGACGATGAGTACGAACGTGAACTCGATCGCATCTTCGACGCGGTCGCGCCTCCGGGCGCCGTAGGGTCGGGCCTCGGCGCCGCGCTGATGCGGGCGGAACGAGCCGCGGTGATCGACCCGGTGGGCCCGGTGGCTTCGCGCATTCCCGGTGTCGCGTTGCTGCGGCGGGCATTGCGCAAGCTGATGGCCTTCTACGTCGAGCACGTGGTTCGTCAGGTGACCGCGTTCGGCGTGATGGTGGTGCGCGCGATGCGGTTGCTCGGGGAGCGCGTCGATGCGGTGGAAGCGCGCTCACCCGTCACCGATCCTCGCCTGGTGAACCTCGCGCTGCCGGTTGCCTCCGACTTCGACGTTGCACCGTGGTTCGATCTCGTCGTGAAAACGCTTGCCCCGGTGAGCGGGCGGGTGCTCCACGCGGAATGCGGCAACGGTGCACTGCTCGTCGCGTTGCACGACGCGGGCATCGACGCGTACGGCATCGACCCGCGGCCCGACGCAGCGGCCTTCGCCGACGAACGGCGCGTCGAAGTGCGCAACGCGGCCGTGATCGACCACTTGCGCGCAGTGCCGGCGGGCGCGCTCGGCGGGATGGTGGTGTCGGGTTGCGCCGAGCGGCTTGCCACTGGCGACATCGTGGAACTGGTCGATCGCGCGGCCCGGGTGCTCGCGCCGGGCGCCCCGCTCGTGGTGCTGTCGCGCGATCCCAAGGGCGACCTCGACCCGATCGCGGCCGACCTCGCGCCGGGCCGTCCGTTGCACCCGCCCACCTGGGCGTTCCTCCTGGCTCGGCGCGGCTTCGAGTTGATCGAAACACGTACGAGCGACAAGCGAGCGCCGGCGTCGTATGCGGTCGCCGGAGTTCGCGCCGGATCGTGACCCGCGTCGACCAACTGCTCCCGCGCCTCGCGGGTCGCGACGCGGTGGGCGCGCACACGTTGGCGGTCCAAGACGCGTTGCGCGCCACCGGTATCGAGAGCGACGTCTTCGCCGCCGAGTGGGATGCGGATGTCGCCGGTCGGGTGCGGACGTTCGACGAGTACTCCGACTACTCCGACGCTGACGACGCCTGGTTGATGTACCACGCGTCCGTCGGTAGCCACGTCGGCGGGTGGTTCGCGGAACGCACGGTCCGCAAGCTGGTCGACTACCACAACGTCACGCCGCACGAGTTCTTCGACGCGTGGGCGCCCGAGATCAGCGGCCTGCTCGTGAGCGGCCGCCACCAGCTCGAGGACCTTGCGCCACTCGCGCGCGCGGGACTCGCCGATTCGCACTTCAACGAGCTCGACATGCGTACCGCCGGATTCGCGCCCACCGCCGTGGTGCCCATCATGGTCGACGTCCGGCGCAGCGTCGGCGTGGTCGACGAGCAGCTGCTCGATGGGCTGGGGGCGACCAAGCGCGGCGCGGATTGGGTATTCGTCGGACGCGTCGCGCCCAACAAGGCGCAGCACGAGCTCATCAAGGCGTTCGCGCTGTACCGCCACTCCTTCGATCCCGGCGCGCGGTTGTGGGTCGTCGGCGGCGAGTCGTCGGCGCTTTACCGCGCTGCGCTCGACCGTTTCGTCACCGACCTCGATCTGGCGAACGCGGTGGTGCTGACCGGCTCCGTAAGCGACGCCGAGCTCGGGGCCTACTACGAAGCGGCCGACATGTTCGTGTGCGTCTCGCGTCACGAAGGCTTCTGCGTGCCGGTCCTCGAGGCGATGGCGCACAGCGTGCCCGTCGTCGCGCTCGCCTCTACCGCAGTGCCCGAAACCGTCGGCGATGCCGCCGCGTTGGTGCCCGAGAACGCACCGTTACACGAGGTGGCCGCCGCGGTGTGGCGCGTCGCTTCGGACGCGCCCACTCGCCGTGCGCTGATCGAGGCCGGTCACCGACGCGTCGAACACTTCTCCGTCGAACGATCGAGTCAGGTGCTGCTCGACGCGATCTCCACCATCCTCGGTCGAAACGCATGAGGGTCAACCACTTCGTTGCCACCTGGGAGCCGGGCGCAGTCGGTGGTCATGTCGTCGCGGCGCAGGCCGCGCTGCGTGACGCGGGCATTGGGGGCGACGTATACGCCGGCGTCGTTCGCGATGGGTTGCCCATCACGGCGTATCCGGTCGCCGACTATGACCGCCGGGCACGCCCGGGCGACGTGCTGTGCTACGAGCACGCGATCGGTTCAACGGTGGCCGACGTCGTGTTAGCGCGCGACGAGCCGCTCGTCGTGCAATATCACAACGTCACGCCGCATGCGTTCTTCGATGCGTGGGACCGTCCGCTCGCCGATGCCCTCGACTGGGGCCGCCACCAATTGCGTGCGCTGGCACGTCGGAGCGCGCTCGGCCTTGCTGATTCGCACTACAACGAGCTGGAGCTTCGAGCGGCCGGATTCGCGCAAACGGCCGTCGTGCCGGTGTTCGTCGACTTCGAACGTACGAGTGCCAACATCGACGCCGCCTTGCGCGACACATTGCTCGCGGACAAGGGCGGTGCCGGCTGGCTGTTCGTCGGCCGTCTTGCGCCCAACAAGGCGCAGCATGAGCTGGTAAAGGCGTTCGCGCTGTACCGGCGCACGTTCGATCCCGGCGGCCGGTTGTGGCTGATCGGTGGCGACACGGGAAGTCGGTACGGCCAAGTACTCGAACGATTCATTCGTGACGCGGAGCTCCTCGACGCAGTGCAACTCGTCGGCCCCACCGGCAATGAAGCATTGGGCGCGTACTTCGACGCCGCCGACGCGTTCGTCTGTATGTCGCGCCACGAGGGGTTCGGCGTGCCGTTGCTCGAAGCGATGGCGCACGGTGTGCCGGTAGTAGCGCGCACCGGCACCGCGGTGACCGAAACCGTGGCCGATGCCGGGCTGCTGCTCGAGGAGGACGCCCCCGCCATCGACGTCGCGGCCGCTGTGCATCGCGTCGTCACCGATCGTGCGCTGCGCGACGCGCTCACCGCGTCCGGCCGGCGACGCGCTGGGGAGTTCGCACCGGCGCGCACACGAGCGGTGTTCCTCGACGCGCTCGCGCCGCTGACGCGATCGAGCGCAGCATGAAACTCGGGTTCGTTCTGCCGCGCTACGGGATCGAGATTCACGGCGGCGCGGAGAGCGCGGCGCGCATGCTGGCGGAACGGCTCGCCGTATCCGACGGGTGGTCGGCGGAGGTGTTCACGTCGTGCGCGGTCGACTCGCAGACGTGGGCCGACGAACTCCCGCCGGGAACGTTCGACGTGAACGGTGTGACGGTGCATCGGTTTGTGTCGCAACCGAAGGACGTGGCCACGTTCCATGCTCGGTCGATCGAACTGTTCGGGGCTCCGTCCACCGTGACCGAGGCGGATGCGCGCGCCTGGATCGATCTGCAGGGCCCGGTGTGCCCCGATGTGGTCGACGCGGCCGCCGCGAGCGACTGCGCGCTCGTGACCTTCCACCCGTACCTCTACTGGCCGACGGTGTACGGCGTCCCGCGACTCGCCGAGCGCGCGGTATTGCATCCCGCCACGCACGACGAACCGCCGATCTTCTTCCCGCCGTACCGGCAAGTGTTCGAGTCACCGAGCGGCCTCGTGTTCTGGAGCGACGAGGAACGCGACCTCGCGCAGCGGCGCTTCCCGAACATCACTACTCGTCCGCAACTCGTGCTCGGTATCGGTGTGGAGGCGGAGCCCGGCCATGCGGCGGCCGCCCGCGCCCGGATCGGTGTGGGCGACCGCCCCTACGTGCTGTGCCTCGGCAAGGTCACCGAGATGAAGGGCACCGCCGCGCTGGCGCGGTTCTTCGCTCGTTACAAGGAGTTGCATCCCGGTCCGCTGACGCTTGTGTTCGCGGGACCGGTCGCCGACGTGCCGCCCGAGGGTTTGCGCGACGTCCTGGTGGCCGGCCCGGTCGACGAGGAGACCAAGTGGGGATTGCTCCGCGGCGCCACCGCGCTCATCTCGCCGTCGGCGTACGAATCGCTGTCGTTGGTGGTGCTTGAAGCGTGGGCCGCCGGCATACCGGTGCTCGTGAACGGGTTGTGCGAACCGACGCGCGGCCATTGCGTGCGTTCCGGAGGCGGGCTCTGGTACGACGGTTTTGCGTCGTTCGACGCGGCACTCGCTCGGCTCGCCGGCGATTCGCGGCTCGCCGCGCATCTGGCCGCCGCGGGCCGCCGGTATGTCGACGCGTTTTATCGCTGGCCGGTCGTGCTCGAACGCTATGTGCGATTCCTCGAACGTGTACACGAACGCAACCAACGTGTAGCAGTCACGTGACGGTTGACAAAGGGTGATGGCGCGTCGGGCGGCCGCTTCGTAAAGTCCGCCGCGTGACCGCGGCGACCATGACGGCTCCCCCCGCCGCGCCGGAGTCCGCACCTGCTCGGGTCGTGTCCGTGCCGGTATTGGGGGCGCTCGCGATCGGCGCCATCGCGATTCGCGGCGCCTACATTGCGGCGTACCTACGCCACTACCGGCCGCAGAGCGACGCGTCGCAGTACCACCAACTCGCGATCTCGGTGGCGCACGGCCACGGCCTCGCGAGCACGTTCCCGTTCTGGTACGTGCATCCCACCGCGTTCCGGCCGCCGCTGTACCCGGTGGTGCTCGGCGCGCTGTACCGCGTCACCGGCGATTCGCTTCTCTCGGCCATGTTGTTCAACGTGGTGCTCGGCGCGCTGGTGGTGGTGCTGGCCGCGGAAGTAGCGACGCGCATCGGCGGCCCGACCGCCGGGATCGCCGCGGGAGTATTCGTCGCGATCATGCCATCGCTCATCGCGAACGACGTCGTGCCGCTCGCGGAATCGCTTTCGCTGGTGTTGCTGCTCGGCGCGCTGCTGGCGTTGATGCGCGACCACGACGTCGTCGCGGCGATCACGGTCGGCTTGCTGATGCTGGCGCGTCCCAGCGCGCAGGCGTTCGCGCTCTTGGTCGCGATGTGGATGGTGCGCCGCGTCGGGTGGTGGCGTGCGGTCCGCTTCTTGCTGATCGTCGGTCTCGTTGTGGTGCCATGGGTGGCGCGCAACTGGATCGAAGTGGGAACGCCACAACTCGTCACGTCGAATGGCTTCAACCTCGCGGCCATGTACTCCACGGAGGCGCAGCAGCGCCGGCAGTTCGTTGATCCCTTCCTCGATCCGGCGTTCGCGACCACTCGTCGGACGCATCCGACGGAAGCCAGTCTCGACGCCGCGCTGCGGTCGAGCACGTTGGCCTGGCTGCGACACCACCCGTCGCTCGTTCCGGCCCTGATGCGCCGCAACGCCCGGTTCTTCTTCGAACTCGAACCGGGCGGCAACCGAAGTGCCGAAGTGCTCGACGGGCGCAATCTCGGCTTCCGGGGCGCCACACTGCCCGTCTTCTTCCTGATCGCGGGCTTCGGCATCGTCGGTCTCGCGTCGGCGTGGCGGCGGCCTGGGGCAATCCTCGTCGGGCTCACGGGGGCGTACTTCGCGACTGCGAGCTTGGTGACGGTGGCGGCGCCGCGATTGCGCGCACCCTTCGACGTGGCGTGTTGTATCGGCGCGGGGTTGCTGGTGGCAATGGTGCTCGGGGCGCGCGACCACGCTCGAGTGGGCCCCGTGCGTCAAGCCCGCGGTCCGATGGTTCGGCAGATCGCGATGCTCGGTGCGGCGATCGTGCTGCTCGCCGCGACGACATTGGTTCTTCACGCGCGTCAGCAGCGCGATGCGCGGGCCGCGATGCGATCTGCGGTTGAGCGCGATCTCCCCGCGGTACAGCGGCTTGCCGGCGCGTACCCGATCGACGTCACAGCCCGCACGCTGCCTTCTACGGCCGGCGCGCTTGCACGCGTCGATCGACTCGACGCGAGGCTCTTCGCGCTCGCGCCGCAACTTTCCACGTCAGCACGGCCGCCGGCCCTGGCGGCCGGTGATGCGCTCCGCCGTGCCCGCGACGACTTCACGACGCTCGCGCTGTTCGAGATCGCCGATCCGCGGCGTGCGAGCGCGCACTTCACCCTTGCGGACCTCGCGCTTCGGTACACGCGGGAGCGCGGCACGAACTCTTCGTTACCCACATGGTCGGAGTTGACGCGCGGCTCCGCCGCACTCGAGGCCGCAAGGCGCGTGGAGGGACTGGCGCGCCGTTAGCCTCGCCGGTATGCGGGCGCGTGAACGTCACGACTTCGCGACTTCACGCGGGTCGCGTTGGGCTCCCGTTGTGCTCGCCGTGGGCGTGGCAATCGCGCTGCGGGTATGGGTGCTCTCGACCAGTGTCGGACGCGTCGACAGCGACGAAGCGGTCGTCGGGCTGATGGCTCGCTCGATCCTTCACGGTGCGCACCCGGCGTTTTACTGGCGCCAGGCGTACGGCGGCACCCTCGAACCACTTGCCGTAGCCGCGCTCTTTCGCGTGTTCGGGACGTCGGCCGCTGCATTGAAGGCCGTACCGCTCGCGCTCGGCGTCGTCGCGGCCGTGCTCGTGTGGAGGGTTGGACGCCGCACGATCGGTGAGACGGCACGTGTCGCAGGCGCCGTCTTCCTCGTGTACCCGCCCGCGTTCGTGTGGTGGTCGACGAAGGAGCGTGGTTTCTATTGGGTCGCGCTCGGATGCGGCCTCGTCGTGCTGCTCTTCGCACTGCGCCTGGCCGCCCAACTTCCGTCGCCTCGACCGCTCGACGCTGCGCTACTGGGCATCGCGCTCGGCGTCGGCTGGTGGACCAGCCCGCAGTCGATGTTCATCGCCGCGCCGGCCGTGCTCTGGCTGATCTTGCGCGCCGGCCGAGCCATTGTGCGCTGCTGGCCGGCGGTTCCGGCGGCCGTGCTCGGCGGGTTGCCATGGATCGTCTGGAACGTCGCGCATCGCTTTGCGTCGCTCAGGCAGCCTGTGCCCAGCCAGTCGAGCACGTACCTGCATCGCTTCCGGCTGTTCTTCGCCCGCCTGCTTCCCACCACGCTCGGGTTACGCCGGCCGTTCAGCGGTAGCTGGCTGTTCGGCGCGGGTGGAGTTGCGCTCTACGTCGTCGCCCTCACGGCGTTCGCGGCCGCCGTCTTCGTCACCCAGCGCGAACTCCGGCGCGGTAACCACCATCGGTGTGAACCACTCGTGGCCATCGCACTCGTGTACCCATTCCTGTTCGCGCTTCCGAGTACGTCGTACTACGTCGGTGAACCGCGCTATGGGTTGCTGCTCGCGCCAATCATCGTGTTGCTCGTCACCGGAGCGATGGCGGCTCGCGCTCCGCTCGCACCACTTGCCTTGGTAGTGATCGCGTCGCTGCTCGCGTGGAACACGGTCGCATTCACGGTCGACGTCGGGAAGACGCACGCCTACGCGCTCGATCTCGCGCCGCCGAGTTTGAACGGCCTCGAACACACCCTCGACGCGGCCGGCGTCACACGCGTTTACGCCGACTACTGGATCGCCTACCCACTCACCTTCGACACGAAGGAACGGATCGTTGCGACGCCGTTCGCGTCGCCTCGCTCGATGGCGTTCGCGGCCAAGGTGGAAGCGGCGGCGCACACGACGTTCGTCGTCCTGCGAGGCCGTCCGCAAGATGGCGCGCTGCGAACCGAACTCGAGCGCCGCCACGTGAGCTTCCGGCGCATCTCGACCGGCCTCTTCGAGGTGTACTTCCTCCGCTCGCGCCTCGCTCCGTCCCTGTTGGCGACCGCCTGGGCACAACCCTCGCCGTAACCCCCACCCCCGCCAACTTGCGTGAACGATCGCGCCTCAAGGCGCGATCGTTTCACGCAGGTTCGAGGGTTATGAGGTATGCGTCGCCGATCCGTTCGACGCGCTTCGCGCTTCCGGGTGGGATCGCGCGCACGATCGCTTGCGCGTGAGTCGCCGAATAGAAGCCAATACCGTCGCGACCGGCGAGCGCCTGTTGATCGCGCGGTAGGGGACCGGGAAGCGCGAGCCGCAGCACGACGTAACGCACACGGTGCTGGCGCAATGCTCGCAACGACGCCGGCGAGGGGAACGTGTTGAGGGTCTTGGCGAGCGAGTTGTAGTTCTTGGGTGTGAAGCCGCTGTAGCCATCGACGCGCGGGTTCCAGTCGATCGTCGAGAGCACTTGCCTCGGCGCCTCGACGAACGGCCACGCGTACGCAGCGACCGGGCTGCCGACAGGCAGTTCCGCGACTGGAGCGCGCGGCAAGCGAGCGAGGACGTGGTTCACCGCGGTCGCTCGTGGATCGGCCGGCAGGCGCACGAGCACGACCGGCGCCGCGGACTCGGCGAGGACGGCACACGCGAGCAACGCAACGGTTGCCGTACGCGTGACGCGACTGCGCACGCGGGCCAGCACCCAGCCGGCGCCGAACGCCGCGAGCAGCGCGATCGCAAGCTGCGTCATCGCAAAGAGCCGTGACGTCGCGCGGATACCCGCGAACCCGGGAAGGTGCTGTACCAACCGGAACGGCATCGGGATGCCGAGGCCGGCGACGTGCAACGTGTCGCCCACCGACAACGCGAGGAGCACCACCGCCGCGACCAGCACACCGACGAACGCGGGCGCGTCGCGCAGCGACTGGCGCCGCCGTACGAGCGCAGCGGCACCGATGGCCGCGAGCGCGAGGGCGACCACGCCGGGGAAGAGCCGGTTCTCGACGGAGTGTGTCGCGGCGCGCGAGGTCGACGAGAACGGCGGAATGTGCGTGAGCAGATACGCGTCTTTGGTCACCGCGACGAAGTCGCTCGTGTGTACCGCGAGCTTCAGTGTCTGCTGGTGACGGAAGTGAGGGTCTCGTTGCAGATCTCGGTACTGCACCGCGACCGGGGCCAGCAGCGCGCCGACCACCAAGAGCACGCCGGCGACGCCGCGCAGCAGTGCCGGCCAGCCAACGCGCCGCCATGGCCGCTCCCATGCGAACGCAACCGCGAGGACGACGAAGACGCTGATCGTCGCCGCGACGCCGTAGTACGTCGCGGCCAAGCCCTGCACTGCCACTGCCGCGCCCAACGCTGCGCCTCGGCCGGGCGTCGGTCGCTCGACGAAGCGCGCCGCCAGGAGTACCGCGACCGGGAGCAGCCACCCCGTCGAAAGCTGGAAGTGCAAGTACTGCGAGAGGCGCGGCGACGCGACCGTGTAGGCGAGGCCGGCGAGAAGCGCCGCACCGGTACGCGCGCCGAACCTGCGAGCGACGAGGTACGTACAGAAGCCCGACAACGTCCAGCCCGCGAGATACACGAGATTGAACGCGAGCACGGGCGAGCGCGTCATCGTCGCGAGCGGCCAGTGCACGAGTGTCTCCGGGAACATCGACTCGCTGTAGGCCAGCGTGTTCGTCGCCGGGAAGAACACGTTCGTGTTCCACAGCGTGTGCCATCCGTGGGGTGCCGCATGCTCGACCCAACGCAGCGTCCAGTAGTTCAGGAGGACGTCGCCACCGTCGCCGGGCAGGTGGGTGGTGAGCTTCGCCGGACTCGGGAAGAACAACAACAACGCGACGACCGCGAAGAATGCGAAGACACACCACGTCTGTACCGGTCTGCGCACCGACCCCGCGGTCGGATCGCCGTCGCCGCTCTCTAGGGTTGCGGCCGCTGCACCGGCCGTGACGCGAGCCCTGGGCTCCATGGCGGCGGGGCGCTGCGTCAACGAGCGCGGAACGTACCAGCCATTGTGCTCATGCTTTGCTCGCTCGCCCACGAAGTTCAGAAAGACGTCGCCGAGGTCGATTGAGAAGCGTGCCGCCGATTCCGAACCGTTTACGACGTGGCGCGACGGCCGTGGCGCTTGCCGCGACCGTCGCGCTTGTGCCCGTGTTGCGCTCTGCCCCGGCCCGTGCGGCCAGTAACGCCGAGTGGTCTCGGTCCTTCAGCGGCTGGGACCGCAGTTCGTCGGCCACGCTCGCCGACGTGAACGGCGACGGCGTGCCCGACGCCGTGTTCGGCCACCAGGCGGGATTCATCGATGTGCTCGACGGCCGCAACGGCAACACATTGCCCGGTTGGCCGCAACCGACGGGCGCCGCCGTCGACAGTTCCCCCGCGGTCGCCGACATCGACGGCGACGGTCACCCGGAGATCATCGTGGGTGCCGGTTCGACCTGGGCGCCCAACCAGACCGGCGGCCTGCTCGTCTTCGAAGCGAACGGCGCGCTGCGCTGCAAATGGGACCCGCCCACGGCGAACGGCGGCCCGTCGTGGACTGCCGTGTACTCGTCGCCGGCGATCGGTGACGTCGACGGCGACGGCCACCCCGACATCGTGTTCGGCGGCTTCGACCTGCGTATCCACGCGATCGACCGCAACTGTCACGAACTACCCGGTTTTCCCTTCTACCACGACGACACCGTGTTCTCGTCGCCGTCGCTCTACGACATCGATGGCGACGGCCGCATGGAGATCTTCATCGGCGGCGACAGCACGATCGGCCCACCGGAAGACCATCAAGGTGGCGTGTTCCGCGCGCTCGACTGGCAGAACGGCCAAGTCGTGCAGCTGTGGAAGCAGTACACGAACGACGTCATCTTCTCCAGCCCGGCGATGGGCGATATCAACGGCGACGGTCAAATCGACGTGGTCGTCGGCGGCGGTAACTACTTCCACGGCAGCGACGGCAACAAGGTGTTCGCGTGGACCGCGCGCACGGGCGCGCCGTTGCCCGGTTGGCCTCAGTCGCTCAACGGCGTTACCGCGAGTTCACCCGCGATCGGCGATCTCGACGGTGACGGCAAGGCGCGCGAGGTAGTGATCGGAACGCGCGCCGGAACGTTGTTCGCGATGCGAGGCAACGGTTCCTGGCTTTGGACGCGGGTGCTGCATCGCCAGGCCGGCATCCACGGCGACAACTCGATCGGTCCGATCTACGGCTCGCCGGTGATCGCCGACGTGAACGGCGACGGGCATGAAGACGTCGCGATCGCGAACGACTGGGCCACGTACCTGTTGAACGGTCGCAACGGCCTCGACCTCCGCGGACCGATGCTCGCATACTGGTCGTTCGAGAACGCCCCCGCGATCGCTGATGTCGCGGGCACGCGTCGCCTCTACACGATCGGTTTCAGCACCGGCGACCATCGGACGATGTTCGCGTCATACCCACTTGGGGCGGCCGGTGGCAAGCAGTCGTGGCCGATGTTCCGCAAGAACCCGCGCCATCTCGGTGCGCCGACCAGTGGCGGCAACCCGCTTCCGGCTGCGTACTGCAGTCGCCCGGTGAACCCGAAGGCCGTGCCATCGACACGCTCTGCGTCGGGCTATTGGTTCCTCGGCGGCGATGGCGGCGTGTTCTCGTTTGGCGCAGCACGATTCCACGGCAGTCTGCCCGCGCTCGGCATCCACACGCACACGGTCGGGCTCACCCCGACGCGTCGCGGCAATGGTTACTGGGTGCTGTCCGGTGACGGCGGCGTGTTCTCGTTCGGCGACGCACACTTCCACGGCAGCATGGGTGGGCGGCCCCTGAACGCGCCGATCATCCGCATGGCCCGCACGGCGAGCGGCAATGGCTACTACCTGCTCGCATCGGACGGCGGCGTGTTCTCGTTCGGCGACGCGAGGTTCCACGGATCCACCGGCAACCTCCGACTGCACGCACCGGTGATCTCGATGGCGGTCACGCCAACCGGTCGCGGCTACTGGTTGCTCGCATCGGACGGCGGCGTGTTCTCGTTCGGTGACGCGAAGTTCTACGGCTCCACCGGTGCGATGCGCCTCAACGCTCCCGTGCTCTCGATGGCGGTGCGCCCGCAGGGCAACGGCTATTGGCTCCTCGGTGGCGACGGTGGCGTGTTCTCGTTCGGCGGCGCCGCCTTCCACGGCAGCCTGCCTGGCACCGGTTTGTGTGCCGCCGCGAGCGCGGTGCAGATACGCGCAACCCAGACCGGGAGCGGCTACTGGTTGCTCGGTGGCGACGGCGGTGTGTTCTCGTTCGGCGACGCCAAGTTCTTCGGTTCGCAGCCCGGCCTCACCGGCAACGGCCGCGCGATGGACATGGCCATCAAGCCTTGACGGCGCCGGACATCGCCATCAAGCCTTGACGCGTAACGGAGCGTTTACGCTTCGATTGTGACCGTGGGAGAGGGGGCGTCCGACGTCGCCGCAGAACTCTCGCTCGGTGCTCACGGTCCGATCTCGATCACCGGCGACGCGCGCGACACGAGCGTCATGTCGATGCTGACATCGGCCGGTACGTACGAACCGCATGTGGTGTCGCTACTGCAATCGGTCCTCACGCCGGCGTCAGTGGTGCTCGACATCGGCGCGAACATCGGCGTCCACACGTTGGTTGCTTCGACGCTTGCCCGCGAAGGCCGCGTATTCGCGTTCGAGCCTTCGACGCATCACCTCGAGTACCTAGCTCGCAACGTCGCCGCGAACGGTGCGACAAATGTGGTGATCGAGCGCGTTGCGGTGATGGACGTTCCCGGTGTGGTCGTGCTCAGCATGCCGAAGACGTTCCAAGCCGGGTCGTTCATCTCGTCCGACCAGCGTGAAGGGCTCGTCGAAGAAGTACCGGCCATCACGATCGATCACTGGGCGCGTGGCGCCGGCGTCGACTCGTGCGATTTCGTGAAGATCGACATCGAAGGATGCGAGCAACTCGCGCTCGACGGCGCGGCCGAGAGTCTCAGACGTTGGCAACCTCTATTGCTGGTCGAATGCAATGCGGTGACGCAGCGTCGCTTTCGATCGATGTCGCTAGGCCCACTCTTCGCTGCGCTCCGTCAGATCTCGCGTGATCTCTATGCGCTGCGCGCGTCGGGCGAACTCGAACGGTTGTGTTCGTTCGACCATCTCGACCGCCTCGTGCGCGACGACGGCTTGGTCGACGTGCTGTGCGTCCCGCCCCGCCGCCGGCCCGCGCTGCGCGGAATACTCGGGTCGTGGCGACGCGCGGTTCCGGCGTACGCGTCACTTCTGGCCCGGCACAACCGCTGGCGGCGACCGGCGCGCACCACGCTGCACGACCCTTCCTACGACCTCGAGTTCGAGTTCGACCCTGAGCTCACGCCGTTGCGGGTCTCGTCGGGTGATGTCGTACGGATTCCGGTGAAGATCCACAACACCGGTCACCTCTGGATGTCGGACCAGTTCGCGCCCGGCCCCACGTACCTGTCGTACCGCTGGGTCGCGAACGGCGACATCGTCGACGGCGTGGGTGGTCCGCGCACGTCCTTCGACTCGCTACGGCCGGGCGCATGGGCGCCGGTCGTGCTGCGCGTGGAGGCCGACCGCCCACCCGGCGAATACCTGCTCGACGTCGGCGTGGTGCAGCAGGACGCGGCGTGGCTCGTCGACCTCGCGCCGCGTCTTGCCTGCCGCGTCCCCATCACAATCATGTAGGCGTGGACCGGTAGCGTCACTTTCGTGGTCTGGGTGACGGCGCTCTTGGTGCTCGGCATCACGTTCGCGATCGCAGCGGTGTTCGTGTTGCGCGAGGTCGGCCGGCTCGCGACCGAACCGCCGCCGCCCGTGTTCGACTTCGAAGAGGCCTACGACTGGGTGGTCGAGCATCTCCCCGACGACGTCGCCGCCACCCTCACCCCGACCGACGTGCGCCGCATCCTCGACCTCCAACTCGAGTTCCTCGCGCACAAGGGCGTGACGGGCAACGGGTCCGGCCCCAAACTGCGTTCCGACGTCGTGGTGGGGGGCGCCGAGATCGTCGAACACATTTGTACGCGCTCGCGCGAGTCGGGCGAGGAATATCTCCCCGAACAGGTGTACGGCGTGCTCGACACGCAGATGGGATACCTGCGTGCGATCGGCGCGGTGGGTGGCGCGGCACCGCCGCCGAAGCGCCGGCCGCAAGAACCGTGAACGCTGTGTAACTCGGTCACCCATCCCTCGCGGGATCTGCTAAAAAATGCATACCGAAGAGAGGAGGTGGTCCAGAGAATGCACGATAAACCTGGGACCTCGGAGGTGCGCGGCCGTTAGGCCGTTGGCTGGACCGTCCTGGCGGAGCACAACCGCTGCACCGCCGCTCCCGTCGCCGGTAATTGGTCCCAACGGCGCAATGACGAGGGCGGATTCTGAACAGTCGTTACGGTCGGGGGTGCGTGCGCACCCCCGACCACTTTTTTGCCCGGTGCCGGACTGGATCGTGAGGGGGCTCGGCACCGTTCTCAACGTGGTGACGGTCGCGCTCGGCACCACGATCGGCGTGCTGTTCGGCGCGCGGGTCCCCGAACGCTTCCGCACCACAGTGATGCAAGGCATCGGGCTCGTGGTGCTCGCACTCGGTGTGATCGAGACGCGCGACACCCGCAACGCGGTGTTCGTGCTGGCGTCGCTGCTCGTGGGCGGCTTGATCGGCGAGGCGTTGCGATTGGAGGACCGCCTCGCGAGCGCGGGTCGCGCGATCCAACGCCGCGTCGGGGAACGATCCGCGTCACCCGGGAGTCGAGCCCGCTTCGTCGAGGGGTTCCGGATCAGCTCGATCGTGTTCTGTGTCGGGCCCCTCACCGTCCTCGGCTCCATCCAGGACGGCCTGCGCGGCCACATCGACCTGCTCGCCACCAAGAGCCTGCTCGACGGGTTCGCCGCGCTCGCGTTCGCCACCACCTACGGATGGGGTGTCGCGGCGAGCATCGTGACGATCGTCGTGGTGCAGGGCGGTATCACCGCGGCCGCCGCCGGCCTTCACCACGTCCTCAACAGCCGCATGGTCGACGAGATGAGCGCGGTCGGAGGCGTGATGCTCGTGGGCATCGGCGTCCGCCTCCTCGACATCAAGGAAATTCGGGTGGCTTCGTTCCTGCCGGCGCTGGTGATCGCCCCGGTCCTCGTCGCCATCTTCGCCCGCTGAGGCGTGCGTCGATAGGGGACATTATTTGTCCCCTATCGACGCACGTGTCGTAGCCTCCGGGCATGCCGAAACCGACGCGCTTCGAGCACTTCCGCTATTTGGGCGACAAGCGAACGCAAGTCGTCTACGACATGGATTTGATCGACACGGACCCAGAGGTGGCAGCGGCCGTCGACGACATCTTGGCGTCGGAGCAGTTCATCGTGTTCGGTCCCGACACGCTCGCCGAAGCGCGCAACCGGGGTTATCGGCCACACCCCTCGATCCTGCGCGCCCAAGAAGAAGTCGCGGCGAGCTGACGAGTCGACAGGCCGGCGCGCGTGCCTCGGGCGATCGACGTCCACGTCCATCCGTCGACCGTCGAGTTCGTCGACGGCGCGATGGGCGAATACACACCAGCGTGTGAGGCGCACTTCCACACCACCCTGCCGCGTCACACCGTCGAGGAGATGGCCGACGTGTTTCGCACCGCCGGCATTCTCGGCGTGCTCTTCGCGTGGGACGCGGAGACGAACACCGGTTTACCTCCGGTGTCGAACGACTTTGTCTGGCGCTGCGCGCGTGAACACGCGGACGCGTTCATCGGCTTCGCGTCGGTCGACCCACTGAAGGGCGAAGCCGCGATCGTGGAACTCGAACGCGCGGTGCGCATGCTCGGGTTGCGCGGCTTGAAGCTGCATCCCACTGCGCAAGGGTTCCGCCCCGACGACCGCAGCATCTACCCCCTTTGGGAGGCCGCCGAGGAGCTCGGGATACCCGTCACCGTGCACACCGGCACGACCGGTCTCGGCGCGGGGATGAGCGGCGGCGGGAAGATGAAGCTCGAGTTCTCGCGCCCGATCCATCTCGACGCGGTCGCGGCCGACTTCCCGCGCTTGCAGATCGTGATGGCGCACCCCGCGTGGCCGTGGCAAGACGAGCAGCTGGCCGTTGCACTGCATAAGACCAATACGTGGATCGACCTGTCAGGTTGGTCGCCGCGTCGTTTCAGCCCCGAACTCATGCGCAATATCCGCGGCCCGTTGCAAGATCGCGTGTTGTTCGGTACCGACTACCCCTTCATCCGTCACGAGCAGTGGCTCGACGCGTGGGCGACGCTCGACGTACCCGACGCCGTCACCGAGAAGGTGCTGCTGTCAAACGCTCAGCGTCTCCTCGCGCTCGACGGATAAGCGGCGTGTCGTACGACGACGCGCGGATGGTTGGCCGCGCGCCTCCGCCGCCCGAAGCGTTGCGTTCGGACGCGCGGCGCGTGTACGGGTTGGACCCCGAGGGCTACGAGGCCGGCCGGCCCGACTACCCCGAGCGCGTGTACGACGTGCTCACGGCGCGATGCGGTCTCACGGCAGGCACAGCGGTCGTCGAGATCGGACCAGGTACCGGCCTGGTAACCCGCCAACTACTGGCACGAGGCGCTCGCGTCGTCGCGGTGGAGCCCGACCGGGCGCTCGCCGCGCACCTCGTCCGCACGACAGCGAGCGCCGACCTCGCGGTGATCCTTTCGACGTTCGAGGATGCTCCGCTCGACGACGCGCACTTCGATCTCGCCGTCGCCGCGATGTCGTTCCACTGGGTTGACCAGGACGTGGGGATGGCGAAGCTCGGCCGTGTCGTCCGGCCGGGCGGTTGGGTCGCGCTGTGGTGGACTGTTTTCGGCGATCCCGGCCGCGCCGACCCGTTTCACGACGCGACCAAAGACCTCGTCGGCGACGGCAGCAACGCCGACGAACCGGGCCGGCCGCAGTTTGAGCTCGACGTTGCGGCACGACAGTTCGACCTGGTGCAACGAGCGGGCCTCGTCGATGTCGAGGCCGAGTTGCTGCCCTGGACTGTCCGCATGAGTTCGATGGAACTCCGCGCGTTGTACGCGTCGATGATCGCCGTTCGGCGCCGTCCTCAGCCCGAGCAACAGCGGGTGCTCGACACGCTGGTCAGCATCGCCGACGACGAATTCGGTGGCGTGGTCGAGCGCCCGTTCGTCACATCGCTCTACACAGCCCGGCGCCTGTGATACCGACGCGCCAGAGCAATCGGCGGACGTTTACGGAAGGGCGCTGCGTACGCCTTTTAGGCGGGCTTCGAACGCGACGTCGGAGAGCGCGGGTTCGGCAGGGAGTTCACGCGGGTCGTCGGGCAGGTCGCCGAGCGGGACCCACGACGTGCAGCCGCCGTACTCGTCGCGCCACGCAACAACTACCGGTTCGTGGAGGCGGTACACCCGCATCACCAACACCCAGAGTGGGTCGCGCTTCTTCCATTTGAGGCGCGACTCGGCGTAGTCGTGCGACCAGATCGTCTTGCCTTCGATCGCATCGAGTTGCTCGGGTTCGGTGATGGTGGCGACCTCCACGATCTCGGCCCAGCCCGGGATTGTGATCGCGCCGCCGACCGGTGACGCCACCGCGAGGTCGGTCCAGTGGCGGTACGCGGCTTTCAGCAACTCAGGCCGCTGATGCTCGGCGGTGGGGTACAGCCAGCAGTTCGACGCCGGCACACCGAAGTGGCGGCCGTCTTCCCGCAGGCCGCCTTTGCGGAGGTCGACGATCTGCTCGCCTTCGAGGAGCGCGTGCACGATCGCGGCCCATTCCTTGAGGGCAGGAGTCCCGACGATCTGCGATGTGTCGCTCACGCAGGCCAGGATACCGGCGAGTGGAAGAAATCATCTCCGACGGTCTCAAGCTCGGCGCCCACTTCGCGCGCCCTCCCGGAGTGGCTCGCGTCCCCGGGCTGCTCCTGCTCGCCGGCTTCCCGCGCGGGCCCGGCGGCGCGGCGAACGTAGGCAACACCTATCGCAGCCTCGTGGACCGCATCGCTCGCGACGCAGGCTGGGCCGCGCTCACGTTCACCTTCCGCGGCACCGGCACGTCGGAAGGCGACTTCTCGATCGAAGGATGGTTGGCCGACGTACGTGCGGCGCTCAACGCGCTGCTCGCACGGAACGACGTGAGCGGAGTGTGGCTCGCCGGGTTTCGTCTCGGCGGCACGCTGGCAGTGGTGAGCGCAGCCGACGACGACCGGGTACGCGGCATCGCGACCTTCGCCAGCCCTGCGACGCTCAAAACGTGGGTACGCGAGCCCGCGTGGTTCTTGCAGTACGCGCACGACACCGGCGTACTTCCGACCGAGGGCTACCCGCCCGACCCCCAAGCCTGGACGCACGCGATTTCGGCGCTCGACCCGCTCGCGGCGGCGGCGCGCATCCCACCGCGGCCGTGGTTGCTCGTGCACGGTTCCGCCGACGACGTCGTGCCGGTTTCGAACGCACGCGAACTGGCGGCCGCGGCCGACGAACAGGTGGAGTTGCGGATCGTGCAGAACGGCCCCCACCGCCTGCGCCACGACCCGCGCGCGATCGCGCTGTTACTCGGCTGGCTCGACCGGCAGTACTGACCGCTATCCCGCGGCGCGATCGCGGGCTTCAGCGAGCGCGGCGCCGAGTGTGTCGTCGAGCGAGAAGCGCGGCGCATACCCGGTGGCGGAGCGCAGCTTCGTGGGGTCGCCGACGAATGAAGGCACGTCGACGGGGCGCACCAGCGCGGGGTCGACCACGATCTCGAGCGGCCGGCGCGCCATCGCCACGAGTCGTTCCACGATCTCGCGCACGCTGTAACCCTGCCCGCTACACACGTTGTAGACATCGCCGGCGGCACCATGCTCCACGAGCAAGCGGTACGCGCGCACGACGTCGCGCACGTCGTTCACTTCGCGTACCGGTTCGAGCGAACCGACCGTGACCTCGTCGGTGCCGTCGGCTTCGGCGCGCGCGATACGCATCGCCAATGCCGGCACGAGAAACGTCGGCAGTTGGCCGGCTCCGGCGTGGTTGAACGAACGCGTGCGGATGGTCTCGAGGCCGGTCGCGAGGAACCACTGTTGCGCGAACAACGCGGCGGCGGCTTTGCTCGCGCCGTAGGGCGTCACCGGGGACACCGGTGCCTCTTCAGTAATCGGTGCGTCGCTCGGGATGCTGGCATATTCGGCGGCGCTGCCGACGACGAGTAGCCGCTCGACGCCGCCGCGTTCTGCGGCCGCGAGCACGTTGACGGTGCCTTCGACGTTGACCCGCGCAACTCGCGCCGGCGAATCCCACGAGTCTCCGACGTGTGCGAACGCGGCGAGGTGGTACACGGCCTCAGGGCGCGCCGCGTCGAACGCGTCGGCAACCGATTGGGGGTCGGTGACGTCGAAACGGCTCGGCCCACCACGATCGAGCGCCGTGACCGTGTCGCCGGAGTCGGTGAGGTGCGCGCAGAGATGACGGCCCGCGAAGCCGTTCGCGCCGGTGACGAGTGCTCTCACGCGTGTACCGACGCGTCGAGGGCGAGGTGGTACGCCTGGATGTGACGTTCGACCGATGCTGCCCACGTGAAGGTGGCCGCCTGGCGCGGCCCGGCGGCGCGAAGCCGGCGGGCGGTGTCGTCGTCGACGAGCAGCGTCTCCAGGGCGCCGGCGAGCGCGTCGACATTCGACGGAGGGACAACGAGTGCCGCGTCGCCTACTACTTCTTCGAGCGCCGAACCCTTGGTGGTCACGAGCGGCGCGCCGCACGCGAGCGCCTCCAATGCCGGTAACCCGAACCCTTCGTAACGCGACGGGTACGCCACGACGTTCGCCCGGCGCAGCAGTGCCGGCAACACCTCCGCGGGCACGTAGCCGGGCCGCACGATCCTCGATGCCACTCCGCTGGCGGCGATCGCTTCGCGGACCTCACGTTCTGCCCACCCGTTCGCTCCCGCGATCGCGAGACGAAGGTCGGGACGCGAGACGCCAACGCGAGCGAACGCGGCGACGAGGGTGGGGATGCCTTTGCGTGGCTCCATCGTGCCGGGATTCGACGCGACGTACGGCGGTGTGATGCCGTGGGCAGCGAGCAACGCGAGATCGTGATCCTCGTCGGCGTCGGGACGGAACCGGTCATGGTCGACGCCATGGTGCGCGACCACGATTGGAGCCTCCGTGCCCGTTATTGCAAGCAAACGTTGCGCGGTTTCGTTGCTCACGCACACGATCGAGCGTGCGCGCTTCGCCGACGAACGAATCATCCGGCGGAAGAACGGCACCTTCGTGCGCTCGTGCCATTCGGGGTGATCGAAGAAGGTCATGTCGTGCACGGTCACGACACGGGGCCGATCGAGCCGAACGGGCAGGGTGTAGTGCGGCCCGTGCCAGAGGTCGGCCTCGGTTCGGCGCATCA
>JAODBJ010000079.1 GCA_025463905.1 Actinomycetes bacterium
CCCGCCAGGCGGGCATTCGGTCAGCTGGAGCAAGAGGTGCTGCGCGTGCTCTGGGCGTCGGGTGAGGCGCTCATTCCACGCGAGGTCATGGAGCAATTGTCGAACCCGCCGGCGTATACGACGGTCATGACGATTCTCGACCGCTTGCATCGGAAAGGGGCGGTGTCGCGTAGCCCGCGTGGCCGTGCATTCGCATACGAGGCTGTCGTTTCGGAGTCAGCCGCGACGTCGGAACGGTTGCGTTCCCTCCTCGCCGACGGTCACGATCGCACGGCCGTCCTGCAGGGTTTCGTCGACGTCCTGTCTGAGCACGATGCA
The DNA here is from genome assembly GCA_025463905.1 of Actinomycetes bacterium. Classification (GTDB taxonomy): domain Bacteria; phylum Actinomycetota; class Acidimicrobiia; order IMCC26256; family PALSA-610; genus JAODBJ01. The sequence goes on from JAODBJ010000079.1 coordinate 319, forward strand.
GACGAACTGCAACGGCTGCTGCGCGAGACCCGGCGTCGCCGCAAACCGTCCGAGGAGCGCTGACAGAAATGCGTCTGTACGTCTACGTACCGTTCCTCGCGTGCGTTGCCAGCGCCATGACGGCTCACGCATTGGCGCGTCGCAACAACCCGCGCATTGCCGCCATCGTTCTCATCTGCAGCGGCGTCATTCTTGCGGGAGCCTCGAGCGCCGCGCTGTCGCTTCTGGCGTTTCCCGCGCTGGCCCAGCTTCCCCTCGTTGCCTCGCTTGGCCACTGGTCAGCGACGGCGGTGCCCGCGCACGTACCGGTCCCGACGTGGCTTGCCATCCTGGCCTTCTGCTGTGTGATCGCGATCGTGATTGACGTGGGACGCGTGCTGATGCAATACGTCGACGGCTTGACGCAGGCGTTGCGCGTACAGCGCGCCAGCCGCGGCGCAATGATCGTTGTCGACGATCCGGCGGTGTACGCCTACGCGTGCCGGCCCTGGCCGTGGCGACGGGGAGTCGTGATCATCTCCGACGGATTGCAGCGGGCGCTCGACGAAGACGAGCGAGCGGCCGTGCTCGCCCACGAGCAATCACACCTCGCGCACCATCACGGCGTGTTTCAGCTCTTCAGCCAAATCATCGCCGCGATCAATCCGCTTCTGCGCCCACTGCAGCGGGAGATCGCGTTCTGCATCGAACGGTGGGCGGATGAGGATGCAGCCGTGGTCAGCGGTCGAAACGTTGCCGCCGCGGCACTGGCCACGAGCGCGGACCGAGGAACCCATGCGCCTCCCTCGTTCGGGCTGGCGCACAGCACGTCGAACGTGTGTGAACGCGTCCAAGCGCTCCTCGACGAGCCGCCCACCCGAGACGGACGTTTCCTGACGACCGTCGCGATCAACGCTGTGATCGCGGTAGGTGCCGTGTGCCTCGCTGCGCACAGCACCGAACTCATCTTCGAGGCCTTACGGCGGTGACAAACCGCGCGGTTGCTCACCTGGCGCGAGTACCGCGCCAAGCGGCCGTGCCGAGAGTGATGTCGTACGCGTCGCTTCGGATACCCCTGGGGGGTACGCTCGCGAAGTGACGGAACGTGGTACCACGAGCAACGAGGCGACTGTCGTTCTCGAAGGCGGCGGCATGCAGATGCCTATGGCTGAAGCTCACGGTCATCACGACAGCGGCATGGACATGTCCGCGATGGCCAACGACATGCGCAACCGGTTCTTGGTTGCGCTGTTGTTCTCTATACCGATCGTGTTGTGGTCGCCGATCGGTCGCGATGTTCTCCGCTTCCATGTCGCCGCGCCATTCGGGGTGCGCGACGACGTGTGGTCGCTCGTGCTCAGCCTTCCGGTGATCTTCTACTCGTCGAGCATCTTCTTCCGGGGCGCGATCGCGGCGCTGCGGGCGCGCACGCTCGACATGATGGTGCTCGTCGCGGTCGGCGTCGGCGCCGGCTGGCTCTACTCGCTCGGCGTAACGCTCAGCGGCGGCGGCGACGTCTTCTACGAAGCGTCAACCGTGCTGGCCACGTTCGTGTTGCTCGGTCACTGGTTCGAAATGCGGGCACGCGGCGGTGCGAACGACGCGATCCGTTCCCTGGTCGACCTTGCGCCGCCGATGGCCGTTGTCATGCGGAACGGTGAACCCGTCGAGATCCCAACCGCCGAAGTCGCGGTCGGCGATCTCGTGCTCGTCAGGCCGGGCGCGAAGATCCCGGTCGACGGTGTCGTCGAGGAAGGCGAGAGCGACGTCGACGAGTCGATGGTGACCGGCGAAAGCATGCCGGTGCACAAAGAACCGGGTTCGACCGTCATCGGCGCGACGATCAACCGGAACGGCACGCTGCGCGTGCGCGCTACCAAGGTCGGCGCCGACACGGCGCTCGCCCAAATCGTCAAGCTCGTTCAAGAAGCGCAGAACTCGAAAGCACCGGGACAGAAGCTGGCGGATCGGGCCGCGTTCTGGCTCGTGCTGGTCGCGCTCGTAGGCGGCGGCCTGACCTTCGTTGGCTGGTTGCTCGCCGGCCGTTCAGCCAGCCAGGCGCTGCTGTTTGCCATCACCGTCGTTGTGATCACGTGCCCCGACGCGCTCGGCCTCGCCACGCCGACCGCGATCATGGTCGGCACCGGCCTTGGCGCGCAGCGCGGGATCTTGTTCAAGCACGCGCTCGCTTTGGAAATGGCGGCGCGCATACGCGTCGTCGTCATGGACAAGACCGGCACCTTGACGAGAGGCGAACCCGTCGTCACCGACGTCGTCACGGACGGCATCGACGAAGAAGAACTTCTCACGCTCGTCGCCGCCATCGAACGCGAATCCGAACACCCGCTCGCCGAGGCGATCGTTCGCTACGCCGACGAGCGTGGCATTCGGCCGGCCGAGGTCTCGGCGTTCGAAGCGATCCCTGGCCATGGCGCGGTCGCGACGGTTGACGGCCACCGCGTGACCGTGGGCAACCTCCGGCTCATGGAACGCGAGCACGTCAGCACCAACGGCCTCGCGGCTCGGCGCGACGAACTCGCCGGCAGCGGCCACACCGCCGTGCTCGCCGCGGTCGACGGCCACGTCGCCGGTGTGTTCGCGATCGCTGACGAGCCCCGTCCGACGGCTGCGGCGGCCGTAACCGCGCTCCACGAACTTGACCTCGAGGTCGTGATGCTGACGGGCGACAATCGCGCAACCGCGGAGCGAATCGCCAAGGAACTCGGCATCGACACCGTCATCGCCGAAGTGTTGCCCGCCGACAAGTCGAGCAAAGTTGCAGAACTCCAAGCGTCCGGTAACAAGGTCGCGATGGTCGGCGACGGCGTCAATGACGCTCCGGCGCTCGCGCAAGCCGATCTCGGCATCGCTATCGGCGCGGGCACCGACGTTGCAATCGAGACGGCCGATGTCGTGCTTATGCGTTCCGACCCGCTCGACATTCCGACCGCGCTCGAGATCGGCCGCGGAACGCTCCGCAAGATGCGCCAGAATCTCGGGTGGGCGATCGGCTACAACGCCATCGCACTCCCCATCGCGGCCGGCGTGTTCGAACCGCTCGGCTTGACGTTGCGCCCCGAGATCGCGGCGCTCTCGATGTCGGGGTCGAGCATCATCGTCGCGGTCAACGCAGTGATGTTGAAGCGCCTACACCTGCCCATGGCACCAGCGACCGGCGATTCAGCCCCCGCGACTTCGTCGTAGCCGTGCGAAGCTAAGGCCGGTACCGCCGCCATCCCGTCGTCTCTCATCGGGTAGGGCTGATGCTGGACGCGGAAGGAGGCAACGTGCCGGGACTCGAGCGGGCGCAAGAACTCGGGGCCCGAGAAGACGGTCTCGCGGTCGTTGTCACCACACGGGCCGACGGCTCGCCGCACGTGTCGGTAGTCAACGCGGGCGTCCTCGATCACCCTGTGACCGGTGATCGCGTCGTCGGCTTCGTCGCGCGAGGCGGCGTAAAGAAGCTCGCCAACTTGCGCGCGTGCGCGCGCGTCACCGTGGTGTTTCGTTCTGGCTGGGATTGGGTTGCCGTCGAGGGCGATGCCGAACTTGCCGGTCCGGACGACCGTCTCGATGGACTCGAGCGAACCGGACTCCCTCGACTGCTGCGTCAGGTGTACGCCGCAGCCGCCGGTGGTGTGCCCGACGATTGGGCGCACCTGGACGAAGCAATCGCGAGTGAACGCCACACGGCCGTACTCATTCGCGTCCGTCGGATCTACTCGAACCCCGACGACGGCAGCGCTGCGTAGCCGCGCTCCGAGCGCTGATGTCTCTTCGCAGATCGACCCTGCAGATCTATACCCTACGGGGGTATAGTGTTGGCCGAGATGGTGGACGGAGGAGAAGCGGTGGCGGGTTATCAGGACAAGAAGACTCTGGTGCAAAAGCGGCTCCAGCGCATCGAGGGCCAGGTTCGAGGTCTGCAGCGCATGGTGGACGACGACGCGTATTGCATCGACGTCCTGACGCAGGTAGCCGCGGCGACGAAGGCGCTACAGGCGGTCGCGCTGGAGCTATTGGACGAGCATCTCACGCACTGTGTTGCGGACGCGTTGGCCGCCGGCGGCACGACCGCCCAAGACAAGGTGGCCGAGGCATCGGCCGCCGTCGCCCGCCTCGTGCGTTCCTGAGCGCGACGCATGCGGGGGATGTTTCTGGCTGCAGTCGCTCTGAGCGACATCGGTAGCAGTTTGCGCGAGGGCTTCTTCATGTTCTGGGAGACCCTGTGGGCGCTGATTCTCGGCTTCGGCCTGTCTGGCGCGGTCCAGGCGTTCGTGTCGAAGGAGCAGATGCAGCGCGTCATGGGCGACCACGGTCCGAAAGCGGTGGTGCGCGCGTCGGTGTTCGGGATGGTGTCGTCGAGCTGTTCCTACGCGGCGACTGCGATGTCGAAGTCGCTCTTTCAAAAGGGCGCGGACTTCGTCACCGCGATGATCTTCATGTTCGCCTCCACCAACCTCGTCGTCGAGCTCGGTGTCGTGTTGATCGTGCTGATGGGTTGGCAGTTCGCGGCGGCCGAGTTCGTCGGCGGACCGATCATGATCGTGCTGCTCGCGCTCACCGGCGGCCTTGTCGTGCGCGGCTCGCTGGCGATTCGTGCTCGCGAACGATTGCAACACGGTGTTGCCGGCGGTCACGACCATCAGGCGATGGTGGGCGTGAGCGAGGAACGCCAGGACGAGCTGGAGCACACGCCGTGGCGCGTCAAGCTGACCAGCAAGTCCGCCTGGGCGGACGCCGCCAGCTACACGGTCGCCGACATCAAGATGCTCCGCAAAGAGCTCGTGATCGGGTACGCAGTGGCCGGGTTCCTCGCGGTGCTCGTACCGATGCGTTGGTGGAACGACGTGTTCCTCACCGGTCACGGTTTCTGGACGAGCCTCGAGAACGTGGTTGTCGGTCCGTTCATTGCCTTCATCAGCTTCGTGTGCTCGATCGGCAACGTGCCGATGGCGGCCGCGTTATGGCACGGCGGCATCAGTTTCGGTGGAGTGATCAGCTTCATCTTCGCCGACCTCATCGCGCTGCCGCTCGTGCTCATCTACCGCAAGTACTACGGCGGACAGCTCACGCTGCGCCTGTTCATCTGGTTCTACGCCGTGATGGCCGCCGCGGGTCTGATCGTCGAAGGCATCTTCAACCTTGTCGGCGCGATACCGAAGAATCGTCCAGAGCGAATCGTGACGACGCACTTCCAGTGGAACTACACGACGTTCCTCAACATCGTGTTCCTCGGCACCTTTGCCCTCCTCTACTGGCTGTACCGAAACCGCGAACGTTTCGGCACTACCGACCGATACGCGCTCGATCCGGTATGCGGCATGCAGGTAGACAAGGCGAACGCGCCGGCGCATTCCACCGTGCGCGGATCCGACGTGTGGTTCTGCTCCGACCATTGCCGTGACCGATACGAGCACGAACCCGATCGGTTCGGCACCGGCGCGGCGCGGCGCGAAGAGAGTGCCGGCCTAGCGATCGACCCGATCTGCCAGATGGAGGTGGATCCGGCGAATGCCGCTGCCCAGCGACATCGCGACGGGCACGACATCTATTTCTGTAGCGAGGGCTGTGCCCAAGCGTTCGACGACCAGGTGCACGCTCACTAATTCAGATGCCCAAAGGTGGCACCCAGGCACCAGGTTCGGGCATCTAAATGCTCTGCGTTGCATCGTGGCACCAAACCATCGCGCGGGCGCTCGGTCGCGTGGACATCCGTGCCGTCACTGCTCGTCACCAACGATTTCCTGCCGAAGGTCGGTGGAATCCAGCTGAGTGACGCTCACCTGAGACATTCGGGAACCTTGTTCGCCCCGGCGGTGTACGCAGGGGACAACATGGATCGGATCAGCGACATGGAGCTCGTGATCGGCGCCCGGAAGGGCGATGCCGGCGCGTTCTCGGCGCTGGTCGATCGGTACCGCGTCCCGGCGTTGCGTTTCGCGTACGGCATTGCGGGCGACGAGGCGGAAGACGCGGTGCAGGATGCGTTCGTCAAGGCGTTCGGGAAGCTGGAGGGGTTCCGGGCTGACGCCGCGTTCCGGCCGTGGTTGTTCACGATCGTCGCGAACGAGGCGCGTAACCGGCGCCGCGCGATGTCGCGGCGATCGAAGCTCGAACTGCGCGTGCGTGGTCGAGCCGAGACGCCAGACGCCGGTGCCGACGACCTCGCGGTCGCGCGCGATGAGCGTCGCCGGCTGCTGGACGCGGTCGCCGCGCTCCCGGACCTCCATCGCGAGGTGCTGGCGCTGCGTTTCTTCGCCGGACTGACCGAGAACGAAACTGCGCAGGTGTTGTCGTGCCCGCTCGGGACCGCAAAGTCCCGACTGTCGCGTGCGCTCGACCTGTTGCGCGGCGCGTTGGACGAGGAGGTGTCGTTGTGATCGATCTCGAAGGCGCGCTCACCGACCTCGCCGAGCACCTCGACCACCCCGACGGTCACGAACTCGCCGACACGGTGCGCGACCGCATCACCGCGAACCCTCGCCACGCCGATCGGTGCAACCGACGGGTCCGAGCGCTGGTCGCCGTGGCGGCCGCGGCCGTGTTCCTCACGACGGCCGTCGTCACGATCGGCCCCGCGCGGCAGGCAGTCGCCGATTGGCTCGGGATCGGTGGGGTGGAGATCCGTCAAGGGCAGCCGGTGCCGACGGGCGCGAATCCAGTGCCGGGTTCGCCGGGCCCCAAACGGCCGCCGAATGCGTCGGCAAGCGTCGACCGCGCGCAAACGCGCGTGCAGTTCCACATCGCGACCGCGCGCGGCGCTGGTCGGTTGCTCGGCGTCGGCGTCGATAGGCGAGTGCCCGGCGGTCTCGTCGTGTTGACGTACGACCGCTTCACGCTGGTCGAACTTGCCTCATATCGCGATCACCTGCCGCCCGTGGAGAAGACCGTCGATCCGAAGGCGCGCATCGAGCATGTGACGGTGAACGGCCAACCGGGGCATTGGATCAGCGGGGCGCACGAGGTGGCGTACCTCGACCGATCCGGCAACTTCAAGGTCGACACGGTTCGCCGCTCGGGTGCGGTGCTGATCTGGGAACACGACGGAGTGACGTTCCGCATCGAAGGGCCGGTGCGGCTGGCCGAGGCAACGCGCATCGCGACGACGATTCGTTAGCCATTCCTTTGAACGGAACCAACGGGGGTCGGCGGGTGTACCTGGTGCATGACTCGACGTTGGTTGGCGCTAATCGTAACGGTGTGTGGCCTCACGGTTGCCGGCGGGTGCGGGTCGAGCGCAGGTACTCGCGCAGCCGCGCCGAAGGCGGTTCGCGCACCCGTGGCGCTGGTTCTCGCGCAGTTCGACAACGGCGTCGGCGCGGTCAGCGTGAGTACGCGCCATCGGATTTGGACGGATCGGGACGCGGTTGCCGCTCCCGACGGGTCCGCGGTGTTCTCGGTGCGGCATTCGGGCGGGTCAACTCTGGTGCGCATCAACAAGCGGACCGGTGCGGTTACGTCGTCATGGCCGCTGCGGCCGGGCCTCTGGGTGTCCGCGGTTGCGCCGGGCGGACAATGGGTCGCGCTCACGGATCACCGCGGTGCCTACGTGCGCGCGCAGCAGAGCGCGACAACGGAGATTGTTGTGGTCGACACGCGGGTCGGTCGCGAGTCGCATCGTGTTGTGCTCACCGGTGATGTCCGACCCGAGGCCTTCTCGCTCGACGGCAAGCGGATCTTCGCGCTCGACTATCGCGGCGACCACTACCGCGTGCAGACGATCGAAGTCGCGACGGGTGAGCGCTACGACACCAACGATCGCGACAAGACCGTCACGCCCGAAGACATGCGCGGGGCGGCGGTGAGAGGTGTGTTGAGCGCGGATCGCACGTTGCTCGCAACGCTGTACCGCAATCCGGGGAACACGAAAGAGCCCGCCTTCGTGCACGTGCTCGACCTCGAGTACGCCTGGTCATACTGCGCCGACTTGCCTCGCCCGTTCGGGACCGGGCCGGTCGGGAGCGACGTGATCGAACTGACGCGAAACAACACGGTCGTGGTCGCGAACGCATCGTCGGCACGCATCGCGGAGATCCATATCGACGCGGTGCACACACCCGGCGACACGCCGGTTCCGGTCGCCTTCCGTGGCGGCACGCTCACTTCGACTGTCGCTAGCTACCGGGGGATCACCGGGTTCGCGCACGTCATCGCGACGTTCCCAGCCTGATGGCGGTCGCGGCGTGCTTGCGCTACCGCGAACGCTCGTGACGCCGCTCCGTGAAGATGGTGTCGCTGAGCGCCCCGGTGAGGAGCGCCCGCGCACGACGTAGGACGACATCGTTTGGCTTGTTGCGGAGCTCGCGATCCACTTGCTGGACCGCCGCTCTGAGGGGTTGGGCCTGCCGCGTGATTCCGGTGAGAGCTGGGAGCAGCTCGGCGACGTCGACTCTCTCAACTGCGCCGTGTACCGCGGCCCGCCAAACGAGTCCGGCGTCGTCCATGGATGTGCTCCTCGATAGAGGTCCGCACGCCCCTCGGACAAACGCATCATCGCGCACCCGCCCTACTCATGGCCGCTTCCTCCGCTCCCGGCGGCCTTTGACCGCTTTCGACGGTTCAGCCCGGCCGCGACGGGGAACGCATGGCTGAACGCGATGGGGACTCCCGCGCTGTGGACGAGGAGTGCGCATGACTCGGTTCAGTACTCGGTTCGGTCATCGGTTCAGTCATCGTCGATCGGTGGGCATCGGCATCCTGACCATTGGCTTGGTCGTCCTCACTGTCGGCGTCAACGCCGCGGGTGGCGCGACGAACCGGTTCGCGAGCCCGGTGAAACTCAGCGGCAACTGTGGCGGCGAGCCGAGCATCGACCATGACGCGACGGGCCACATCTACGTCAGCAGTCCGAAGGGTCTCCTCGCCGGCGTCGCGTCGTGCGAAGGGTTGTTGACGACGTCGAGCGGCGTCGCAACGTGGGTCTCGGCCGACGGCGGCGCGACCTTCGGTCCGAAGATCACCGCGGGAACCCTCAACGGCGGGGGCGACAGCGACACGACGGTCGACCAAACCAACGGCGATGTGTATGCCGCCGACCTCGAAGCGGCCGCGGCCGACATCTGCGTGTCGAACGATCACGGCCAGACGTACAAGACGGCGGTCACCGGTGCCGAGTCGTGCTCGACGCCGGTCAACCTCACCGGTCAGGCCGGTCCCGACAACGACCGTGAATGGGTCGTCACCTACGGGCCGACCGCGGCGTACCCGCACAAGGACGTGTACCTGGCGTTCCACGACTTCTCGTTGGGTGTACCGCTCGTCTACCGCTCGCAGGATGGCGGTCCGTTCACGCCACTCACGCCGCCACCGGTCGCCGACCCCGCGTTCGCGGCAGCAGTTGCGAATGGCACGGTCGTCGCCAAGCCCGTCGTCGACCGCGCCGGCGCGATCTACGCGCTCGTCACCACACAAGCGCCCGGCAACGGCGCGCTCAACCATCTGTGGCTCATCTCGTCGAGCGACCACGGCGGAACGTGGAGCGCGCACAGCATCTTCGACGGTTCGTCGCACAACGCCCAGCTCGGCCTGATCTTCAACGACCTCGCGATCGATGGGGGAGGGAACCTCTACGCGCTCGCGCTCGGCAACAAGCAAGGCGCGGTGCCGCCCGCGAACGCGTATCTCTTCGTCTCGAAGAACCACGGCGCGGCGTGGAGCGCGCCACGCAAGATCAACAACGACAGCCGGGCCATCGCGCTCGCCGCGCTCGTCGGCGGGCCCAAGAGCGGCCAGCTTGCGATCGGCTGGTACCACTCGACGAACACGGCCGACCCGAACGACGGCACCGGCCTCTGGAAGTACCAGGCGCTCACCTCCGGGAACGCAACGACCACGACACCGTCATTCGTGCGCACGACGTTGGGCGCGACGGAAAACGCCAACGGCTACGTGCACCAGGGTTCGATCTGCACGCTCGGCATCCTGTGCACGTCCTCGCCGACCGACCCGACGAGCGGTAACCGCAACCTGGCCGACTTCACATCGGTGACCGTCGACCGGAACGGGTGCTCGGTGTACGCGTACGCCGACGACGGCGCGATCGTTGCCGATCAGTCGAACTTCGCGTTCAGTCTGATCAACAACGATGTCGCGAGGCAGGTCCGCAGCTGTTTCCACTAGTCGCTCGCGCCACCCAAGCCGGGTTGTTGCACTTGTACGCCCTGCCGGGGGCATAACTGCAACAACCTGGCGGGGGTTGGGTGCGCGCGGCGTACGCTCGATCGATGGTCGATCCTCTTGCAGAACAAGCGGTCGATGCGCTCCAGGCGGTCACCGGCGCGCATCCCGGCATGCGGGCCGCGCACGCGAAGGGGACGCTGTGCGCAGCCACGTTCACGCCGTCGCCCGAGGCATCCTCGTTGTCGCGCGCCGCGCATTTTGCCGGTGGACCCGTGCGCGCGCACGTGCGGTTCTCGAATGGGAGCGGCGACCCGACCGCGCCCGACTATGCCGCTCGGGACGGTCGTGGATTGGCGGCCAAGTTCTATCTGGACGGCGGTGCCACGACCGACATTGTCGCGGTCACACTGCCCGCCTTCTTTGTGCGCACGCCCGAAGACTTCTTGGCCTTTGCCCGTGCGCGCCGGCCCGACCCGACAACTGGCGAACCCGACATGGATGCGATCGGCGCGTTTCTCGCCGATCATCCGGAGGCGATGACCGCGGCCATGGCGGTCGTGTCGGCGTTGCCGCCCGAGAGCTACCTGCGGTGCGCGTACAACGCGCTTCATGCATTCCGTTTCGTCGACGCGGGCGGCGGGAGCCGGTTCATTCGTTACCGCTTCGAGCCCGACGCGGGAGAGGCAACGTTGACGGCCGACGATGCCGAGACACGCGGCGCGGATTACCTACAACATGATCTTGCCGCGCGACTCGCCGACAGGCCCGCGACGTTTACGCTCACCGCGCAGATCGGCACCGACGAAGACCCGCACGACGATCCCACCGCCGTGTGGCCCGACGATCGGACTCGAGTAACGCTCGGCCGGCTCGACGTCGGCGGGTTGGCCTACGACCGCGAGCAGGCTGGCGATGTGCTCGTTTTCGACCCGACCCGCGTGACCGACGGCATCGAACTTTCGGACGACCCCATCCTCGCGTTTCGTTCGAAGGCGTACGGCGTCTCGGTCGCGCGCCGCACCCGCATCGACCACGCTGAGACGTAACGCAGCATCGACCAGCGTCGTCACTCAAGCCGGGTTGTTGCAGTTATGCGACCTGGCGGGCGCATAACTGCAACAACATGGCGTTAGGTGC
>JAODBJ010000112.1 GCA_025463905.1 Actinomycetes bacterium
AGCGTGGACGCGTCGTCTTGCGCAACGGCGAAGACCAAGGCGAACGCCCCGGCCAACTCATCCGCGGCGCTCGCTGAACTGGTTTTGATCGCAGAAAGACCCCGAAAGCGGCCGGTTTCTGAGATCAAAACGAGTGGGGCTAGACGCCGGGTTTCCAGATCATCAAGGCGATCAGGAGCACGACGATGACGTCGAGGGCGGTGCCACCCATCGCCTGGCGCTTGCCGAGCTCCTGAATCTCCACAACCTGCGGCGGCGCGCCGCCGGCGGCCGGTGGCGACGTTTCCATCTCGGCAAGCAGCTCGTTGATGCGTTTGTGGCCCGGGAACATCACCGCGTGAGAGATCCACATCGCGATGAAATAGAGCAGTAACGACAGCCAAATCCACGTCTGGCTGAACTTCCACGCCTTGTCGCTCAGGCCGACGAGCGCGATACCCCAGACCGGGATCGTGTAGATCACGTACTCCGCGATGTGGCTGACGGCGAAGTTCGCCTCCGACACCGCTCGACCGCCCGCGCCGGGGCGTTTCATCGCCTGCGCGGCGTAGAGGCCGTTCAACATGACGGCCCCGATCCCGACCACACCCGACAGGATGTGGAGGACCTCGACAAATTTGTAGATGCCTGAATCGGTTCCCGCGGCGAGCATGGCGGGGTAGTCCAGCACAGATGACGGCCGTGTGCGAGGACCGCATAGCGTGTCGACGTCCGCGACGGGAAGGGGCGTCGAATGCCTGCTGCGATGCCGACTGACGCGTCGAGCGCCGACGCGGTGAAGCGCCTCGAAGCGGAGGGCTACACCGGCCGCTTCCTGGTGCGACCCGGCGGCATCATCGAATGCGGTGGTTGCCAGGCTTCGTTCAACGCCGGCGATGCCCGCATCGAGCAGCTGCAACGCTTCGAAGGCAACGAAGATCCCGACGACGGCGAGGTAGTCGTCGCGGTCGTCTGCCCGCGCTGCGGCGAACGGGGCGTGCTCGTGCTCGGCTACGGCCCAGCCGCGAACCCCGACGACCAAGACGTGCTCGCCAGCCTCCAAGACGGTCGCGCCTGACCGCGGGGGCACGCCCCGCTTACGACGCGGGGCGCTCGCCGAGCGTTGTGCCGGCCGAACGCAGGTCCTCGCACGCTTGTGACACCCGCGCCGCCATGGATGCCTCCGCGACCTTGCCCCACACGCGCGGGTCGTAGGCCTTCTTGTTGCCGACCTCACCGTCGACCTTGATCACACCGTCGTAGTTGCGCAGCATGTGGTCGGCGACCGGGCGCGTGTAGGCGTACTGCGTATCGGTGTCGACGTTCATCTTCACGACGCCGTAGTCGATCGCGGCCCGGATATCGGCAAGGTTGGAACCGGACCCGCCGTGGAAGACGAGATCGAACGGCTTCTCGACGCCCAGCGCGCGACCGACGTGCTCCTGCCCGCTGGCGAGGATGTCGGGTCGCAGCACCACTGCGCCCGGCTTGTAGACGCCGTGCACGTTGCCGAATGTCGCGGCAAGCATGTAGCGACCGTGCTCACCGAGCCCGAGCTTCGACGCGACTTCGAGCATGTCTTCCGGGGTCGTGTAGAGCTTGTCGTTGATCTCACCGACGACACCGTCCTCTTCGCCGCCGACGACGCCGGCCTCGATCTCGAGGATGATGCGCGCCTTCGCGCACCGTTCGAGCAGCGGACGCGCGAGCGCGAGATTCTCGTCGAGCGGCAACGCGGAACCGTCGAACATGTGCGACTGGAACAGCGGCACGTCGCCGCGGTCGACGCGCCCCTCGGAAATCGCGACCAGCGGTTCGACAAACGCGGCGAGCTTGTCGGCTTGGCAATGGTCGGTGTGCAACGCGATCTGCACGGGAAAACGGGCAGCTACCACGTGCGCGAATACGGCCAGCGCGGACGCTCCGAGCGCCATGTCCTTGGCGGCGCCGGACGCGTACTCACCACCACCGGTGGAAACCTGGATGATCCCATCGGAGCCGGCGTCCGCGAAGCCGCGCAACGCGGCGAGCAGGGTGGACGACGACGTCACGTTGATCGCCGGGTACGCGAAGTGGCCGGCTTTCGCGCGGTCCAGCATCTCGGCGTAGAAGTCGGGGGTCGCTATCGGCATGTGCGTCGTCCCTCTTGGCGCCCCGCCGGATTGGAAGTTGGCATCGTATCTCCGGCTGCCGTCTTCCTCTCCGACTGTCATATCGTGCGGCTGTCGACCGAGGAGGCGCGCGGCGCGATGGATCGGGTCCCCTACAAGTGGATCGTCGCAACGGTCTTCGTAGTCGGCTTGTTCATGGACATCATGGACACGACGATCGTCAACGTCGCGCTTCCCACCCTGGCGAAGCAGTTCCATGCATCGGACGCGGGCATCGAATGGGTCGTGCTCGGCTATCTCCTCTCACTTGCGGTGTGGATCCCCGCGTCGGGCTGGATCGGCGACAAGTTCGGCACGAAACGAACGTTCCTGTTCGCACTGGCGACATTCACGTTCGCGTCCGCATTGTGTGGGCAAGCGCACAGCCTTACTGAGCTCGTCACGTTCCGCGTTCTACAAGGCGTCGGAGGCGGCATGCTCACACCGGTCGGCACCGCGATGTTGTTCCGCGCGTTCCCGCCGTCGGAGCGCGCCAAGGCGTCGACGGTGCTACTCGTGCCGGCGGTCATCGCACCCGCGACCGGTCCGATCATCGGTGGCTGGCTCGTTACCGACGTGAGCTGGCGCTGGATCTTCTACGTGAACCTGCCGGTGGGAGTGGCCGGCTTCTTCGTCGGCTGGTTCTTCCTGCGCGAGCACACCGAGGAGAACGCGGGACCGTTCGACATCCCGGGGTTCGTGCTGTCGGGCGCGGGCCTCGCGCTCGTGCTCTTCGCGTTGTCGCAGGCACCGGAGCTCGGTTGGGGGTCGGCCGAGGTGATGCTCACCGGGGTAATAGGCGTGCTGTTGTTCGTCGCGCTCGTGGTCGCCGAAACGAGGGCGACGCATCCGATGCTCGCGTTGCGGCTCTACCGGGAGCGCATGTTCCGCAACGCGAACATCGTGCTCACCCTCACGTACGGCAGTTTCGTGGGCGTGTTGTTCATCCTCCCGTACTTCTTGCAGCAGTTACGCGGCCTCAGCGCGCTGCAATCGGGGCTCACCACGTTCCCGCAGGCGATCGGCGTCATCATTTCCACCCAGCTCGTGGGGCGCCTCTACCCGCGCGTGGGTCCGCGCCGGTTGATCTTCTTCGGCATGGTCGGCATGACCGTGGTCACGTTCGGATTCACTCTCGTGGGGCTGCATACGAGCCTGTGGTGGATACGCGGAATCATGTTCGTGCGCGGCATCTTCATGGCCTACTCGTTCGTACCGTTGCAGGCGGCGACGTACTCGAACATCTCGTCGGAAGACACCGGTCGCGCGTCCGCGATCTACTCGACGCAGCGGCAGGTGGCGGCCGCCCTCGGAGTGGCGGTGCTCGCTTCGGTCTGGATCACGCGCACGAAAGCCGCAGTGGCCGGAGCTACCAACAAGGCCGCAATTGCCAACGCGCAGTTACATGGGTTCCGCGCGGCCTTCCTCACCGCGACCGTGCTCGTCGCGATGGCGGCGGTGTCGGCCTTGCTGATCCACGACGAAGATGCCGCCGAGAGCATGGGTCGCTCGCCGGTTGCCTCCGGCGAGCTCGCCGCGTAACGCTGCGTGGCGTGGAACTCCTCGAAGCCCTTCCCATCGCACGCGCCGAGTTCGAGCGGCGGCTCCGCGCCGTCACCGCCGACCAGTGGGACGCGCCGACACCGTGCGCCGGGTGGTCGGTGCGCGATCTTGCGAATCACATCGTCGCGGGCAACCGGATGTCCGTGATGCGGCTCCACGGCGCCGACCGCGAGGACGTGCTCGCAGCGATCACGGGCGGCAACCTCGGCGACGACCCGATCGGCGCGTTCACCGCGACCGCCGACGCGCAGGAAGTCGCGTTCGGTGAACCCGGCGCGTTCGACCGCGTCTGCCACACGATGGCGGGCGAGATGCCGGGCGCGCAGTTGCTGGCCTTCCGCATCGGCGACTACACGCTGCACGCGTGGGATCTCGCTCGCGGCCTCGGCGGCGACGAGTCACTCCCGGAGCCGGTCGTCGCGCTCATCTGGGAGAACTTGCAGCCACTCGCGCCGAGGATCGGTCAGATCGGCGTGTTCGGCAGCGGGCCGAGCGGCAACGTCGCCGGCGACGCACCGCTGCAAGACCGACTGCTAGACCTCACCGGCCGTCGCGCCTAAAGCCGGCGTTACCAGGTGTCGATGCACGGACGTTTCTTGCCCGTGCGGGGCGGCGCGCTCGGTGCCGCGCGCAGCGTTTCGACGATGCGCCGCCGCGACTCGGCCGGGTCGATCACGTCGTCGATCTCGAAGTAGGTCGCGACGTTCAGCGCCTTCCCTCGTTCGTACGCGCGCGCCACCATCTGTTCGAACGCGTCTTGACGTTCTTGTTCGTCGTCGATCGCGTCGAGCTCGCGCCGGAAACCCAGACGCACTGCGCCTTCGAGACCCATACCGCCGAACTCACCGGTGGGCCACGACACGCAGAACAGCGGCGCGTGGAACGAACCACCCGCCATCGCTTGCGCGCCGAGCCCGTAGCCCTTGCGTAACACGATCGTGAAGAATGGCACCGTCAGGCTCGCGCCGGTCACGAACATCCGGCTGAAGTGACGCACCTGCGCGCTTTTCTCCGCCTCCGGTCCCACCATGAACCCGGGCGTGTCGCAGAGGAACAGGATCGGCACGTCGAACGCGTCGCACAGCTGCATGAAGCGGGCGGCTTTGTCGGCGCCGTCGCTATCGATCGCACCACCGAGATGCAGCGGGTTGTTCGCGATGAGCCCGAGCGGTCGCCCTTCCACCCGTGCGAACGCAGTGATCATTCCCACGCCGAATTCCGGGCGCAGTTCGAGCACGCTTCCGGTGTCGGCCATCGTGGTAATGACTGCGCGCACGTCGTATACCTGCTTGCGGTTCTCGGGAACAAGTGTGCGCAACACGCGCTGGTCGGCGCACTCCCATTCGGCGAGCGCGCCCTGGAAATACCCGAGATACTGCTTCGCCACGCGCACCGCGCCGGTTTCGTCGGCGACCGCGATGTCGACGACGCCGTTCGGCACCTGCATCGACATCGGGCCGACGTCGTCGGGGTCGTAGACGCCGAGGCCGCCGCCTTCGATCATCGCAGGCCCGCCCATACCGATGCTCGCGTTTTCGGTCGCGATGATCACATCGCAACATCCGAGGAGTGCCGCGTTACCCGCGAAGCACCGGCCCGACACGATGCCGACCAACGGCACGAGACCCGACAGCCGCCCGAACAACGCGAACGCCATGGTGTCGAGACCGGTGACGGTCGCGGTATCGGTGTCGCCGGGACGCCCGCCGCCGCCCTCGGCTAACAGCACGACCGGGAGCCGCAACCGCTCGACCAGTTCGAACAGTCGATCCTTCTTGCGGTGGTTCTGCTGGCCCTGCGTGCCGGCGAGCACGGTGTAGTCGTACGACACGACTGCGCAGCGCGCGTGCTCGTCGTCGAACTGCTCGCCGTTGATACGCCCGAAGCCGCCGATCAACCCGTCGGCCGGTGTACGCGCGATCAGTTCTTCGACGCTTCGCCGGGCGCGCTGTGCTGCGATCGCGAGGGACCCGTATTCCACGAAGCTGCCCGGGTCGCACAGGTCAGCGATGTTCTCGCGGGCGGTGCGTTGACCGGTCTTGCGCCGGCGCGCGACAGCTTCGGGACGCGCGTCGTCGCGCGTGCTCTCTTGGCGCGCCTGCACCTCGGCGAGGTCGGGCCGGATCGCGTCGAGGTCGTGGTCGGCGTCGTGTGCTACGGCCACATCGTCGACGTCGGCCTCTTCGATCAGCACCAACGCGTCGCCTTCGAGCACGGTGGCGCCGACCTCGACGGCGACGAGCCGCACGTAGCCGCCGGCGCCGGCGCGCACGACGTGTTCCATCTTCATCGCCTCGAGCACGACCACCGCGCTGCCGGCATGCACCGGGTCGCCGGGCGCGACCACAATCCGCACGACCGTCGCCTGCATCGGCGCCTCGATCCGCAATTCACCCATCGACGGCGCAGGTTACGAGGAGAACGCTGCACGGGTCAGTGGCTCGTGGCGACTTGGCGCTCCGGCCGCCGGCTGCGATTGGATACGGTGCGAACGACGGGCGCCGGGAGGCAGCAATGGCGATTGAGCGGTTCCCGATCGAAGCCGGGCACATCATGATGTTTGCCCGCTCGATCGGCGACGACAATCAGATCTATTACGACGAGGAGTACGCGCGCGGTTCGGAGGTGGGTTCGATCATCGCCCCCCCGACGTTCGTGCAGGCCAGCGCGCAGTTCGATCCCGACTACCCGCTCCGGCCGGCGATCGGTGCACCGTGGTTCGGTTCGGGCCGCGAGCCCACGGGCGCGACGCACAACCCGATGAGCGGCGGCGGCAGCGGCGGTGGCGGCACCGGCCTGCATGCCGAGCAGCACTTCGAATACCACCGTCCACTTCGCGCCGGCGACGTGCTGCACGCCGAGACGGTGCAAGGCAAGTCTTGGGAGAAGCAGGGTCGCCGGGCCGGGAAGCTCGTGTTCAGTGAGATGGTCACCGAGTACCGCGACGAGAAGAACGAACTCGTCGTGACCGCCCGAACCGTCGGCGTGCGCACGGAACGCGTGCCCGAACCGGGAGGTGCGTGATGACGCTACGAGCGAAGGAGTTGAAGGTCGGCGACACCTACGAAGCGGTGATCGTCGACAACCTCACCCGCACCCAACTCGTGCAGTACGCCGGTTCTTCGGGCGACTACAACCC
>JAODBJ010000125.1 GCA_025463905.1 Actinomycetes bacterium
TTCAAGTCACGACCGAGAACCTCTCGGCGTCGGAATCCCGCATCCGTGACACCGACATGAGCCTGGAAATGGTGAACTTCACCCGCAACCAGATCCTCGTGCAGGCCGGCACGGCAATGCTCGCGCAGGCGAACCAAGCACCCCAGACGGTGCTGCGGCTCCTCCAGTAACGGAGGAACCAACCGATGAGGGTGGGGGACTTTTACGGTCCCCCACCCCTTCGGGAGAAGGGCGACGAAGACAGGGCGTCGCCCTTGCCCCGAGGGCTCTTTTGCGAGGTAGGCGAGGTAGCACGTGACGCAGTCAATCGGTGGGCTCGTCTCCGGTCTCGATACGGCAACGATCGTCCAGCAGCTCGTCGCAATCGAGCAGCAGAGGGTCGACCTCGTATCGGCGCGGAAAGACAAAGCGAGTCTCGGCCTCAACACGTGGACGGGCATCACCACCCAAACCGCGGCGCTGAAGCTGGCCGCATCTGCGCTTCAGCACCCGACGGACTGGACACCGCTTACCGGCACATCCTCGAACGAGGCGGTCGCGTCGGTGTCGGCCGGCAGCGGGACGTTGAACGGCTCGCTCCAATTCACTGTCGATTCCCTCGCATCCGCCGGCGCAGTCCGTTCGGCGAACGTGTTGACCAGCACCGGCACCACCGTTGCCGCCGACCAGGCGATCCTCGTTGCAGCCGGCGGAGCCGCAGTCGGGTTTGCGTCCTTCGCATCCGACAACGCGCTGGCGCTCGGTGTCCACACGATCAACGTGACGCAGGGATCGTCGGCCGCGGTGAAACTCGGCAACACCCCGCTCAACGCAAGCACCACGATCGCGGGCGGCGACACGATCACGTTCAGTGTGAACGGCGCCGCCTACACGCTCGACAACATCACGCCCGGCACCTACACCCCCGCGAACCTCGCCAGCGCCATCCAAACCGCCGCGACCGCGAAGGGCGCGCCGGTGAACGTGACGGTCGACCCGCAGACAAACGCATTGCGCATCGCGAGCAGCCGCGAGGGGTCGGCAGCAACCCTGCAGATCACCGGCGGCACCGCGCTCGCGGCGCTGAACATGAGCGTCGACGCGACCAACAAGGTCGGCACCGACGGCAAGGTCCAGGTCGACTCCGCGGCTGAACAAACGTTCACGCAGATCGACCCCGGCCAGTCGGTTGTACTGAACGCCGCGGCGGGCACGATCAACGCGACGTTCTCGGGTGGTCTGCGGGCCGGCACCCTCACCGCGAACAACGTCAGCGTCGGCGACGGGTCATTGTCGACTGTCGTCGCGAACATCAACGCCGCCCAGGCCGGCGCGACCGCCACTGCAGTGCAGGTCAGCCTGAACTCCTACCGGCTGCAGATCAACTCGAATAGCACTGGCGCTTCGAGCGGGCCGAACATCGCGGCGAGCGAGTTCAACAGCGCGGTCGGCTCACTCGTCGAGCTCAGTGCCGCCAGCGACGCCCAGATCACCGTCGGTACCGGCATCGGCGCGTATCAAGTGACATCGCAAAACAACACCGTGAGCGGTGTCTTGCCGGGCGTGACGCTCCAGCTCAAGAGCGTGTCGGCCACTCCCGTGACCGTGACCGTCAACCGTGACGTATCGGGGCTGGCCGCGAAAGTCCAAGCGCTGGTCGACGCCGCGAACAAAGTGCAGGCCGCAGTCGCCACGGCCACGCACTACAACGTTGACACGAAGACTGCGTCGCCCCTCACCGGCAACCCCACCGCGACGCGTTTGATGTCGGAGATCACGAAGGCGCTCACGGATGCGGTGCCGTTCGGCAACCCCGGTTCGCCCGGCCTCGCCGGCGTGTCGATCGACAAGACCGGCAAGTACACCTTCGACCAGGGCAAGTTCACGACCGCGTTCAATGCCGACCCCAGCGGCGTT
Organism: Actinomycetes bacterium; assembly: GCA_025463905.1. Classification (GTDB taxonomy): domain Bacteria; phylum Actinomycetota; class Acidimicrobiia; order IMCC26256; family PALSA-610; genus JAODBJ01. The sequence goes on from JAODBJ010000125.1 coordinate 1,897, forward strand.
ATCCGCGCCTTCACCCAGGGCGGAACCTCGGCCAACCCCGGCGTCTCGTTCTCGTTCGCGGGCGACCGCGCCCGGGCCGGCGCGTACGACGTCACGGTGACCGCACTGGCAACCCAAGCAGCATCGACCGGCCTGAACGGCGCGTGGCCGGCGGCCGGCGGCAACAGCGTGAAGGCCCGCATCGGCACCAAGGAAGTGACGTACGCGATCCAAGCCGGCGACACGCAAAGCTCTGTGGTGGCGGCGCTCAATACGCGCTTCTCCCAAAGCGGCCTGCAGCTCAGCGCGTCGGTCGACACAACCGGCATCAGGGTCCAGTCGACGCAGTTCGGGCATGTCGCCAACTTCGACGTCGCGTGGGACGGCGCGACGTATGCGAACTTCGCCGGCACCGACGTGCAGGGCACGATCGGTGGCAAGGCCGCCATCGGGACCGGCCAGCAGCTCGCGATTCCCTTCGACGACGCGACGATGGGCGGCTTGTCGCTCAACATCACTGCGACCACGATCGGTTCGCTCGGCAACTTCACGTACAACCCGGGCGTAGGCCAGCGGGTGGCGACCGCCATGTCGATGGCAACGGACTCGGTCGACGGCTTCATCACCTCGACGCAGACCTCGCTGAAGAGCAACATGACCTTCATCGATACGCAGGTCGCCGACATGCAAGCGCACCTCGTCGCGTACCAGGCGCAGCTCAAAGCGCAGTTTTCGACGCTCGAAACGACGCTTTCGAACCTCAAGGCACAAGCCAACTGGATCGGCACCACGTCGTTGCCGAACACGACCACCGCGTGACGCACCGACCTACGAACACCCAGTGGAACGGACGCCCGATGCCCTCCGGCACGACGCCATCCGGCACGACATCTCCCACCACGACGTCTCCCAGCACGATGCTGCGGAGCCGGTACGTGACCGACAACGTCGAGACCATGTCGCCCGGCCGGCTCGTGGTCGCGCTCTACGACCGATTGATGCTCGACTTCGAACGAGCTGAGCGCGCGATCGATGCGCACGAGATCGTGAACGCTCACGACGCGCTCGTACACGCGCAAGACATCGTGTTCGCATTGCTCACGAACCTCAACACGGCGATCTGGTCCGCCGGCCCGCAGCTGGCGGCGGTGTATCACTACCTACTCGAGGAATTGGTACGGGCGAACGTGAGCAAGGACGCCTCATACGTGCAGGCATGCGCGGTGATGGTCGCACCACTGCGCGATGCGTGGCGCGAGGCCGCCGGCATCGCGGGACCCGCGTTACCCGCATGAGCACACGCGCCATCACCCCCGCCTGGGACGAAGTGCTCGATGCACTCGAGTACGACCTCGGGCAGTTCGTCGCCCGGCTCGACAACCCGAACTGGCCCGCACCCACGCCGACGTTCTCCGCGCCGGCGGACATCGGGCCGATCCCGGCCGAATACGCGGTGCGCGCGAGTGGCCTGGCCGCCGCGTATGAGGCGGCCGTGCAGCGAGCCGAGGAACAATCGACTCAGCTGGGCGCAGAATTGGGCCGAATCTCGGCCGTTGGACACATCGCCCCCCGACCGGGCCGGTTCCGCGTCGACTTCCAGGGCTGATCAAGCCTGATCTTCGCGTCGTCGCGGCCGATCAGATTGGGTGACCTCCCGGTTGAGGAAGGCTGATCTGGGCGAGTTACTCGACCGCGCGGTTGAGCACCATCGCGCGGGCACGCTCGACGACGCAGAACGCCTTTATCGAGAGGCGCAGGCGATCGCGCCCGATAATCCCGATGTGCTCCAGCGGCTCGGCACCGTGCTCTCGGCACGGGGCGACGAGGCGGAGCGCGAGGAAGCGCTCGCGCTGCTCGAACGCGCGGCGGAACTGAGCGGGCAGATCACCGCCGACACCGCCGGCCTGCACAGCAACCTCGGGAACGCGTTGCGCCGCGCCGAGCGTCACGACGACGCCGAACGCGTGTTGCTCGACGTCGTCGGCACGCTCCCCGACTACTGGGAGGCGTGGCACAACCTCGGCCACGTCTACAAGGACCTGAAGCGCGACGACGAGGCGGCCGGCGCGCTGCGACGCGCGACCGCACTCGAGCCGACCGTCGCCGCGAACTTCGCGGTGCTCGGCGATGTGCTCACGAGGCTTGGTCGACTCAACGCCGCGGTATCGGCATTCCGGCGCGCCCTCGACCTTGGCTACGCCCAGTACGACGTCCTCAACTACCTCGCCGTCGTGCACCGCCAGCTCGGCGAGCTCGACGAGTCGGAACGACTCCTGCGCCAGGTCCTCGAAATCGTGCCCGACAGTCCCATCGGCAACACCAACCTCGCGGTGGTGCTCGCCCAGACGGGTCGCTTCGCCGAGTCGCGCGAATACCACGACCGCGCGGTGGAACTCGATCCCGACAACATCACGCTCGTCGCGAACCGCGCGTACGGCCGCATCGCCGGCGGCGACATCCCAAGCGCGTGGGCCGATTGGGAGCACTCGATGGCGAATGGTCCTCGAGGTACGGAACGCATTCTGCCCGGACGACGATGGCGCGGCGAGGACGTCAGCGCCGAGCGCGTGATGGTCTACCGGGAACAAGGCATCGGGGACGAGTTCCTCTTCGCCTCGTGTTACGGCGACGTCGCGCGCTCGTGCGCGCACCTCGTGATCGAATGCGAGCCGCGCGTCGCAACGCTGTTCACGCGTTCGTTCCCAGACGCGACGGTTCGGCCGCAGACGGTTGATGCCAGGGGCGAACATCTCCCGGAACCCGACTTCGACGTCGTGGTACCCGCGGGTTCCGTACCGGTGTTCCGGCGCGCGACGGTCACCGACTTCCCAGACCAACGTTCGTACCTCGTGGCCGATCCGGTCCGAGTGGCGACCTGGCGGGAGCGACTGTCGTCGATGCCGCATCCGCGCGTGGGCATCTCGTGGCGAAGCAAAGTGACGACTGCCGAACGCCGCCTGGAGTACACGCGACTCGCGGAGTGGGGCGCGATCTTCGGGGTGCCCGGCGCGTCGTTCTTCAACCTCCAATACGACGAGTGCGAACGAGAGCTCGCCGACGCGGAACGACGCTTCGACGTGCCGATCCACCATTGGCTCTCCGTCGACTATATGAACGACTTCGAAGATGTCGCGGCGCTCATGATGAACCTCGATCTCGTGATCGCGCCGAGGAACGCCGTCGCAATGCTCGCGGGCGCGCTCGGCGTGCCCACCGTGATGATGGGCAACCGCTGGGACTGGTCGGACCTCGGCACCGACACCTGCCCGTGGCTGCCCGCCGTCGAACTCGTATACCGCGAACTCGGCCAGGAATGGGATGCCGTACTCGCGACCGCCGCCGGGCGCGTGACCGCGCTCACGGCCGAACGACACACCACTGAGAGGTAATTGTGCTCGACCTCAACCACAAGACCATCCTGCTCACGGGCGGTACCGGGTCATTCGGGAACGCGTTCACCGAAATCGTGACCACCCGCTGGCCCACAGCAGTGGTGCGCGTGTATTCGCGCGACGAACTCAAACAGTCGGAGATGCGCGCGAAGTTCGGGGACGCGCGTGTGCGCTACCTGATCGGCGACGTGCGGGACCGTTCTCGGATGTCGCGCGCCGCGGAAGGTGTCGACATCGTCGTGCACGCCGCCGCGATGAAGCAGGTGCCGGCGTGCGAGTACAACCCGTTCGAGGCCGTGCGCACCAATGTGCTCGGCGCCCAGCACGTGGTCGATGCAGCGATCGACGCCAAGGTGGAGCGCGTCGTCGCGTTGTCGACCGACAAGGCCGTGAATCCGGTGAACCTCTACGGCGCCACGAAGCTCTGCGCCGAAAAGATCTTCGTGCAGGGCAATGCGTACGCCTCTCAGGGGTCAACGCGCATCGCGTGCGTGCGTTACGGCAACGTGATCGGATCGCGCGGCTCCGTGGTGCCGGTGTTCCGCCAGCAGCTCGAACGCGACGGTCGGATCGCGATCACCGACGAACGCATGACCCGCTTTTGGATCACGCTCCCCCAGGCCGTCGACCTGGTGTTGCTCGCGCTGGCGGAGATGGAGGGCGGCGAGGTGTTCGTGCCGAAGATCCCGTCGATGCGCGTGACCGACCTCGCCGAGGCAATGGCTCCCGGCGCGCCGCACGACATCGTGGGTATCCGACCCGGTGAGAAACTGCACGAGCTACTCCTCACCGGCGACGAGGCGCGGCACACCGTCGAACGTGGCGACGTCTATGTGGTGCTGCCCGAACATCCCTGGTGGGACGAACAGGGCTCCAAGCGCTTCGGGACTCCGGTGAGTGGCGACTTCGTGTACGCGAGCGACACAAACGAACAGTGGTTGACGGTGGAGGGGTTACGCGATCTGCTCGGCGTTGCGCCACTCGCGACACCGTTCGCCGCGCCCGCCGCGCCCGCTGCGGTCGCCTGATGCTGTCGACGAACACCCGCGCTCGCATCCCGTACGGCCGGCAGACAATCGGAGACGACGACGTGGCCGCGGTCGTCGACGTACTGCGCGGCGAGTGGCTCACCACCGGGCCGACGGTGGCTCGGTTCGAAGATGCGCTGTGTTGCGTGACCGACGCGAAGCACGCGATCGCGTTTGCCAACGGCACCGCGGCGCTGCACGCCTCGATGTGGGCCGCTGGGATCGGCGCCGGAGATCGTGTGGTCACGTCGCCGTTGTCGTTCGCCGCATCGGCAACCTGTGCGACGTATGTGGGGGCGACGCCGGCGTTCGTCGACATCGATTCCCGCACGTTGAATCTCGACCCGAAGCTCGTCGGCGCGTGCGACGCGCTGGTGGCGGTGCACTACGCAGGGCTGCCGGTCGACCTTGCCGCGGTGCCGACCCGCCCGCGCGTGATCGTCGAGGATGCCGCGCATGCTCTTGGTGCCCGCACTCCCGACGGACCGGTCGGGAACTGCGCTCGTTCCGATATGTGCGTGTTCTCGTTCCATCCCGTGAAAGCGATCACCACCGGCGAAGGCGGCGCGGTCACCACGAACTCCGACGAGTACGCGCAACGACTGCGCCAGTTCCGCTCTCACGGGATCGTTCCTCGTCCCGACGCTGCCGGTGAGGGCGGCTGGTACTACGAAGTCGAGACCCTCGGGTACAACTACCGCATCACCGACGTGCAGTGCGCGCTCGGCGTGTCGCAGCTGGCGAAGTTGTCGCGCTTCATCACGCGTCGCCACGAACTTGCGGAGCGCTACCACGCGCTCCTCGCGGATCTCCCGGTGCAGTTGCCGCCGGCCGCGCCGGCCGGATCGCGACACGGGCATCACATCTTCCCCGTGCGTGTCCCCGAGCGTCGAAGGGTGTACGACGACATGCAGGCGGCGGGCATCGGTGTGCAAGTGCACTACGTGCCGATCTACCGGCATCCGCTGTATCGCGACCTCGCGCTCTCGTGCTCGGACTTCCCCGAAACCGAACGGGCGTACCGCGGCTTGCTCTCGTTACCGCTCTACCCGTCGCTCACCGATGAAGAGCAGGACCGCGTGGTCGACACGCTGCGCGCGGCGCTGCACGCGTAGGGCTTCATCCGCGGCCGCCTCCGGCGTCTCGTCGAAGCGCCCACACCATCGTGCGGCCGGTTTCGGCACGCGCTTCGGGTTCACCGTCGACGATGCGTTCGAGGTCGTACCCAAGTTTCATCGGGATCGCGGCGCTCGCGGCGTTCGCTTCGTCACATCGAATTTCGATGCGCGCTTCGCTGCGCTCGTCGCGCCAGAGGCGGGTGAGCGCTCCCGCGGCGCGGGTCGCGTGGCCACGACGGACATGGTCGACGCACACCCAAT
>JAODBJ010000154.1 GCA_025463905.1 Actinomycetes bacterium
CCCGCGCCGATCGACGACCTCTTCACCCAACCGATGGCTGCGGGCAGCGCGGTGTTGAACGGTGCCGGCGAACTGACCGGTTCGGTCGAGATCGCCGAGTGGGGCATGCTCGAGACGCCCGTGCTGCTCACCGGCACCATCGCGGTGGGACGTTGCTACGACGCGGTGGTCAGCGCGGTGTTCGACGCGGTTCCGGAAGCCGGCAACGGCGTCGAAGACGTGGTGATCCCGGTGGTCGGCGAGTGCGACGATTCCTGGCTCGACGATGCGCGCGCCCGCAACGTGCGCGTCGAAGACGCGCTCGCCGCACTGCGTGGCGCGACCAGCGACGCGCCCGCTCTCGGCGCGGTGGGTGCAGGCGCGGGGATGATCGCCTTCGACTGCAAGGCTGGGATCGGTTCGGCGTCGCGTCGTGTCGACGAACTCGACGCGACGGTCGGCGTGCTCGTGCTCGCCAACTTCGGTTCGATCGACCGCCTCACGGTGGATGGTGCGCCGGTCGGGCGCCGGCTCGCCGCGCAGGGCTTCGGACGCGGCAACTCGCAGCGCGAACCCGCGGGCTCGTGCATCGTCGTAGTGGCTACCGACGCGCCGCTCGACGCGCACGGATGTAGTCGACTCGCGCGGCGCGCCGGTCTCGGTCTCGCGCGCATTGGTTCGATCGGGCATCACGGCAGCGGCGAGATCTTCCTCGCCTTCAGCACCACGTCGCGCAGTCCCCGAGCACCGAGGTTCACCGAACCCATGACGCGCCCGGCGGCGGGATCGTGGATCGACCCGCTCTTCGCCGGCGTCGTGGAAGCCACCGAAGAAGCCGTCCTCGACGCGCTATGCGTCGCCAACACCGTCGAAGGCCGCGACGGCCGAGTCGCCCCCGCCCTCCCCGTCGAGTCCCTGCATCGCTGAGGCGTGCGTCGCAACGCAACAAATATTGTTGCGTAGCGACGCACGCCCTACGAGACGATGGTGCGGCTTTGCTCGCGGGCGTATTGCTGGAGGTAGTAGGGGCCGCCGCCGGCCTTGCCGTTGGTACCCGAGCCTTTCCAGCCGCCGAACGGTTGCACGCCCGGCCATGCGCCGGTGGTCGCACCCGACTTGCGATTGACGTACACGACGCCCGCGTCGATGCGTTCGAGGAAACGATCGATGTCGGCTTGCTCACGGCTGAACAGTCCGGCGGTGAGCCCGAGCGGCGATGCGTTGGCTCGGTCGATCGCGTCGTCGAGTGACGAGACCGGCGCGACGGCGACGAAGGGCACGAACAATTCGTCGGAGAACAGCCGCCCGTCGATCGGTGCCTCCACCACGGTCGGTGCAACGAAGTAGCCGCGTTCGAGCGCGCCGTCGTCGATTCGGCGGCCGCCCGCGAGCACCCGCCCGGTCTGTGACGCTTCGGCGACGGCGCTCTCGTATCGCGACACCGCGGCCGCGTCGATGACGGGGCCCATGAATACATCGCGACGCAGCGGGTCGCCCACAACGACTGCGTCCGCGCGTTCCACGAGCCGGTCGACGAACTCGCCGTACACCGAGCGCTCTACGTAACAACGTGAGGCCGCCGAGCACTTTTGACCCGAATAACCGAACGCCGAACGTGCGGTGCCCTCAACTGCGAGGTCGAGGTCGGCGGCTTCGCCGACGATGACAGGGTTCTTGCCACCCATCTCGCATACCACCGGCTTGGGCCACGCTCCGGCGCGAGCGCGGTAGAGGGCCATGCCGACGTCGTACGAACCGGTGAAGGTGATGCCGCCGACGCGCGGGTCTTGTACCAGCGCGCGACCGACGGTTTCGCCTGGCCCCGTCACCACATGGAGCGCGCCCGGCGGGATGCCCGCGTCCCACAGCGCTTCGCAACCGAGGATCGACGTGAGCGCGCCCTGTTCCGACGGTTTCAGCACCACCGTGTTGCCGACGATCAGGGCCGCCGCGGTAGGCGCGATCGCGAGCGCCATCGGGAAATTGAACGGCGCGACGACCGCCCAAACGCCGTAGGGGCGCATGACGTCGAACGTCGCTTCCTCGGGCGAGAGACGCTCCATCGGCTGCGCGAACCCCTGGTGTTCGCGCATCTGGTGCCCGTAGTAGCGGATCAGGTCGGCGGTCTCCTCGACGTCGCCGAGCGCCTCGAGCCGATTCTTGCCGACCTCCATCGCCATGACGGCCGACAGTTCGAAGCGCCGCTCGGAGATCAGGTCGGCGGCCCGGTCGAGCACCTCGGCGCGGTCCTGCCATGGGGTTGCCGCCCACGTCGGCGCGTGCACGTGCGCCGCCGCCACGGCGTCGGCGACGTCTTCCGCCGACGCGGTCGCGAGGTTCGCGACACGAAGGTCGTGGTCGGCGGGGGAGCGTTCGTCGAGCGCAGCGCCGGCGATCCCCTCTCGCATCTCGCCGCCGATCACGAACGGCCGGAGACCGCCCAGCATCGCCCGGGCTCGCTCGATCCCCTCGTCGTAGGCGGCGTGGAGGTCGTCGTTGTCGGCACTGAGCGTTGCGTACGTGACTCGGAAGGTCTCGGTCATGTTTCCGCCCTCGCAAAGCGTTTCGCGCAGCGTACGACCGGGATTGGTCGTTGCGCACTGGGGGCCGGCGGGGTACGTTACTGACTGAGTAGTCAGTAAGAATATGCTGACGAGTCAGTCAGTAGCGCCGGCAAATAGCGACTCTCATCGGCTACGTCTGCAGCAGGTTTTCATGGCCCTGGTCATACCGTCGGAGGTCGACGAAGCCGCCGCGCTCGACGGGCTCATCGAGCAGCAGGAACAGCGGCTCCTCGCCCGTACGACGGCATCCGCTCGGTACACCCGTAAGGCGGCGGTGACGCTCGCCGGCGGGGTCGCCTCGAGCTGGCAGGCCGCACCGCCGTGTCCGATCTGGGTGAGTCACGGGAAGGGCTCGAGGGTGTTCGACGTCGACGGCACCGAGTACGTCGACCTCCACGCCGGCTTCGGGGCCATGCTCGTCGGCCACGCGCATCCAGCAATCGTTCGGGCGGTGCAGGCGCGCGTCGAGCGAGGCACGCACTTCGCGCAACCCACCGAAGATTCGATCGTGGTGTCGGCCGAACTGGCGCGTCGCTTCGGATTGCCGCTGTGGCGGTTCAACAACTCCGGCACCGAAGCCACGATGGACGCGATCCATCTCATGCGCGCAGTTACGGGCCGCCCGCGCATCATCAAGGTCGAGGGCTCGTACCACGGGCATCACGACGCAGTACAAGTGTCGGTGTATCCCGACCGTGAAGAGGCCGGGCCTCCGGGAAGGCCACTGTCGGTCCCAGCCGGATCGGCGATCCCGCGCGACGTCGCGCGCCTTACCGTGATCGTTCCCTTCGGCGATCTCGAGGCGGTCGAGCGCGTGTTCCTCGAGTTCCCGGGCGAGATCGCCGGGATGATCATCGAGCCGATGATGATGAACATCGGGATCGTCGCACCGCCCGACGGCTACCTCGCCGCGTTGTCCGGCCTTGTGCACGCGAACGGCGCGTACCTCGCGTTCGACGAGGTGAAGACCGGCCTCTCGGTCGCGCCCGGCGGGATGATCGAGCGATCGGGTGTGGTGCCCGACCTCGTGTGCGTCGCCAAGGCGCTGGGTGGTGGCCTGCCCTGCGGCGCGATCGGCGGGTCGGACGAACTCATGAGCCTCATTGTCGACGGTCGCTACGACCAGGTCGGCACGTTCAACGGCAACCCACTCACGATGGCGGCCGCGCGCGCGACGTTGCTCGAAGTTCTCACACCGGACGCGTACCGCCGCTTCGATGAGATGCGTGATGTGATGGTGCGCGGCGCGACCGACGTGCTCGCGCGCTATTGCCTCCCTGGCTACGTCAACGCGTACGGGGCGAAAGGCGCGGTCGTGTTCAGCGACACGCGCATGCGCAATTATCGCGACTTCCTCGGTTACGACGGCCGTTGGGGGCACGCCCATTGGTGCTTCCAGCACAATGGTGGTGTGTACCTGCCGCCTTGGGGAAAGTGCGAACAGTGGACGATCTCGGCTCAGCACACCCTCGACGACGTGTCACGTTTCGTGACCAACCTGGAAACGTTCGCCCGCGCCGTGCGCGACCGGCGTTGAGGGTTGCGCGATGAGCGCCGGCGACATCCACGCGGCGCTCGGCCAGGTCGGGCTCCCGATGCCGGTGCGCGACCTCGCGTCACGCGACTGGGACGTCGTACTCGTGGGCGGCGGACATAACGGCCTGACCGCGGCGGCGTACCTCGCCCGCGCGGGCAAGTCGGTGCTCGTCCTCGAAGCGCGTGCGCGCCTCGGTGGCGCGTGCACCCTCGAAGAACCCTTCGCCGATCCCGCGTACAAGGTGAGCCCGTGCGCGTACGTCGTCGGTTTGCTCGATCCGATTGTGATCGACGAACTGGAACTGCGCCGCCACGGCTACAACGTGTTCGTCGCGGACCCCGGCATCTGGTGCCCGTTCGACGACGGCACGTCGTACGTGCAATTTCTCGACCACGAAACGACGCTCGACAACCTCCGCGAAAACGGGTTCACCGACACTGATATCGAAGGCCAGTTCGCGTACGAAGCGTTCTTCGGCCGGATGCGGCGCGCCTTGCGCGAAGGCACACGCGACGCGTGGATGGATGACGCACCGGATCGGGCCGAACTCGAGTCGCTCCTCGGTCACGATCCTGAACTGATCGACACGCTGTTCCACGCCGCGATCGCCGACGTGATCCCGCGCTACTGCAAGGACGAACGGCTCCACACGGCGCTCTACGGTCAGGGCGTTATCGGCGCGTGGGCCGGCCCACGCGACCCCGGTACCGCGTCCATCAAGCTGATGCATTTCTCGGGAACGATCGAGAACGTTCCGATGGCGTGGGGCTACGTGGAAGGCGGCATGGGCCGAATCTCGTTCGCGATCGCGGAGGCTGCCGCCGAGCTCGGCGTGGTGCTCGCGAGCGGCGTGCGCGTTGCCCGCATCGTGCCGGGCGAAGGCGTCGAGCTCGAGAGCGGTGAACGCATCAACGCGCGGGTGGTGGTGTCGAACGCCGATCCCAAGGTCACACTCGCGCTGTGCGGCGCCGCCGCCGCGCCCACCTTCCGCGAGCGCGTCGACCGGTGGCGCGTGCAGAGTCCAGTGCTGAAGTTGAACTGTGCCCTCGGCCGCCTGCCCACGTGGACGGCCGCGCCGGGCGCCGACTACCCGAACCGGGCGCCGGTATCGATCGCACTCCCGATCGACGAAGCCCAGGCTGCGTTCGAGGAGTGCACGCGCGGTATCCCCCGTCCCGGCTTCGCGGAGCTCTACTTCCAGAGCGCGTACGACGCGAGCGTCGCGCCCGCGGGCAAGCACACGATGAGCGCGTTTGTGCAGTACGCGCCGTACGAACTCGCGGACGGGAACTGGGACACGCGCCGCGACCAGATCGGCCGGCAAGTGCTCGACCTCATCGGGCGGTTCTCGCCCGACATCCACGACTGCGTCGAGGAGATCGACGTGCTCGGCCCGCCCGACATCGAGCAGCGCATCGGCCTCAGCGGCGGCCACATCTTCCAAGGCGAATGCATGCCCGACCAGATGTGGACCAACCGCTTCGCGCCGCGCACCGAGATGCCCGGTGTGTACCTCTGCGGCGCGGCGACTCACCCGGCCGGCAGCGTGATCGCGTTGAACGGCCGCAACGCCGCCATGGCGGTGCTGGCCGACCTCGCTCCCGAGTAACGCCGGCTACTGCGCTACTGCGTCGCCCAGCTCGGTCAACACATCGTCGAGAATCTGGATCGCGACATCTGCCTGCTCGATGGTGACCACGAGCGGCGGTGCGATTCGCACCGACGACTCGCCGCAGGTGAGTACGAGCAACCCGCGCCGGAAGCACGCTTGTTCGAGCGCCTCGGCATCGTCGTGCGTCGGGAATTCGACGCCGATCATCAACCCGCGGCCGCGCACGTCGCGGATGTTGCGGTGACGCGACGCAAGCTCGCGTAAGCGTTGCATGAGATGGTCGCCCACCGTCGTGGCGTTCGCGGCCATCCCGCTCTCCACGAGATCGAGCGTCGCGAGCGCCGCCGCACACGCAACCGGGTTGCCACCGAACGTGGAGCCGTGCTTGCCCGCACCCCACGACATGAGGTCTGCCCGCGCGATCACGGCCGACAGCGGGAGACCGCTGGCAAGACCTTTACCGGCGAGGATCACGTCGGGAACCACACCGTCGTGCTCGATCGCCCACATCTTGCCGGTGCGTCCCACGCCACTTTGCACTTCGTCGGCTACCAGCACGATGCCGTGCTCGTCGCACAACTCACGCAGCTCTTCCAACCAGCCCGCGGGCGGCACGAGATACCCGCCTTCACCCTGGATCGGTTCCACCACGATCGCGGCGACATCTTCGGGCGGCGTGAGGTGACGGAAGATCACATTCTTGATGTAGCCCGCTTCGCCGTAAGGCGCGTGGTACACGCCGGGCAGCAGCGGCCCGAACCCCCCGCGGTATCTCGCCTTGCTCGCGGTGAGCGAGAGGCTGCCGAGCGAACGGCCGTGGAACGAGCCGAGGAACGCGATCACGTTCGTGCGGCCGGTGGCGTGGCGGGCGAGCTTGATCGCAGCTTCCACCGCTTCGGTACCCGAGTTGCCGAGGAACACGCGCGCCGGCGCGATCGGCGAACTCGCGACGAGGCGCTCGCAGAGGTCGACGTACGCGGGGATGTACCAGTCGCTCGAGCAGTAGTGGAGCAGCGTGTTGCTCTGTCGCTCGATGGCTTCGACAACACGCGGATGACAGTGGCCGGTGGACGTGACGGCGATACCGGCGTTGAAGTCGAGGAAGCGGTTGCCGTCGACGTCTTCGATCACGCATCCCTTCCCTCGCCCCGGCACTAATGGGTAGACGCGTCCCATCGACGGGCTGGTGACGCGCCGGTCGCGCTCGATCAACGCGCGGGCGCGCGGCCCAGGGAGTTCGGTGACCAGGTTCGGTGCCGGCGCATCGAGGAGATCGACCGCCAGGGGTGCGGTGTTCGGTGTCATCACGTGCTCCTGATCGGCCAGCGAGGGCTCGTCGTTACGGGTGGATAGAGCTGCGCACGCACGTGCAGCAAGCGGGGGGCGCGCGCGGCTACGGCGGCGGCCAGTGCGTCGCCGTACTCGGGGCCGAAACCGTCGATCGCGACGGCCTCGACGCCGAAACCGCGCGCCACGGTCACGAAATCGACGGGGGAGAGGTCGCTGCCGTTCGCTTCGTGCTCGTGGCCGAAGCGCAGCATCCCGTAGCCACCGTCGTCGACGACCACGACCGTGAGCGGCAGTTGTTCTTGCGCGACCGCGGCGAGTTCGCCGATTGCGAACAACATCCCGCCGTCGCCCACGATGCACACGGTGGGAGTTCCGCCGGCAGCCGCGCCCACTCCGGCGGGAAAGGCCCAGCCGAGCGTGCCCCAACCCATCGGGTAGTGCAGTCCGCGCGAGCGCGTGACCGCGAGGTGCCCAGCGAGCCAGTAACCGGCAATGCACATGTCGGCGAACATGATCGGACTGTCGGAGGTGCCGAGCGACGCTTCGGTGCGTTCGAGGAACTCGACGGCCGGTGCCGTCTCGGGCGCGGCGCGCAACCGATCGCGAATGGCTGTGCCGAGCGCGGCGAGGTCGCCGAACCACGGTTCCCGTCGCTCGATGTGGCGAACCGTGTCGCTGGCGTCGATTGCATCGATGTGGATGACTTGCGCGAAGTCGTAGTTCTTCGTTGCGTCGACCGGATCGATGTTGATCGCGATGCGCGGCGCAGGGAGCGGCAACTGCCATGCCATCGTGTTCATGTAGTCGAGGTCGGAGCCGATCACGATCGTGCAGTCGGCCTGCTCGACGAGCTTGGTCACTTCGGGTTCGTGCGGTGGCGCCGGCACCAAGTGGGGATGGCCGGCTGGGAGCACCCCGCGCGCCGAGTACGTGGTGACGACCGGCGCGCCGAGCCGGCGCGCGATCGCGTCGACACTGTCACCCGCGTCCTTCGCGCCGCCGCCGACCCACACGAGGGGCCGCCGTGGGAGCGACGCAGGGATCGGCGCCGGTTCGGGCCGAAGAACGCCGCCGCTCATGCGAACTCCGGGCGGCGGAGCTGCGGCGCCGAGCGCGTCGGTGGGCACCTCGACGTAGACGGGACCCGCCGGCGGCTCCTGCGCCACGGCGATCGCCTCGGAGAGTTGGCGGGTTCGCAGTTTCGTGACCGGTGCGAAGAGCGCGGCTTGGTCGGTGGTCTCGTGCAGCACCCCGCGGTACACGCCGTCGCGCCGAAGGGTCGAGGGAATGTCGGTGGCGATCACCAGCACCGGTGAATGCGACGCCCACGCCTCACCGACTGCGCCGAGCGTGTTGGCGGCGCCGGGACCGGTGGTGACGAGCGCAACGCCGAGCTTGCCGGTGGCGCGCGCGTACCCGTCGGCCGCATACGCGCAGCCCTGTTCGTGACGGGCGCCCACAATTCGGATGCCGGCGCGTTCGAACGCGGGCCACAATGCGAGGTTGTGCACGCCCGGCAATCCGAACGCGACTTCCACGCCCGCGTCGCGCAACGCGCTGGCAACGGCGTCGGCGCCCGTGCTCACCCAGTGACCCCCGGGCGGTTGTCGATCTGCGCCTTCTGCAACTTGCCCGAGTAGTCGATGTAGACGCTCTTCACTTCACTGAACTGCTCGAGCCCGCGCTTGCCCGCCTCGCGGAAGCCGTTACCGGTGTGCTTCGTGCCACCGAACGGGAGGTGGATCTCGGCGCCGATCGTCGGCGCGTTCACGTAGACGATGCCGGTGTCGATGCGATGCACGGCGCGCATGGCCTGGTTGATGTCGCGCGTGTAGATCGATGCCGACAGGCCGTACTCGGAGTCGTTCACCACGTCGATCGCCTGATTGAACGAGTCGATCTCGATGACCGATAACACGGGGCCGAACACTTCTTCGCGTGCGATTGCGTGCGTGCGTTCCACATCGCGCAGGATGGTCGGCGCGTAGAACGCGCCACCGTCGCATCCCTGTACCTCGATGGCGCGCCCACCCGTCGCGACGGTGGCACCTTCGTCGATCGCGCGCAGCACCATCTGGTCGATCCGTTCGCTCGACGCGCGGTCGATGACCGGACCGACGTCGGTGCCGGGGCTCGTCGGGTCGCCGAGCACCAGCTTCTCCGCGCGTTGCACGAGCGAGTCGAGGAGTTCGCCGACGACGTCGGAGTGCACGACGAGGCGAGACGTCGACGTACAGCGTTGGCCGGCGGTCCCGAACGCACCGAACAGTGCGCCTTCGACCACGAGGTCGAGGTCGGCGTCGGCCATGACGACCATCGCGTTCTTGCCGCCGAGTTCGAGCGACACGAGCTTCGGGCCGTGCTCCATCGCGGTTGCCGCGACGCGCCGACCCGTCGGTACCGAGCCGGTGAAACTGACCGCCCGCACGTCGGGGTGCACCACGAGCGCGCGACCGGCGTCGCCGTAACCGTGCACGACGTTCACCAACCCGTCGGGGACACCGGCTTCGCGGCACGCGTCGACAAAGGCTTCGCAGCACGCGGGCGCGTATTCCGACGGTTTGATCACGACGCCGTTGCCGGCGAGCAGGGCCGGGAAGATCTTCCACGACGGGATGGCCACCGGGAAGTTCCACGGCGTGACCATGCCGACGACGCCGACGGGCTGCCGCGTGGTGAAGCCGATCTTGTCGGGCATCTCGCACGGGAGCGTTTCGCCCCATGCGTTGCGTCCCTGGCCTGCGATGTACGCGGCCATGTCGATGGCTTCTTGTACATCGCCGCCCGCTTCCACGAGCACCTTGCCGGCCTCACGGGCTACGAGATGGGCGAGTTCGTCCTTGCGGCGCGCGAGCACATCGCCGCACGCGGCCACAATCTCGGCCCGGGCGGGCACGGGTACGCTGGCCCACGCGCGCTGCGCCGCGGCCGCGCGAGCAACCGCTTCTTCGACGTCGTCGCCGTCGGAGATCGGGAACTCCGCGATCACCTCGGACGGTCGAGCGGGGTTGACGGACGCGAAGGTGCCTTCGCTCATAATCTGTACCTCTTGTTCCGTCGGCGGGAGATGATTGTAACGTATGTTCCAATGAGCTTGTCCGACCGCATCACCGACGCCGCCGGTCGCCTCACGACCGCTGAACGGCGCGTTGCCCAGACAGTTTCGGACGATCCGAAGATCGTCGCGTTCGGCACGGTCGCGCAGCTTGCCGCGCACTCTGGCACGAGCGGCCCCACCGTGTTGCGGTTCGCGTCGAAGCTCGGGTTTTCGGGGTTCGCCCAACTCCAATCGGCGGTGCAGGAAGAGATCGCGGACGCGTTGCGCCCCGCGACCGAACGTATCCGTGAACGCCCACCGAGCGACGTCCTCAGCCGCACGCTCACCGCGGATCTCGACAACGTGCGTTCGACGCTCGAAGGGGTGAACCCCGACGACCTGCGCGCCGCGGTGGAGTTGCTTGCCGATCGCCGCCGCGGAGTGCACGCGCTGGCGGGCGAGTTCTCACGCGGGGTCGGCATGCTCTTCGTGACGCAACTGGAGATGTTGCGCGAGAACGTGTCGCTCTTCGGCGGATCGCCAGTGCGCGTCTCGCGCCTCGTTGCCGCGACGCAACCGGACGATGTTGTCGTGGCGCTCGACCACCGGCGCTACGAACGTTGGGTACTCGACGCCACGCGGCGCCTTGTCGACCGCGGCGCGGTTCTCATCGCCGTCACCGACAGCGCGTTCTCGCCGCTCGCCGAACGGGCCCGCCATACCTTCGTGGTCAACGCGCGCAGTGCCGGGCCGTTCGACAGTCACACGGGCACAGTCGCGCTTGTCGACGCGCTCATGGCGGGCGTCGCCACCCGGCTGCGCCGCAGCGCGACCGAACGACTGGATGCCGTCGAAGCCGCGTGGTCGGCCGGGCAAGACCTCGTCGACTAGAGCGACGCTTCGGCCTTCGCCAACAGTCGCTGCAGGTACAGGCCGCGCTGCACGTCGACCGGATGGGGGCCGCCGGTACGGGCGACTTCGGCGAACTCGCGTCGCAGCGTCGCGAATGTCTCTGCCCGGTCACCGGCCCGCCCGTCGAGAAGCAAGGCGCCGGTCGGTCCGAACAGCTCGACTTCGGTGCGACCCTCGATCGCGGTACGACAACACATCGACGCCTGACTCGTCGCGCCCGACGCGTGCTGCATCGTCACACCGACCCAGCCGTGCACGTCACCGCCGGCTTCGAGATCGACGACCTCGCCGAGCGCCGCGTCGAGCAGGTCGATGATGTGCGGGCCGACGTCGAGGAGGCAGCCGCGTTCGAGACGCCAGCCCATCGCGAACGGCCCTTCCAAGAACGCACCCGACAAGAAACAACCCCGCCCACCGAGCGCGGCGAATGTCTGTGCGCGCGCGAGGAACTCACGCGCCGGCGTGTTGTACCGGTAGGTGAGCACCACGAGTGAGCCGACGCCGGCCTCACCGATCGCGTCCGCCATCCGTTGCGCGCTCGGGACGTCGAAGGCGATCGGCTTCTCGAGCAGCACGGCTTTGCCGGCGCGAGCGGCTTTGATCGCGTAGTCGGGCTGCGCCCCGGGCGACACCGCGATCGCCACCGCGTCACACGCGTCGAGCAGCGCGTCGATCGAGTCGAACGCGGGCACGCCGCGCTCCGCGGCGAGTTCGTCGGCGTGCGCCGCGGTACGCGACCACACGCCCGCGAGCGTCGTCTCCGGCCCCGCCGCGAATACCGGCGCCGTCACCATCCGCGCCCACGGCCCCGCGCCGATCAACCCAACCGCCACCGGCGCACTCATGTCGCGCGCCCCCACCGGTTTTGATCGCAGAAAACGACCGAAAAGCGGGTGCTTCTGAGATCAAAACGAGTCATAGGGTCACCTCGGTGCGGATGACGCCGGCGCGGGGGTGTTGGAACTCGATCTCTACCCGGGTGCCCGGCACGGCGCGCACGGTCCATTCTGCTTTCGCTCGGTCGCTCGTATCGTCGGTTGGCCCGGTCCACGAGAGCATTCCGACGGCACGCGACCATCCGGCGAGCTGACCGAGCTCCAACCGTTTGTCGCCGGTCACCAGCGCGGCACCGTCAGGCAACGTGATCGTCGCGGCGATCGGGGGCACGGACTTGCGCGTCATTGCCTGTTCGGTCACGTTCGTGGCCATCCAGCCCCGGTTGTGTACCACCACGCGCACGCGGAACACGCCATCACCGACCGCCTCGACGTCGGTTGAATGCAGCTCGAGCCTCGGCGTCGACAGCGCGTGCAGCACGGCGAAATCGGCGTGCGGTGCGATCTCCGCCTCCATGTACTTCGCCGGGGCGTTGCTCCAAACGTGGAAGAAGTCCCAACCGCCGATCTCGACCGGGCCGAGTTGCGGGTGTTCATACGGGTACCAGGAAACGAACCCTTGGCCGTCGAGTTCATTGTCGCTCCAACGCAACAACGCGAGGTCGTCGTCGATCGGGTGCGTTTCGAACCACTCGATGAGGTGGTAGTCGGTTAGGCCCGCGGCCTTGAGCGGACTCCAGAATTCGGTGGTCCAACCGAAGATGCCGAGATGGTCGTACGCCCACGAGTCGGCCGCGCCGGTGATGGCTTCTTCGTTCGGGTAGCGGAAGTCGTGCCACACGCTCACGGCTTTGTACCCAGTGATCTCTTCGCCCCATGTGCCGAGTTGCTTGTAGCGACGGAGGTCGGCCGCGGGCATCTTCTCGTCGGGTCGATCGTCGTACGGCCGGAGGTTCACCGCGCTGTACGTGTGGTACGCGAAGTAGGCGCAGACGTTGGTGCGCGCGGTGAGTGCGTCGACCAGCACGCGCACTTCCGGTTCCGACGTCGGGAACGGGCCGGCACCCTGCTGTTCGCTCTGGGTGCGCCAGCCGGCCGGGAAGTTGCGGTTGAGGTCGAGTGAGCGTCGTTCGGTTGCGTACGGCACGAGCACACCGTCGTAATTGCGAATGCGACCTTCGTCGAGCAAGCGGTAATAGGTGCCGTCGGGCGGATCGTCGGGACGCCGGGGCACCAAGAGGCGGCTGTCGGCGTCGCTCACCTTCCACGCGCCGTTCGGATCGAGGAGACGCATCGTGAGGATGCGCCCGTCGCCGTCGACGTCTTCGAGTACGAGACCATCGGCTTCGTCGGTGCGCGGCCACTTGCGCGTACTGGAGCGCAAGTAGGTGGGCGACGCGGCGAGCGCGAGTTCCACACCGTCGGGGTTGACACGCGGCACGACGTAGAAGGTGCGCGTGTCGAGTGCGCGAGTGATGCGCTCGTCGTTGCCGTAGCCGGTTACGAGCCGGTGCAGGAGGTGGAGCGCCGCGGTCGAACCGGTGATCTCCGTCGCGTGGATGTTGGCGTCCACCCACACTGCGGGCTTTTCGTCGTGGGGACCCGTGGCGGAGTTCGTGAGCGTGGCGAGCGGGACGTCGCGACCTTCGTGCGAACGCCCGATCGTCTCGACGGTCATCAGGTCAGGGCGTTGTGCCGCGAGCGACATGACGGCTTGGCACAGGTCGTCGTACGGGTAAAGACGGTCGAACCGCAGGGGCGCCATGGCGGCAGGCTATGAGCGCGCTCGGCCGGCATGCCTCGCCGCGCCGTGCGTGCCTGACAGTAGATTTGGCAAATGCTGGGATTACGCCCCGATGACGTAGAACTCCTCGTTTCCGCCGCCGATCCGCGCCTATCGCCAGACGGCACGCGGGTCGCGTTCTCCGTCGACCGCCCCGACCTGGAGCACAACCGCTACCAGACCCGCACCTGGGTGGCGCCTGCCGACGGGTCGACCGCGGCGGCGCCGCAGACGCCTGAAGACGTCAACGCGAGCGTGGCGCGTTGGTCTCCCGATGGCGCACTGCTCGCGTACTGCGCGCGCCCGGTCGACGACGACGACGCCGAGACCGAACTGCGAGTGATGCCCGCGGGTGGCGGCGACCATCGCGTCGTCACGACGTCGCGCGAGCCGATTCGCGAACTCGAGTGGTCGCCCGATGGTTCCCGCCTCGCGTTCGTCGCTCGCGACCCGGACCCCGAGCGTTACGGCCCTCCCGGCGAGCAGCGCAAAGAGAAAGACATGCCGCCGCGGCGGATCGAACGGCTCTTCACGCGCCTCGACAGCGTGGGGTGGACCTCCGACCGTCCGGCGCGCGTCTTCGTAGTTGCCGCCGCAGGCGCGAACGAGGGCCCAGTCGCGATCACCGCGGGCCCGTTCGACGCGAGCGGTGTGACGTGGTCTCCCGACGGCGCTCGGGTCGCGTTCGCGTCGGCCCGCCACGACACCGCCGACCTCGACTGGGCGGTCGACCTGTTCGTGGCCGATTCGACCACCGGCGCGCTGCAGCAGCTCACCGAAACCGGTTCCGATTACATGCTGCCGTCGTTCGCGCCCGATGGCACGCGGCTCGCGTGTGTGCTCGCACCGACCCCACTCGAAGGGCCTTGGCACGGGCGTATCGCAATCGTTGCCGGCGCGGGTGGCGAGCCCACCGTGCTCACCGCCGAACTCGATCGCAATTGCGCGCCGTACCCCGCGGTTCGCGCACCGGTATGGGATGGCGACGCACTCCTCTTCCTCATCGAAGACCGCGGCTTTGTGCATCTCTGGCGCGTCGACGCGGGGGGCGCCGGAAAACTGGAACCAGTGCTCGCGGGCGCGCGCACCATCGCGGGGTTCGACGTCGCGGGCGAGACGCTTGCCTTCGTCGCGCTGTCGGCGACGTCGCTGCCAGAGGTGTACGTGCGCGCGCATGGCGAGGAGCTACGCCTCACCGACTTCACGTCGGCCCTCGCCGAGCACGATCGCCAGGTCGCGGCGCCGGAGCGCTTCACCGCCACGGCGCCCGACGGTTCGGAGATCGATTGCTGGATCATGGAACCCGACCATGCGCCGGGCACTCGCGCGCCGGTGCTGCTCAACATCCATGGCGGCCCGTTCACGCAGTACGGCGAACGCGTCTTCGACGAGTTCCAGTTCGAAGTGGGCGCCGGCTTCGGCGTGTTGTTCTGCAACCCGCGCGGTTCGTCGGGCTACGACGAAGCGTGGGGTCGCGCGATCCGCTGGCCCGAATGCGCGATAGACGCGGGGTCGGGTTGGGGTGGCGTCGACTACGACGACGTGATGGCGTGCGTCGACGAGGCGCTCCGCCGCTACGACTGGATCGACGCCGATCGCCTCGGCGTGATGGGCGGCAGCTACGGCGGCTACATGACGTCGTGGATCATCGGGCACACGGATCGCTTCGCCGCCGCGGTGTCGGAGCGCAGCTGCAACAACTTGCTCACGCTCGAACACGGTTCCGATGTCGCCGGCGCGTTCGTTTCCTATGTCGGCGTGCGCCACATCGACGACCCCGCCGCCTATTTGCGGCAGTCGCCGATCAGCTACGTGCGCGAGATGCGCACGCCGCTGCTCATCGTGCACTCCGAGAACGACCTGCGCTGCCCGGTGAACCAGGCGGAAGAGCTGTTCGTCGCACTGCGGCTTCTCGACCGCACACCCGAGTTCGTGCGGTTCCCGGGCGAGAGCCACGAACTCAGCCGGGGCGGCGCGCCGAAGCACCGCGTACAGCGGGCCGAGTTGATCCTCGACTTCATGGATCGCCATCTCATCCCGCGGAGCGCGGCTGCGCCGAACCCGACGGGCTAAACGGGACGCGGTCGAAAACGGTTGCGCGTACGCTTGCGGGCATGTCGCCGAACATGAAGTCGCACAGCCACGAGGTCACCGACGGAATGGAGCGCGCTCCGGCGAGGGCGATGTTGCGCGCCGTCGGGATGACTGACGCCGACTGGGGCAAGTCGCAGGTAGGGGTGGCGTCGTCGTGGAACGAGGTCACGCCGTGCAACATGCCGCTCGACCGCCTCGCGAAGCGGTCAAAGCAAGGCGTGCGCGACGCGGGCGGGTTCCCGCTCGAATTCATGACGATTGCCGTGAGTGACGGCATCTCGATGGGGCACGAGGGGATGCGCGGTTCGCTCGTGAGCCGCGAGATCATCGCCGACTCGGTCGAGTGCATGATGCACGCCGAGCGGTTCGACGCGCTGGTCACGTTTGCCGGCTGCGACAAGAGCCTGCCGGGAATGTTGATGGCCGCGGCGCGCTGCAACCTCCCGTCGGTGTTCCTCTACGGCGGTTCGATCCTGCCCGGCCATTACAAGGATCAGGCCCTCGACATCGTGAGCGTGTTCGAAGCGGTCGGGGCGTGCGCGGCGGGCACGCTCTCCGAGAACGAACTTGGTGAGATCGAACGGCGCGCGTGTCCTACCGAAGGTTCGTGCGCCGGCATGTTCACCGCGAACACGATGGCGTCGATCAGCGAAGCGATCGGCATGGCCTTGCCAGGGAGCGCGACGCCGCCGGCAGTCGACCGTCGCCGCGACGACTTCGCGTACGAAAGCGGACGCGCAGTGATGCGGTTGATCGAAATGGATCTGCGGCCGCGTCAGATCATGACGAAAGACGCGTTCGAGAACGCGATCGCGGTGACGATGGCGCTCGGCGGCTCGACCAACGCCGTGCTGCACCTTCTCGCGATCGCGCACGAAGCGCGGGTGGAGCTCGAGCTCGAAGACTTCAACCGCATCGGCGCGCGCGTCGCGCACGTGGCCGACATGAAGCCGCACGGCCGCTACCACATGGTTGATCTCGACGCGATCGGTGGTGTGCCCGTCGTGATGAAGATGCTGCTCGACGCCGGCCTCATGCACGGTGGCGCGCTCACCGTGACCGGCAAAACCATCGCCGAGAATCTCGATGACCTCGCGCCACCGGGACCCGACGGTTCGGTCGTGCATCCGCTCTCGGACCCGATCCACGTGCAGGGCGGCATCGCCGTGCTGCACGGGTCGCTCGCGCCCAACGGGGGCGTCGTGAAAATCGCCGGCATCGACTCGCTGCGCTTCGATGGCACGGCGCGCGTCTTCGACGGCGAGGACGCCGCAATGGATGAGATCCTCGCCGGCCGCATCAAACCCGGCGATGTCGTGGTGATCCGGTACGAAGGCCCGAAAGGTGGTCCCGGTATGCGCGAGATGCTCGCCGTCACCGGCGCCATGAAAGGCGCCGGCCGCGGTGGCGACGCGGCGCTCGTCACCGACGGTCGTTTCTCGGGCGGCACGCACGGATTCTGCGTCGGGCATGTCGCGCCGGAGGCCGTCGACGGCGGCCCGATCGCATTCGTCGCCGACGGCGATCGCATCGTGATCGACGTCTCCGACTACACCATCGACCTCATGGTCGACGCGGCCGAGATCGAGCGTCGCAAGGCCGGCTGGAAGCTCCCGGACCCGCGCTACACGAGCGGCTTCCTCGCGAAGTACGCGCGTCTCGCGCAGGGGGCCGAGCGCGGCGCGATCACGAACATCTGACCCGACCTCCGGGTTGTTGCACTTGTGCGCCCATCCGGGCGTATAAGTCATACAACCGAGCATGGGACGGGCGGAATGCCGGAAATACTCGAGGTGGAAGCCGCGCGACGGGTGATCGAAGCGCGTGCGTTGGGCCGGAAGGTCGTCGAAGTTGTCGCGCCCGACGCGTGGTACCTCAAACGAGGTCTCGTCGCCCCCGAACTTGAGGCAGTGCTGCCCGGCCGTGCGTTCACTGCGGCCCGCCGGCGCGGCAAGTTGCTCCTCGTCGACACCACGAAACGCGGTCCGGTGCTCGGGCTGCACCTCGGGATGAGCGGCCGGGTGGTGGTCGACGGCGAGGCGGCCGGCGACCCGCTCATATACGCATCGAATCGCGACGTCGAAGCCTGGCATCGGTTCGGTGTGCGCTTCGCCGATGGCGGGGCGCTGTGGCTCCGAGACCCCCGTCGCCTCGGGGCGGTAGAACTCGATCCCGACGAGGAGCGCCTCGGGCCCGACGCCTTCGATCTCACGCGCCAGGAACTGGTAGGTCTCACGACCCGCAGCCGCGCGCCGATCAAGGCGTTGTTGATGGATCAGTCGAGGATCGCGGGGCTCGGGAACCTGCTGACCGACGAGGCGCTATGGCGCGCCGGCGTCGATCCGGCACGCCCCGCGCTCGCGCTCAACGCCGAGGAGGTCGGGACGTTGTACCGCTCGATCCGCCAGACCCTCCGCACGCTCGGCCGGCGGGGCGGGTCCCATATGGGCGACATGCCCCGTGCGATCGATGCCCCGTGCCCGCGTGACGGGACGCCACTCGTGCGCCGTACCGTGGGTGGGCGAACCACCTTCTCATGCCCACTTCACCAACGATGAACTCGACTACGCGGTCAATGGAGTCGATGGGACAAACCGTGGAGCAGACCCTCGAACACACCGTCGAGGTTCCCAACCGCCACCGCCGCAGCACTACCGTTCGAGGGTCGTCCGTGGGCGGGCGTCAGCAGGGGAACCAAGAGGTGGCAGTGACAGAGAGTTCCCCGAGACGTCGCTTCGACGACCGTGCCCGAGCACGGCTTCTCGGCTTATTCGTGGCGTTCGTCGGGCTGATCAACATCGGCTCGGCCCTCATGCCCAATGCCGGCGCGCGCCTCGAGTGGGTGCGCAACTACGTCACCCCGACAGTGGCCGACACCGCCGACGGTGCGACCGCACTGGTTGGCCTCGCGCTCCTGCTGATCGGCCGTGGGCTTACGCACCGGCGCAAGCTCGCCTATCGCCTTGCGGTGATCCTCCTGGTCGTGTCGATCGCGTCGCACATCGCGAAGGGCCTCGACATCGAAGAAGCGGTCATCGCGTTCGTTGCCGTGGTCGCGCTCGTGCGCCAACGTCGCTTGTTCACGGTGCCGGTCGCCCCGGCGCGTTGGCGATCGCTCGCCACCGCGGTGCCCCTCGTCGTGGGCCTTGTCCTGGCGTACGGCGTCGCCGGTCTGCTGGTGCGGCGCAACTTGATCGTCGAACCACTCACACCGCTCAACGTGCTGCAGGAGATCGGCGCGCGACTCGTCGGGCTGACCGGCCCGCTCACGATCCAGGGCCGTTTCGGTGAGTGGTTCGGAGCGTCGATCACCGCGGTCGGTATCGCCGGCGTCGCGTTGTTGCTCCTCCTCGTGCTCGCCCCCGTTGCCGAACGCGCGGTTGCCGACCCGGT
The DNA here is from genome assembly GCA_025463905.1 of Actinomycetes bacterium. Classification (GTDB taxonomy): domain Bacteria; phylum Actinomycetota; class Acidimicrobiia; order IMCC26256; family PALSA-610; genus JAODBJ01. The sequence continues at coordinate 19,038 of JAODBJ010000154.1, forward strand.
GGCGCGCGAACGGGTGCGGCGCATGATGGACCGCCCTGACGGCGACACACTCGACCCGTTCGCGTTGCGCCACGACAAGCACTACGTGTTCTCTCCCGACGGCCGCGCCGCGATCGCGTATCGATACGTCACGGGCGTCGGCCTCATGTCGGGTGACCCGGTAGGCGAACCGGATTCGTTCGACGCCGCGTTCCAGCAATTCTTCGACCTGTGCGACACGCAGGGTTGGCGCGTCGCCGCGCTCGGCACGCGGCGCGACCGGCTCGACATCTACGAAGCCCGCAACCTCCGCACGCTCTACCTCGGTGACGAGGCGATCATCGACACCACCGAGTTCACGCTCGACGGACGAAAGATGCGTCCGGTACGCCAGGCGGCGAACCGCACGATCAACCACGGCATCACCTGCGAAGTACATCGCGAAGGCGACCTCGACCCCACGCTGCGCCGTGCGCTGATCGGGATCGCCGATCGTCACCGGGCCCAAACCCCCGAGCGTGGTTTCTCGATGGCGCTCGACGGGCTCCTCGAAGGCCGCCACCCCGCGGCACTGGTGACAATCGCGCGCGACCCCAGCGGCGCGCCGTTCGCGTTCCAGCGCTACATCCCGTGCAAGGCCGGCAGGGCACTCTCACTCGACGCGATGCGCCGCGACAACGTCGGAGTGAACGGCGTGAACGAGCGGATGATCGTCGAGACCGTGCAGTGGGCGAAGGAAAACGGTGTGGAAGAGGTGTCGCTCAACTTCGCCGTCGCTCGCGAGATCCTCACAGAAGGCGCCGACCTCACGACGGCGGAAGCGGCCGAGGCCTGGGTTTTACGGCGACTCAACCCCTATTTCCAGATCGAATCGCTGCTCTCGTTCAACGCGAAGTTCCACCCGCGTTGGGTGCCGCGCTACCTCGCGTACCGGTCGCTCACCGACCTCGTCCCGGTCGCGGTGGCCGCGTTGAGCGCCGAGGCGTTCCTGCCGCTCGACCGCAACCGTGACTGCGCGTGGGAAGCCGACGACGCCGACGAGACCTGCGACACGACCAGCGAAACCGAGGCGGCTTGCGACAAGGAGGTCGTTCGTGCAGAATGAACCTTCGATGCGTCACCTCTTCGTGCTCGTAGTTACCTAGCGCTCAGGGCCGCATCGCGCGCCCCGAGCGCTCCTCCGACCCCTCGCCCAGGCGAGGGGTTTTCTGTGCCCGCCTTCCGTTTCACGACGGAATCCCGACGGAGAACCCATGAAACTCACCGGTGCCCAGGCCCTCATCAAGAGCCTCGAGATGGAAGGTGTAGAGGTCATGTTCGGCCTCCCCGGGGGCGCCATCCTTCCGGTATACGACCCGCTGATCGACTCGTCGATCCGCCACATCCTCGTGCGTCACGAGCAGGGCGCGGGGCACATGGCGTCGGGGTACGCGCACGTCACCGGCCGTCCCGGTGTCGCGATGGTCACGAGTGGGCCGGCCGCGACAAACATGGTCACGGCGCTCTGCGACGCCTACATGGACTCCGTTCCGGTGGTGTGCATCACCGGGCAGGTGCCGTACTCGGTGATCGGCACCGACGCATTCCAAGAGGCCGACACCGTCGGCATCACGATGCCGGTTACGAAGCACAACTGGTTGATCAGCGACGCGAGCGAGATCCCTCGCGTCATCCGCGAGGCGTTCCACGTCGCCACAACGGGCCGGCCCGGCCCCGTACTCGTCGACGTGCCGAAAGACATCGCCAATCAGCAGATGGAGTGGTACTGGCCGGAGTCGGTCGACCTCCCTGGCTACAAGCCGACGATCAAAGGCCACCCGAAGCAGATCAAGGAGGCCGCGCGCCTCATCAACGAGTCGCGCCGTCCTGTGATCT
>JAODBJ010000159.1 GCA_025463905.1 Actinomycetes bacterium
GGATCACGACACCATCGACAGCACGAGCAGGGCCTGGCCCACGTGGTACGTGACCATGATCGCGACCGGCGCCGCCCGGAACGGGCGCACGAAGCGGCTCCAGGCGATCATCGAGTCCGACACCGCGAACAAGGTCGCCCCTGCGCCGGCCACGGGGTTTCCACTCGCAAGCGCGCTCGCCACCATCACCGAGATCACTCCGATGTAAGCGGTCACTGGGGGCGCAAGCGCGGCGTCCTCGCTGCCCCGCAGCGCCCGGAGGACCCGGACCGCCACCGGGCTCACGCACACGACCACAACGAGCGCCGCGACGGCGAACGCGCGCCCGCTCGGCGGGTCGACCCAGAACCCGACGACGTAGCAGACGTGACCGACGAGAAACGCGGCCAGCCCGGCGACGAACTGTTCCTTCGGCAGCATCAGCAGCACGTCACCCGCGAGGGAGAACACGAGCGCGGCGACAAACCAGGCCCGCAACGTCGAGTCCGCCGGATCGAGCGCAACCGCCACCGCGACCAACGCAACCAATGTGGCGGGTTTGGCGACGTACTCGAGCGCGCGGTCGTCGCGCGCGTTCGCGATCCAGTCGGCCACCGCGAAGCCGGCCGCCACGACGAGCGCGATCCACGCCGGTGCGGTCACGGCGCGAGCCGCTCGATGATCCAACTCGCGTTGTCGTCGAAGTCGTCGACTCTGCGGTAGCGCGCCCGGTCGTGCAAACGGTCTTTGCGGCCCTGCCACAACTCCAGCTCCACCGGCGCGACGCGGTAACCACCCCAGAACCGCGGCAGCGGAGGATCGACACCCGCGAACCGCCGCTCGACGTCGGCAACGCGCCGGTCGAGTTCGTCGCGGCCGGCGACGACCTCGCTCTGCGGCGACGCCCACGCGCCGATGCGGTGGCCGCGCGGGCGCGTCTCCCAGTAACGCACGGCTTTGTCGCGATCGACGACACTGACCGGGCCGACCACGCGTACTTGGCGTTCGACTTCCCGCCAGTGGAACACGAGCGCGGCGTGCGGCTGCTGCGCGAGATCGTGGGCCTTGGCGCTTTCGAGGTTCGTGTAGAACACGAACCCTCGCTGGTCGAGGCCGCGCAACAACACCGTGCGCGCCGCGGGCCGGCCCGCCGCGGTCACCGTGGCGAGCGTCATCGCCTCCGGTTGGCGCACCCCCGCGTCACGGGCCTGCGCGAACCATTGTTCGAACTGGCGGATCGGGTCCGGGTCGAGGTGATCGCCATCGAGTTCGGGTGCGTCGTCGGAAGCGGCGGTCACTCCCGCGCACGCTACGCGGTGATCTCCCTGTTCGAGAGCGAGAACTACTGTGCGACCAATTCGAGGAGGCACCATGGACTTTGCACCGAGCGCTCGCGCCGCCGAAATGAAAGCACAACTCGTCGCATTCGACACTGAAGTCGTGCGGCCGGCCGAGCCGGTGTACCGCAAGCAGCGCGAGGACTCCGGCGACATCCGTTACCCACCGCCCGTGATGGAGGACCTGAAAGCCGAAGGACGCAAGCGCGGACTGTGGAACCTCTTCTTCCCCGACGACGAGCACGGCGTCGGGCTGTCGAACGTCGACTACGCGCCGCTGTGTGAGGTGATGGGCTCGTCGCCGTTGCTCGGTGAAGCGACGAACTGTTCCGCGCCCGACACCGGCAACATGGAAATCCTCGTTCAGTTCGGCACCGACGAGCAGCAGGGCCGGTGGTTGCATCCGTTGCTCGAAGGCGAGATCCGTTCGTGCTTCGCGATGACGGAACCGTGGGTGGCATCGTCGGACGCGTCGAACATCTCGAGCCGCATCGAGCGCGACGGCGACGACTACGTGATCAACGGTCACAAGTGGTTCACCAGTGGCGCGCTCGACCCGCGTTGCAAGGTCGCGGTCTTCATGGGTGTCACCGACCCCAACGCCGACCCGTACCACCGCCAGTCGATGATCCTCGTGCCGATGGACGCGCCCGGCGTACAGGTACGGCGCGGTCTCACCGTGTTCGGGCACGACGAAGGCCCCGGCCACGCCGAGACGTTGTGGGAGAACGTGCGGGTGCCGGCGTCGAGCTTGCTCGGAGAAGAAGGCGGCGGCTTCGCGATTGCGCAGGCCCGCCTCGGTCCCGGTCGCATCCATCACTGCATGCGGGCGATCGGTCTTGCGGAGAAGGCACTCGAACTGCTGTGCATCCGCGCGCAGCAACGCGTCGCGTTCGGCCGCAACCTCGCCGACCAAGGTGTGATCCGCGAGCGCATCGCGGAGTCGCGCATGCAGATCGAACAGGCCCGGCTGCTCACCATGAAAGCTGCGTGGATGATGGACACCGTGGGGAAGAAAGCGGCACAGGTGGAGATTGCCGCAATCAAGGTGGTGGCCGCACGCGTCGCCACCGATGTCATCGACCGCGCGATCCAGGTCTTCGGTGGCGCCGGCGTGACCGACGACTTCCCGCTCGCGACCATGTACGCGCACGCGCGCACATTGCACCTGGTCGACGGGCCCGACGAAGTACACATGCGCCAGATCGCGCGCAAAGAACTGGGCAAATACGAACAGTTCCGCGCCGACGCGCCGCTTCCCGCCGCCCGCGGATAGGGAGAGCGGAACCATATGGTTGTGACGTGAAGGTTCGCGTCGGGTACGGGCTCGGGAACCTGCGGTCGTTGTCGGGCGAGCAACTCGGCGCGCTCGCCGACGGACTCGAAGGACACGGCTTCGACTCCCTCTGGCTGTCGGAGCGCGTGAGCGGGCCGGCGCCGGAACCGATGGTCGCGCTCGCATTCGCCGCGGGGCGCACGAGCCGCATCAAGTTCGGCACCAGCGTGCAAGTGTTGCCCGGGCGCAACCCCGCGCTGCTCGCCAAACAATGGGCGACCCTCGACGCGCTCTCCGGCGGCCGCGCGCTCCCCGCGTTCGGCCTCGGCATCGCGCATCCCGTGGAACAACAGGCGTTCGGCGTGGCGCGCGCGGAACGGGCGCCGTGGTTCGAAGAGGCGCTGCCGCTGATCCGGCGGTTCTGGTCGGAAGACTCCGTCGACCACGACGGCCCGCGCTTCCACTACGCAGGAATGACGGTCTTGCCGAAGCCGGGCAAGCCCCTCGACGTGTGGTTGGGCGGCCGGGCGCCGGTGGAACTCCGACGCGTCGGCCGGCTCGCCGACGGCTGGCTCGCGTCGTTCTCGACGCCGGAGCAGTGCGCGCAAGGACGGATCGCGATCGATGAAGCTGCGGTCGCCGCGGGACGCGCCATCGACCCCGAACATTTCGGCGCGATGGTGTTGTACTCCCACGACGAGTTGCCCGACGCGTTTCTCCAGATACTGCAGTCGCGCAATCCGGGAGTCGATCCGGCGGAACTCGTCCCGCGCGGTTGGCCCGCGCTGCGCGAGGCGTGCGAGCGCTACGTGGAAGTCGGGTTCTCGAAGCTGGTACTCGTACCGCTCAGCGAACCCAAAGACTGGGACGATGAGCTCACCGCGGCCGCGGCCGAAGTGCTCCCGATCCAGACCTGAACTGCCGCACGTACCCGTCCGAACCGACGGTGCTCGGCACGCTCGGCTGCGAAACGGTCGACCCAGAAGTCGTCGTCTCGTGCAATGTCAGTCGTCTCGTCGAACCAGTCGCCCATGGACGAGACCGTCGCATGGTCACGTACGCGCGACAAGCCATTGTGCCCAATCTCACTCCCCACGCCCTGGGAAGGACCCCATTCCCGGACGTAGAATTGGAGCATGGGCCAGACACTCGTGCGGCGGACGAACCGGGATTGGTTTGTTGATCAGCGCTCGCCCGGACGCCGGCTGCAGGTCACGTGGCATCCCGACCAGCGCGTCGCCGTGTTCAGCGTCTGGCACGGCGACACGTGCGCGTCGACCTTCCAACTCTCCATCGAAGACGCGTCGCGTCTCATCAGCGTCCTCGCCAACGAGGGCTGACTAGCCGAGGTACGGCGCGGGATTGACGCAGTAGCCGAGGATGCGCACTTCGAAATGGAGGTGCGGCCCCGTAGCCATTCCACTGGCGCCGATCGCGGCGACCGTCTCCCCCGCACTCACGTGTTCTCCGACCGTCACGTACCACGCCGACGAGTGGGCGTAGAGCGTGGCGAACTGGCCGCCGTGGTCGATCACCACTGCGTTGCCGTAGCCACCGCGCGGGCCCGCCCACACCACGGTGCCGGCCGCCGCCGCGTGGATCGGGTCGCCGTAGGCGGCCGCGAAATCCATGCCGGTATGCATGCGCGTCACGCCGAGTATGGGGTGCTCGCGCATACCGAACGGGCTCGTAACCGGGCCCGGTACCGGCCGCGACGCGTGGAACGACGCCGCCCGCGGCTGGTTGATCTGCAGGTCGTACAGCAACGCGCTGACCTGTGTCGACGTTTGCTGCAATGCGTTGAGCTCGGCGGTGTATTGGCCTTTCCGGCTGCGGAACCGCGAGACGATCGCGTTCTCACGTGCTTCTTGGGTTGCCACCGCGTCGCGCTGCCGCGCCTGTTGGGCGCGCAACCCGCCTAACCGCTGTCGTTCGCCGGCTGCCGATTGGCGCGCCGCGACGACCTCCAACTGCCGTTCCTGCAGGGCGCGATGCAATTGCGCGTCGCGGCGACGAACACCGTTGAGTGTGCTCAACGCGTCATGCCGCACGGTCGCGACCCGCTGCAGGTAGACGGACCCGCTGCCGGCGTCGCTCGGCGACGAGACTTCGAAGTTCACCATCGTGTACGCGACGGATGCCTCGCTTCCCGTCTTGTAGAGCTCCGCCGCGCTTTTGCGGAACCGCGCTTTCGCGATGCGCAGCCGCGCACGGGTTCGTTGGGCTTGTCGTTGCAACCTGAGCGC
>JAODBJ010000170.1 GCA_025463905.1 Actinomycetes bacterium
CCCACGACCGTGCCGTTGATGCGGATGTACTGAAGGTCGCGCCCGAGGAGCAGTTCGAGCTTGTCGGAAGTCTCGTCGGCATCCCAACGCGAGATCGTGCCGCTCACGAGGGTGCTGATCTCGTCGCGGAAGTGCACCGACACGTATCGCACAGCCGCCTCCGCGAAGTCGTCGGCCTTGTGTTGGAGCGCCGGATCGGCAGCCAACCGCTCCCCCGCCGCCATAACCGCGCGCGCGATCCGGCGACGCAACTCCGACTCGGGGTCAGCCGCCTGCGTGCGCAGCCCGCGCTTCACGTCGGTCCACACCGCCACCGACCAGTTCCGCAACTCGGGATGGGAGAGCAGGTCGTGCTTGAGCTGCTCGCCGCGCTCACGTAGTTCGGGCGAGTGTTGCAAGCGCTCTGCGAGGTCGTCGACCCGCTGGTCGAATTCCCGGCGCAACGGATGGTTCGGATCTTTGTTCACCGCGTGTACGAAGTCGCGGAATCCTTCGAGCAGCCGATCGAACATCCGATCTTCGAACGCGTTCGGCAGCCACCACGGTGACTCCTCGCCAAACCGTTCGCGCAGTGTCGTCGCGTTGTCGGTAAGGAAGCGTTCGACGCCGCGCAGGATCGCCTCGAGCAGTTCCTGGTGGCGCCCGTTCGCCGTGAACACATGCAGGGCCCGCCCGGCGAGCGGCGCCAGCGGCACCGCGTCGAGGGCCCGGGCTACCTCCGTCTCCAACAGTCGGTGTACGTCCTCGTCGCGTACGACATCGGCTAACGCAACCGCGAGTTCGGAGGCGTGACGCGCGACCACAGCCGCGTTGTCCTCGCTGCACAACCACGCCGCGAAGCGTTCCGCGGCCCTCGACGCTCGTACCCGTTCACCGACAACGTCTTCCGTGAGGAAGTTCTCCTGCACGAACGTACCGAGCGTCCGGCCGAAGTCGTCCTTGCGCTCGCGGATCACCGCAGTGTGCGGGATCGGGATCCCGAGTGGGTGACGGAACAGTGCAGTAACCGCGAACCAGTCTGCGAGCCCACCCACCATCGACGCCTCGGCGGTGGCCAGCAGGTACCCCGACCAGCCGCGATTGCTCCCGAAGACGGCGACGACGAGGAACACCACGGTGATGACGAGGAGAAGCGCCGTGGCCCGTCGCTTCATCGCCCGAAGCTCGTCGCGCCGCGCGGCGTCGACAGGTTGCGAGCGCGCCATCGCATCCATCCTCGCACCCCGAGGCCCTGCGGGCGGGCGTTGCACCGGGTGCCGCTGCCATACTGGCCGCTAGCGGGTACAGGAGGTGGGGTCACCGAATGCGTGGGGGCTCAGCGCGCGTTCGCGCCGCGTTTTTGGTGTTCGTCGTCATCGCGCTGGTCGGCGCGGTGCCGTTGCGCGGGCGCCTCGCCGTGCCTGCCGCGGCGACGCCGACCCGGCCGAACATCGTGCTCATCATGAGCGACGACCAGCGCGTCGGCGATCAGTGGGTCATGTCGAAGACGAATGCGCTCTTGGCCGCCACCGGCACGACGTTTTCGAACTTCTTCGTGTCGAACCCGCAGTGCTGCCCGGCCCGCGCGAGTTTCCTCACCGGCCAGTACTCGCACAACAACGGCGTCTGGTCGAACGATCAGGCGAACGGTGGCTTCAGCCACTTCGCCGACGCGAACACGCTCCCGGTGTGGATGCACGCCGCCGGCTACCACACCGCGCTGATCGGTAAGTACCTCAACGGATACGGCACGAAGAACCAGACCTACGTGCCGCCGGGTTGGGACGACTGGCACGCGCTCGTGGGCGACAGCGCGTACAAGATGTACGGCTACACGATGAGCAACAACGGCGTACCGCAGACCGCCGGGACTGCGCCGCAGGATTATCAGACCGATGCGCTCGGCGAGCTCGCAGCGTCGTCGATCCACACGCAGGCGCAGAGCAGCAATCCGTTCTTCCTCGAGCTCACACCCACCGCACCCCACGACGGCCCCAACGTGAGGAGCCCCGAGCGCTACAAGACCGCGTTCAGGAACAACACCATGCCGACGGGACCGGGCTACAACGAAGCCGACGTGAGCGACAAGCCCGCGTTCATCCGCGGGCAACCGTCGCTCACTGCCACGAACTTCAAGAACATCCAAACCGCCTGGCGCGATCGACTGCGCATGTTGATGGCTCTCGACGACATGGTGCAACGCGTCCACGACCAACTCCAAGCCGACGGGCTGCTCGACAACACCGTGGTCATCTACACCGGCGACAACGGTTACTTCCTCGGTGAGCACCGGCTCCCCGATGGGAAACACCAGCCGTACGAGGAAGCGATCCGCGAGCCGCTCATCATCAGCGGCCCCGGCTGGCCGGCCGGCGCGAGTGCGGACGCCATCACGAGCAACGTCGACATCGCGCAAACGGTCACCAACATGGCCGGCGCGACACCCGGGCTGGCGCAAGACGGCGTCTCGCTCCAGTCGGTGGTGGCCGACCCCGTTGCGTTCACGGGGCGGGCGCTGCTCCTCGAGGCGGGCGACAGCAACGACCCCGCGGTCCCCTTCGAAGGCGTCCGAACGCCCGGGTGGAAATACGTGGAATACATAACCGGTGAGCAGGAGCTCTACGACCTCACGAACGATCCGAACGAACTCCAGAGCGTGCACGACCAACCGGCTACGGCCGGAGTGCAATCGCAACTCGCAACGCTGCTGCACCAACTCGAAACCTGCGCGGGCGCGAACTGTCGTCGGTTCGTCGACGCCAGCTCGCCCGAAACCACGATCAACGGCGCGCCGCCCGTCAACTCGTCGAGCAACACCGCGACCTTCACGTTCTCTTCCAGCGACTCGGCCTCTACGTTCACGTGTTCGCTCGACAGTGCGACGTTCACCGGGTGCTCGAGCCCCACCAGCTACACGCTGGTCGACGGCGACCACACCTTCGCGGTGCAGGCCACGAACCTCGCCGGCACCAGCGACCCAACGCCCGCGACGTACAGCTGGAACATCAAAACCAACGCGCCGGATACCTTCATCGACGACGGGCCGCCGACGCCGTCGTCGTCCGCCGCGGCACACTTCGCATTCTCGGCGTCGGAAGCGAACGTCACGATCCAGTGCGCGCTCGACACCACAACGTTCTCTGCTTGCCCGTCGCCCGCGAACTACTCGGGTCTGACCGACGGAAACCACAGCCTGCGCGTGCGAGCGCGCGATTCGGCCGGCAATGTCGACCCCAGCCCGGCATCGTGGTCATGGCTCGTCGACACGACGCCGCCAGTCGTCACCTTCAACACCCCTGCCGCCGGTGCCACCTACCGTCAATACACGCCGACGAACGCGTCCTACTCGTGTGACGACGCGCTCACCATCGTGATGAGCTGCAACGGCAATGTCGCCGACGGCGCGCCACTCGACACCGCGCATCCCGGCACCCATTCCATCTCGGTGTACACGGCCGACGGCGCCGGCAACTCGACGACGGTCGCCCGCACCTACACCGTCACTGCCATCACGGGGCCGGTCGTGTCGATCGGCGACGCCACGATCGATGAAGGCGACGCCGGGAACCGAGCGATCAAGTTCACCGTGTCGCTCTTGCACCCCGCGACCGGGACCGTCAACGTCCAGTACACGACGGTGAACGGCTCGGCGAAGTCGCCGAGCGACTACAAGGCAACGTCGGGGACGGTGACCTTCAGCGCGGGACAGATCTCGAAGCCGGTGATGGTCAATGTCGCCGGCGACACCGTCGCCGAATCCGACGAGACGTTCAGCGTCTCCCTCACGAGCGCCGACGCGACGGTGCTCGACGGCACGGGCATCGGCACCATCCGCGACGATTCGACGTCCGGAGTGGTGCTCAGCGTCGGCGACGCGAGCGTATGGGAAGGTGACTCCGGCAACGTGCAGGTGACAGTGCAAGTCAACCTGTCGCGCCCACCGGGAGCGCCGGTGAACGGCACGTGGAGCACGGTCGCGCTGAGCGCGACCTCACCGAGCGACTACAAGATCGTGACCGCGAAACCATTCACGATCCCGGCCAACGCCACGAGCGTGTCGTTCATCGTTGCGCTGAAGGGTGACGTACTTGCAGAGGGAACCGAATCCTTCCGTATCGACGTGGCGGGCGTGACCGGCGCGACGGTCGGGGGAGCGTCCGGGTTCGTTTCGATTCTCGACGAGCCATCCGACGGCTGAGCGCGGCCCGCTCGACGTAGCTTTGCGCCGTGCGTGTCCTCGTTGTCGAAGACGAGCAAAAGATGGCAGACCTCCTCAAACGCGGCCTGGAGCGTGAGGGCTACGCGGTAGATGTCGCGGCAACGGGCGAACAGGCGGTGTGGGCCGGCATCGAGTTGCCGTACGACGCAGTGGTGCTCGACGCCATGATCCCCGCGCCCGACGGGTTCGAGGTGTGCCGGCAATGGCGTGAACAGGGTCGCTGGATGCCGGTTCTGATGTTGACCGCGCGCGACGCCGTAGACGACCGGGTACGCGGCCTCGACGTAGGCGCCGACGACTACCTCACGAAACCGTTCGCGTTCTCCGAACTGTTCGCGCGGGTGCGCGCGTTGCTGCGTCGCGGTGCGCAGGAGCGGCCCCCGGTCCTCACCGTCGGCGACCTCATGTTCGACCCGGCGACACATCGTGCCTGCCGCGGCGACGTGGAGATCACGTTGTCGGCCAAGGAGCTGGCCCTGTTCGAGTACTTCATGCGCAGCCCGGGCGCCGTACTGTCGCGCACCGACATCATTGATCACGTATGGGACTTCGCCTACGACGGCACGTCGAACGTGGTCGACGTGTACGTGCGCTACCTGCGCGAGAAGATCGATCGCCCGTTCGAGCGCCACGCGCTCGAGACGGTGCGAGGCTCGGGTTACCGGCTACGCGCCGATGGCGGATGAGCGGTTGCGTGGCTGAATGAAGGTGGCGCTCCGATCACTGTCATTGCGTGCGCGCCTGACGATCCTGCTCTTCGTCGGCACGACGGCCGTCCTCGCCGTCGCGGCCGTTGCGCTCTATCTCGATGTCGGTGCCGAAGCAAATAGCGCGGTCACCGCCGAACTGCGCGTCCACGCCGCAGACATCGCGGCGACGATCAATCAAAGCCCGCTGCGGGTCAACCAAAGTCCGCGCCGCGTGCGAGGTGTGGTATCTCAGGTGATCAACGGCAACGACAGGGTCGTGTACCCGACCGACGCCGGCGAGACGCCGCTCCTCAGCCCGGCCCAACTCACACGGGCGCGCCGGCACGAGCTCATCGTCGACAAGAGCGTCGAGGACCTCGGCAACCAAGCCCGTTTGCTCGCGCTCTCTATTCGAAAGGGCCCGAAGAACGGGTGGGTGGTGATCGCCGCGACGAGCACGGCGGCACCACACCGGGCGGAGCGGCGCCTCCTGCTCCTGTTGGGTGTCGGTGGACCGTTGTTGATCGCGGCGATCACCGGCACCGGTTGGTTGCTCGCGGGCGCGGCGCTGCGACCCGTTCGCCGAATGGCGCGGGAAGCCACGACCATCTCGTTGGTGGAGCCGGGACGCCGGCTTCCGCAGCCCCCTGGCAACGACGAGATCGCGGAACTCGGCCGCACGCTCAACCAGATGCTCGGCCGGATCGAATCGACCCTTGCGCACGAGCGTGCATTCGTCGACGACGCGAGCCACGAGCTGCGTACGCCGATCGCGGTGCTGCGCGGCGAACTCGAACTCACCGCGCTCGACGTCGACGACCCAGAGGTGGTGACGCGCGGCCTCCGCAGCGCGCTCGAAGAGACCGACCGCCTGATCCGGCTCAGCGACGGGTTACTCATGCTGGCGCGCGCGGACGCAGGCCAGATCACCGCTACCGCCGGCGCGACGCCGCTTCGAGCCACGGCGGCCGCCACCACGCACCGACTCCCCAGCCGCGACGGGATCGTCATCGAGATTTCCGGTGATGAAGTGTCCGTGCTCGGCGATTCGAGCTGGATCGAGGAAATCGTCACCAATCTCGTGTCGAACGCGACGAAGTACGCCGCGAGCAACGTCCAAGTGGAAGTCGCGGCCGACGAACACCACGCCTACCTACGCGTAGCGGACGACGGCAATGGCTTCGCCCCCACCCTTCTCGATCGAGCGTTTGACCGGTTCGCTCGGGCCGATCTCGTGCGGGGCCGCGAAGACGGCGGCGCCGGTCTCGGGCTCGCAATCGTTGCGTCGATCGCCCGCGCGCTCGGCGGTGCGGTGCGCGCGGCGAATGAAGGCCCGCTGGGCGGCGCGCTCGTCGAAGTGCGGCTGCCGCGCGCCTCGTAGCAGGTCCGGACTCTCATTTCCGTCTCACGGCGGGCGGCGCACCGTCGAACGGTGGAGACACGGACCATGGCCGGGTTGACGCCGTACGTGCTCGTCGTCGAAGACGATCCCAAGATGGCGACGATCGTCGAGCGTTGCTTGCAGCGCGCGTCGTACGCCACGGAAGTCGCGACGTCGGGTGATCAGGCGCTGTGGGCGGTGCTCAACCGCTCACCGATCGCGATCGTGCTCGACGTCATGATCCCCCACCCGTCAGGCATCGAGGTGTGCAAGCACCTTCGACGCGAAGGATGGACCGGACCGATCGTGATCGTGAGCGCTCGCAGCAGTCCTGCCGACCGCGACGTCGCGCTGCGGGCCGGTGCAGATGCGTTCATGGCCAAGCCCTTCGTCCTCGCGGAACTGCTCGCCACAATCGAAGCGCTCACGTCGCGGAGCCACCGCATCGACACGTAGGCCGCGCGTCCGCGTGTCTGCGGCTCCGGTCGCGGCTCACGGTGCTCTCATGTCGTCCGCCGTAAAAAGTCGGCGACGGAACGCCTTCGGGCCTCCGTCGTCTCACCCCAGAGACCCCCGGTACGAAGGGTCGGCGCTTCGGCTCCGGCCCTTCGTCGCGTCTGGTTACCGGCTCCCACGCTGTGACCGACAACCAGGCCGCCATTACCGCTCAACCCGGCGCCGATCGAGGTCGATCTGCGCCATATGGGGAATGAGGGGCCTGAGCCCGATCATCCTGAGCTTGCCGAAGTAGCCGCCGGTCAGATCGCGGGCTCCGTCACCGCCGTCATCGTGCGGTGCGTGGAGCGCGTGGCCGGTCAACCAGGCGTGGCCCGTCTCATGGAGCGCGCCGGCGACCCTCGTGACCCCTTGGAACTGTGCAAAGGCACCACCTGGACCTCGTACGACCTTGCGGTCTCGCTGTTCCGGGCCGGCATCGAAGTGACCGACGACCCGCGCTTCGCCCACCAGGTCGGCGAAGAGATGCTCCGCCAGTACGAGGGCAGCGAAGTGGCCGCGTTGTTCCGCTCGCTCGGCTCGCCGGGCGAGGTACTCCGGAATGTCGCGCTCAGCGCAACGAAGTTTTCGACCGCGACCCGACTCGAAGCGGTGGAGATCGGCGACGACTACGCCATCATCGAAGCGTGGGCGATCGAGGGCTTCGAACGAGACGCAACCTTTTGCGCGTACACCGCCGGCATCCTCACGCAATCTCCGGTGCTATTCGGCATGAGCCCGGCACAGGTGGTGGAAACGCGTTGCCAGCGTCACGGCGCGGCGCGCTGCAACTACACGGTGCGGTGGGACCGCAGCACCGCGCCCGACGCCGACCCGCAACGGCGCATCGAGCACCTCGAAGCACAGCTCTCGTTGCTGACCAAGCGGTTCGAGTCGATGCAGAAGACAACGCGCGAGCTCGTGTCGGCTGAAGGTCTCGAACACGTGCTCGCCGCGATCCCGCACCGCGCCGCGCACGCCGTACGCGCGACACGCCATCTTCTGGCCGTGTACCTCGCTCCCGGCGACCTACGTCTCCACGAGCACGGGTTCGCAAGTGACGACGAAGCCCGGCTCGTCGCGCAAGAAATCCTCGCGACCGAACCCGACGACCGCGATGGGTCGCGCCTCATCGTCGACGTGACCTCCGGGACGCGCCATTTCGGCCGCCTCGCCGCGCTCTACCCGCCGGGCGCGAGGTTCTTTCCCGCCGAACGTCGCCTCCTCGAGGCCTACGCGGCAACCGCTGCCGCCGCACTCAACGTTGCAACGGCACTCGAAGAAGCACGTCGCCAGAACGAAACCGCCCGCGCGTTGCTCGCGCTCGCGTCGTCGCTCACGGACGCCCGCACCGTCGATGCCGTCGCGCAAACGCTGGCGACCGCGATCCCAGCCGTCGTGGGCTCGCCGCGCGCGTCAGTGCTCGTGTGGGATGCCGACGAAGCGCGCCTGACCTACCGGGGCATCGAGGGTGTGAGCGCAGAGTTGGAAGCCGTGATGCGCGCCACCGTGTTGCTACCTGAGGAAACGCCCGAGCTGCAGCGCATGTTGAGCGCGCCGACGCCGATGGTGCTCGACGCGACTGACGCGAGTCCCGCGTTGTGCGCGGTGCTTCACGCCGCGGATGTGGAACGCGTCTGCATCGTGCCGCTGCTCGCGCACGGCGATTTCCACGGCGTCGTCACTGCGCCGATCGAACGGGACTTCGACCTCGCCCCCGACATGTGGGAACGACTGCAGGGTCTCGCCAACCAAGGGGCGACCGCGCTCGAAAACGCGCGCCTCGTCGAGCAGGTACATCATCAGGCATTGCACGACAGCCTCACCGGCGTCCCGAACCGGCTGCTGCTCGAAGACCGGCTTGGCACCGCGCTTGCCACCGCGAACCGCGGCGGCAAACACGTCGGGCTGCTGTTCGTCGACCTCGACCGGTTCAAAGCCGTGAACGACACCTACGGCCACGGCCCCGGTGACGTTCTCTTGCAGCAGGTCGCCTACCGGCTGAGCCAGAGCGTTCGCGCGAGCGACACCGTGGCCCGGCTTGGCGGCGACGAGTTCGTGATCCTGCTGTCGGAGGTCGACACGGTCCGCGACGCGCAGGCCGTGGCCGAGAAGATCCTCGAGGCGATGCGCGTGCCGTACGAAATCCGCGAGCGCGTGTTGTCGGTGTCGGCGAGCATCGGCGTCACCGTCGCGACGCGGCACGACGATGTCGAATCCCTCCTCAACCACGCCGACAAGGCCATGTACCGCGCCAAGTCCGCCGGCCGCGACCAAGTAGTAATCGCCGCCTAACAGGTTCTGACCTCGTTTTGATCTCAGAAAAGTGCCCTTTTCCGGTCGATTCTGAGATCAAAACGAGTAACCGGCTACGTCACTGCGTTTTTGAAGGTGGTGAGTTCGCGCTCGATGTCGGGGCCGATGGGCGCGTAGAGGATCTCGGTTGCGCCGGCGTCGACGACAGCTTTCACGCGGTCGCGTACTTCGCTCGCCGGTCCGGTGAACGTGAACGCGGGGATGGTGGACGGGTCGAGCGCCGCGCGGTCGCGTTCGCTCAAGGCAACGAGGTGGCCTTCGTGGATCGCGAGGTGCCGCTCGCGTTCGGGCAGCGCCTCGATCGCGGCTCGCCACGTTGCACCGCCCGGCAACGCATCGACTGCGGCG
>JAODBJ010000171.1 GCA_025463905.1 Actinomycetes bacterium
ATCGCCGCCGACCAGCTCGTCTTGCACTACCAGCCGAAGGCGACCCTGTCGGACGGCCGGACCGAAGCGATCGAGACTCTCGTGCGCTGGCAGCACCCGGTGCACGGCTTGCTCTACCCGGACCGGTTCCTCCCGTTGGCGGAGCAGACCGACGTCATCGACGCGCTCACCGACTGGGTCCTTCGCCATGCGTTGATCGAAACGCAGAAGCTCGGTCCGATCGGCGAAGACCTCGCGGTCGCGGTGAACATTTCGGGCCGCAACCTTGCGCGCAGCGACTTTGCGTCGCGCGTGAGAGCCGTGCTCGACGAGCTCGGCGTCGCACCCGCACGCTTGATCATCGAAATCACCGAGACCGCGCTGGTCGCCGATCCGGCGCGCGCGGCGACGATGCTCGGGGAACTCGCAGCCGCGGGTGTACAAGTGAGCCTCGACGACTTCGGCTGTGGCCAGACGTCGCTCGGCTACCTCTCCGCGCTACCGCTTCACGAGCTGAAGATCGACAAGAGCTTCGTGATGGACATGCTCGTGAACCACACCCACGCGTCGATCGTGCGCTCGATCGTGGACCTCGGCCACAACCTCGGCCTGCGGGTCGTGGGCGAAGGCGTGGAGACGGAGCGGATCCTGCAGACACTGGGCGCCACCGGCTGCGATGTCGCGCAGGGGTACTTCCTGGCGCGGCCGATGCCCGCCGTGAACTTACGCGACTGGCTCATCGCCTCTCGGGTTGCTGGCGCGCCGAGCCCCACCTTCGCCGATCAGTTCTGATCACTCGGGTTTCGGTTTGCGCGCTCGGCTCGGCGCGACCCGGGAAGGCTCATTTTCCATCTTCGGGTACTGCGGTGGCCACGGAGCGTCCGGGAGGCCATTGGCGCGGTCGCGTTCGTGCAGTTCGAGGAGCGGCTCCAGCGACTGCAGCTCGGTGTCGACGCCTTGCCACGGGTCGCCGTCGCGCGCGACGCGGTCGGGAACGGTGGTCATCGTGCATTCGTCGGGCTGCACGGTGTCGACTTCGTCCCACCGAAGCGGGGTCGACACCTGTGCGCCGACGCGTGCGCGCACCGACCAGGCGCCGAACACCGTCTTGTGGGGCGCGTTCTGGTTGAAGTCGATGAAGATGCGTTCGCCGCGCTCTTCCTTCCACCATGCGTCGGTGATGATGTCGGGACGGCGGCGCGCGAGTTCTCGCGCGAGCGCGACCGCAGCCGAGCGCACTTGGTACGCGTCCCAGCGCGGCTCGAGGCGCACGTATACGTGGATGCCGCGGTTGCCGGTGGTCTTCGGATGGCCGCGCATACCCAACTCGTCGAGCAGCGCGTGCACTTCGTGCGCCGCGACCCGCGCTTCGTCGAACCCGACGCCGGGCTGGGGGTCGAGGTCGATGCGCAGTTCGTCGGCGTGCTCGGCGTCGGCGGCGCGGTATGGCCACACGTGGAAGCCGAGGCAGGCGAGATTCACGGCCCACAAGACGTGCGCGAGGTCGGCGGCAACCAACGCACGTGAGGTCGTGCCGTTCGGCGTGCTCACGATTGTCGTTTCCAACCAGTCGGGGGCGCCGTCGCCCACGCGCTTCTGAAAGAACGACGAGCCGCCCGCGCCGTGCGGGAAGCGCTGCATGAGCACCGGACGGCCGCCCATTGCCCGCATCAGCGGATCCGCGACCGACTGGTAGTAATTGACAAGGTCGAGCTTCGTCTCGCCGCGTTCCGGAAAGAACACCTTGTTCGGACTCGTGATGCGAATGTCTCGGCCGGCGATCTCGAGGTCGACATGTTCCGTGGCGGCCACCCGCGCACGGTACCGCGCCTCAGGCCTCGCGTTAACGTCCCGACGGAACCGACGCCGGGAGTTTTTCATGACGAGCACCATGCACACCCGCACCTGCCCCCTCTGCGAGGCGATGTGCGGGCTCGACGTTACGGTTGAAGACGAACGAGTGACGTTGATCAGGCCCAACCGCCGCGACGTGTGGAGCAAGGGCTTCATTTGTCCGAAGGGCACCGTGCTCGGTCACTTGCATGAAGACCCTGATCGTTTGCGTGCGCCGATGGTGCGCGACGGCGACACGTGGCGTGAGGTGTCGTGGGAAGAGGCGTTCGAACGTTGCGAGACGTTGCTGCGCGCGGTGCTCGACGAGCACGGGAAGGACGCCGTCACCACCTACATCGGGAACCCGACGGCCCACAACTTCTCGCTCTCGCGTTACGTCCCGGCGTTCATCGCGATCAGCGGCCTCTCGCAGATCTATTCGGCCGGCACGGTCGACCAGTGGCCGAAGAACGTGACGTCCCTCTTGATGTACGGCGGCATGTGGACGTTCCCGATCCCCGACGTCGGCCGCACGCAGTACCTCGTCGTGATGGGTGCCAACCCTCACGCCTCGCAAGGCAGTCTGCTTGCGCACCCCGACCTGGTCGGTGAGATCGAACGCATCCGTGACCGCGGCGGCAAGACCGTCGTCGTCGACCCGCGTCGTACCGGCACCGCGGAGCGGGCCGACGAGTGGGTACCTATCGTGCCCGGCACCGATGCCGCGTTCCTCCTCGCCATTGCCCACGTGCTGTTCGAAGAGGACCTCGTGGACCTGGGCGACGTTGCCGGCATCGTCGACGGTGTCGACCTCGTGCGCGATCTGGCGGCCGGGTTCTCGCCGGAGGATGTCGCGACACTCTGTCGTGTGCCCGCGGCAACCATCCGTCGTATCGCGCGCGAACTTGCGGTGACCGAAGCCGGCACCGTCTACGGCCGCATCGGGCTGTGCAACCAGGAGTTCGGCACGCTCGCGTCGTGGCTTGTCGACGTCGTGAACGTGCTCACCGGCAACTTCGATCGGCCCGGCGGCACGATGTTCGCCAAGTCGATCGCGTGGTCGCTCACGAGCCTTCCGAACCCAGAACACGAGAACGGCGTGGAGTTCGGCAGGTGGCGCAGTCGAGTGCGCGGTGCACCCGAAGTGCTCGGTCAAGTGCCGGTGTCATGCCTCGCCGAAGAGATCGCGACCCCCGGCGACGGTCAACTCCGAGCGCTCGTCACCGTCGCGGGGAACCCGGTGATCAGCGCACCCGACTCGCAGCACCTCGATGCGGCGCTGCCGTTGCTCGACTGCATGATCAGCATCGACAACTACCTCAATGAGACGACGCGCCATGCGCACGTGATCCTGCCCGGCCTCTCGGCGTTGGAGCAGCCGCACTACGACGAGATGATCTGGTCGTGGGCGACGCGCAGCGCGGGCAAGTACTCGCCGGCACTGTTCCCGCGCACCGACCGGCCGCACGAGTGGGAGATCTTGCTGCGGCTCGCCGCGATGATCGCCGGCATGCCTGCGTCGCCCGACGATGCACGCGCGATCGACGACGGCTTCTTCGCCGCGCTCGTCGCGATGAAGTGTGCGGAGGAAGGTTCGCCGATCGCCGGCCAGAACCCCGACGACATCGTGGCGGAGTACAGCACCGGTGGCCCCGAACGGTTCCTCGACTTCGCCATTCGGATCGGTCCATGGGGCGACGCGTACCGCGCGAACCCCGACGGCCTCACGCTGCGCTCGTTCGAAGCTGCGCCCGACGGTATCGACATGGGTCCGTTGGTACCGCGTGTGCGTGAAGTGGTGACCACGCCCAACGGGCATATCAACCTCGCGCCGGCCCACGTCACCGGCGACATTCCTCGCCTCCGCGAACGATTGGAGCGCGCGACCGACGATGGGTTGGTGCTCGTGAGTCGCCGGCACGTTCGCTCGAACAACTCTTGGATGCACAACGTGCGCGTCCTGGTGAAGGGCAAAGATCGGTGCACGTTGCTCGTGCATCCTGACGACGCAGAACGCATCGGCCTGCGCAACGGCGGACATGCGAAGGTCGTGTCAGAAGCGGGAAGCCTGGTCGCGCCGGTTGAAGTGAGCGACGAGATGATGCGCGGTGTCGTTTCGCTCCCGCATGGTTGGGGGCACGACCGTCCCGGCGTACGGCTGTCGGTCGCGGCGGAGCACGCCGGCGTGAACAACAACCATCTCGCGCCGGGCGACTTCGTCGACGTACCGAGCGGCAACGCCGCGGTGAACGGCATTCCGGTCGAGGTTGCCCCCGCGTAACGCGCGGCACAGGCGGTTTACTGCGCGGCGAACCCGACGATCGGTTGGGTGAGGTGCACCTGGCCGAGCGAACCGAAGAACCGGCCGTCGCCGAACACAAAGACGCCACCGTCGGCGGCGACCATCGTGTACCCGCGCCCGCTCGCGCTCGGTGCGATGCCCACCATCGGTGAGCGCAATCGCAACGCGCCGGTAGAGCCGTGGAACGCGGCGTCGCCGTAGGTGAAGACGCCGCCGTCGGTGCTCGCGAGCCAGTAGCCGTGACCGCTCGCGGTGCGAGCCATGCTCACGATCGGCGCGTGCAGTGAGAGCCCGCTCGCGCCGGGCGAGCCGAGGTTGGTGGCGTCGCCGCGCGCATCGAGCGCGCCCTGCGCGTGGGCGATCCAGTAGCCGTTACCGGTTGGCGTCGCGACGAGCGCGACCGCGCCGGCACCGCCACGCCCGTGGAAGCGCGCGTCACCGAACGCGAACACGCTGCCGTCGGCCGCGAGCAGCCAGTAGCCGTGACCGCTCGGCGTCGGTGTGATCGACACGAATTGCGCGCCGCTTGCGAGTGTCGCCTCGGACCCGACGAAGCGCGCGTCACCGAACGCGAACACGCCGCCGTCGCGGCCGAGCATGAAGTACCCGCGACCTGAGGGCGTCGACGCGATGTTCGCGACGGGGCTCGCAAGATGCACGTTGCCGAGCGAACCGCGGAAGGCAACGGTGCCGAACGTGAACGCGCCACCATCAGCCGCGCCGAGCAGATAACCACCGGGAGGCCCGACGACGTCGAGCGTGCCGGCGTTGGGTACCGAGTCCACCTGCTGGTTGGTGATGGGCAGATCACCGAACGCGTAATTGACGACTGCCATACCTGCGCTCGCGCGGATGCCGACGGGATTGCGCAGGCAGTTCGACGGCGCGCTGATCGTGTAGGTGCCGTTGGCATAGCTGCCGACGGTGCCGCGGCACTGCGGCGGACCCGGCGGGATGGAGAAGCCGTACCCGCCGCCTTTGATGGGAATGAAGTCGACGCTGAGATTCGTCGAGCCGCCACTGAGGAGCGCGATCGCGCTCGGGAACTGGAAGAAGCCCTTGGTCGGTGGGCCGGAGTAGAGCACCCACTCGATCAGGCCGAACTCGCCATTCCCGTTACCGCCGAGCCAGAACGGATCGGTGTGCGGGTTGGTCGGGTGGGCGAGCCGCAGCGAGAGGGTGATGGCGTGCCCGTCGTACGCCACCGACGCTCCGCTGGCATCGCCTCGGGTGTCGATGACATCGCCCGTCGGGTCGCTCGCCGCTGCGCTGCCGCCGGTGCTGCTACTCGCGAACGTCGAGCTGGCGGCTCGATGCGCGAGCAGGTTGGTGAGCTGCTGCACGGCCGCGGGCGGGAGGGGCCGTGGTGTCGCCGCGGGCTGCGCTGCGCCGGCTGACCCGCCGGCCGCTGCGGTGGCGATCGCAACCGTCGAGATCAGCGCAATTGCCACTCGTCGAAGCGTCATGTTTCCCCCGGGTCCCACGTAGACGGGGCAGAAGGTACAGGCGGCTTTATATAGCCTCCGCTATATTTCTCTGATGGCACGAACGCAGGCAGAACGGCGCGCCGACACGCGCGACCGACTCCTCCAGGCGGCGGCCGCCCGGTTCGCGGCCGATGGCATCGACGGCGCGTCGATCGACGCCATCGCCGACGACGCGGACCGCACCTCCGGCTCGGTGTACGCGCACTTCGGAAGCAAAGAAGGGCTGCTGCTCGCGCTGCTCGACTCGTGGAAGAACGACGTCGCAGTCGCGGCCACCGCCGAGATGGCGACCGCGCCGACCATGCCCGGCCGCCTCGCGGCGCTGTGGCGCAACTTCGCCGACCCGCCGAACGACGGCGCGCACTGGGTGCAGCTCGAGCACGAACTGTGGCTCTACGCCACTCGTCATGCCGACGCTCGCGACCAGCTCGCCGATCGCTACCGCGACATTCGGCGCACGGTCCGCGACGAGATGGGCCAATGGCGCGCGAGCGGCGACATCACGCCACCCGTTGCCGACGACGTACTCGGGGCGCTGCTCGTTGCGCTCCTCATCGGGCTCGAGATGCAACACCGGCTCGATCCGGACGCAATCGACGAACGTGTCGCGCTCGCGGGTCTCGCCGCGTTGCTCGGCGTCACCGAACCGACGGAGGTAATGACGTGAACCTCGACGACATCGACCTACTCGCGAGTACGTGGGGCCGAGAAGAACCCCACGAGATGTTCGCGTTGCTGCGGCGCGACGCACCCGTGTTCCGGCACCGCGAACCCGACGGCGACAGTTTCTGGGCCATCACCAAACACGCGGACGTACTCGCCATCAGCCGCGACTCCGACACGTTCTCGTCGGAGCTCGGCGGCACGTTCATCGACACCCAGACCGACGAAATGCTCGCGAAGAGCCGCTTGTCGATCCTCAACATGGACCCGCCGAAGCATCATCAGTTGCGGCGACTCGTGAGCAAAGGGTTCACGCCGCGCATGATCACGCGCTTGCAGGACACGATCGACAAGCGCGCCCAGCGAATCATCGACGATGTCATCGACCGCGGTGAGTGCGAGTTCGTGGAGGACATCGCCGCCAAGCTCCCACTCGAGATGATCTGCGAGATGATCGGGCTGCCCGAGGCCGACTGGCCGCGGATGTTCGAACTGTCGAACAAGCTCATCGGCTTCGACGATCCCGAATACCAGGCCTCGCCGGAAGAGGGCGAGCTTGCCGCGATCGAGATCTTTACCTATTGCGACCGGATCGCGAACGACCGCCGGAGCGACCCTCGCGACGACATCATGAGCGCGCTCGTGCATGCAGAAGTCGACGGCGAACGCCTCGACGACCTCGAGCTCAACCTCTTCTTCGTCACTCTCGTGGTGGCCGGGAACGAAACCACCCGCAACCTCATCAACCATTCGATGCTTGCGCTGATGCAGCACCCCGAGGAGGTCGCGAAACTGCGCGCCGAACCGGAGCACTGGACGACCGCGGTGGAAGAGATGTTGCGGTGGGGTACCTCCATCCACAACTTCCGCCGCACGGCGACGCGTGACACGGAGCTGCGGGGCCAGCGGATCGCAGCCGGCGACAAGGTGGTCATGTACTACATGTCGGCGAACCGCGACGAAGACGTGTTCGTCGACCCGATGCGTTTCGACGTGACGCGCCAGCCCAACGACCACGTGACCTTCGGTGGCGGTGGCGTGCATTACTGCCTCGGCGCGAACCTTGCCCGGTCGGAGATCAAGGCCGTGATGCAACAGATCGTGCAACGGTTCGACGACGTCCGGCCGGCGGGCGCGCCGCGACGGCTGCACTCCGACTTCGTCAACGGCATCAAAGCGATGCCCATCAGCTTCGACGCTCGACCGGCAGAGAGGGCCTGACCCAATGCACACGCAACTCTGTGACCAACTCGGGATCGAGTTTCCGATCTTCGCGTTCACCCACTGTCGCGATGTCGTCGCCGCGGTGAGCCGGGCCGGCGGTTTCGGTGTGCTCGGCGCGGTCGGCTTCTCACCCGAACAACTTGCGGTCGAACTCGATTGGATCGACGAGCACGTCGCCGGCAAGCCCTACGGCGTCGACATCGTCATCCCCGGTAAGTACGAGGGCATGGGCGAGCTCGACCCCGAAACCCTCGCGGAGCAACTGCGGGCGATGGTGCCGGAAACGCATCTCCAGTTCGCCAAGCGTGTGCTCGCCGACCATGGCGTTCCCGAGCTTCCCGAAGGCGAGAGCAACAGCCTGCAGTTGCTCGGCTGGACCGCGGCGACCGCTGCGCCCCAGATCGAAGTCGCGTTACGGCACGATCGCGTTCGGTTGATCGCGAACGCGTTGGGCACGCCGCCGGCCGACGTGATCGCGGAGATCCAAGGTTCGGGCCGTCTCGTGGCCGCGTTGTGCGGGTCGCCGCATCAGGCTCGGCGTCACCACGAGGCCGGTCTCGACATCGTCATCGCGCAGGGCGGTGAGGGCGGCGGGCACACCGGCGACGTTGGCTCCGTCGTGTTGTGGCCGCAGGTCGTGAAGGCGGTTGCGCCCACGCCGGTGCTCGCGGCCGGCGGCGTCGGCACCGGCGAACAGATCGCCGCGGCGCTTGCCATGGGCGCGCAAGGCGTGTGGACCGGTTCGCTGTGGCTCACGGTCGAGGAAGCCGACCTTCCGCCCGCGCAGAAGAAGCAACTGCTCGACGCGACGAGCCGCGACACCGTGCGATCGCGGTCGTTCACCGGCAAGCCGTGCCGCATGCTGAAGAACGACTGGACCGACGCGTGGGAGGCCGACGATGCGCCCGAACCGTTGCCGATGCCGCTTCAATACATGGTGTCCGGTGACTGCGTCGCCCGTTCGCACCGCTACGCCGATAAGGCGTTGCCGGTGATGTTCAACCCGGTTGGCCAGGTGGTCGGCCAACTCGAACGGGTCAACCGGGCCGCGGACGTCGTCCAGCGCCTCGTCGAGGAGTACCTCGAAGCGGTCGACCGCCTGAACGTCCTGAGTCAGCTGTAATGAACAATATGAAGCTTTCTTGCGCGTTCCCGCCGGGGCTGCGACATGTCGAACACGTGCAGCTCGCGGAGCAACTCGGGTACGACGGCGCGTGGTTCTACGACTCGCCGGCGCTCTACGAAGACGTGTGGATGGTGCTCGCGTTGGCGGCCGACCGCACGCGCTCGATTCGGCTCGGGCCCGCGGTACTCGTACCCGACCTGCGGCACGTGCTCGTGACGGCGTCGGCGATCGCGACGCTCGAGGAACTTGCGCCGAGTCGTGTGAGCGTCGCGATTGGTACCGGTTTCACAGGCCGGATGGTGCTCGGCCAACGCCCGTTGCCGTGGTCGTACGTCGAGCACTACGTGCGGACCTTGCGCGCCCTGCTGCACGGCGAACACGTGACGGTCGACGGCGCTGCCGTCGCGATGTTGCACCCGGAGGGCTACGCGCCGGCCCGTCCGATCAACACGCCGATCATCGTCGCGGCCGCCGGCCCGAAGGGCACCGCGATCGCGCGTGAAGTCGGCGACGGGATCATGTGCGTGGTCATGCCCCAACCGGGGTTCGATTCCTGCGCGCTGCTCACTTTCGGCACCGTGCTCGACGACGGTGAATTACCGAGCGACGAACGCGTGCTCGCGGCCGCCGGCCCCGCCGCCGCGGTCGCGTTCCACGGCGTGTACGAATCCGACCCCGCCGCAGTCGATGCGTTGCCGGGCGGTGCAACGTGGCGAGCCGCGATCGAGGCGCTGCCCGAACGCGAGCGGCACCTCGCGATCCACGAAGGCCACCTCGTTGCCTTGAGCGAACGCGACCGCGCAGCGCTCGACCCGTCCACCATCCCCGCGTTCACGTTCACCGGACCGGCGAGCGAAGTGCGCGACCGCGTGAAAGCTGTCGTCGACGCCGGCGCAACCGAGATCCTCTACGCGCCCATCGGCCCCGACATCGAGCGCGAACTCACCACCTTCAAAAACGCAGTGACGTAGCCGGTTCCGACAACTTAGATTCCCGTTCTCGTTGCTATAACCCCATCTTCGGGCATGAGAGTTGTCGTAGCCCTCGCGTATGTTCGAGCCCGCTTCTCCCCGTTGAACTTGGGAGGAGCGATGTGCGCGTCTCGTGTTTCGGGAAAATCGCGGCGGTCGCGGCGCGGTCGCTGGGGCTGGTCACCCGGGCCCAGGCGGCCCGCCTTGGCGTGAGCGACGCCGCGCTGCGTCACATGGTCGACGGCGGGATCCTGGAACAGTGCTCGCGTCATGTGTTCCGCGTCACAGCCGCGCCCCGCACTCCCGGGCAGCCGGTCCTCGCCGCATGTCTGGCCGCCGGGCCCGACGCCCTCGCGGCGCGCCGCACCGCGGCCGCGCTGCATCGTTTCGACGGTTGCGCGCCACTCGAGCGCGTCACGCCGATCGAGATCGTCGTACCGGCGACCTGCCGGGTCCGTGCCGCCGACTACGTCCTGCACCGCAGCGACACCTTGGAGGCGATCGACCGCTGCTGGGTCGGACCGATCCCGGCGACGTCGCGGGTACGGACCCTCATCGATCTCGGTGCCGTCGTGTCGCGCGAACAGGTCGAAGAAGCACTCGACGGTGCCGAGCGAGACGGCAAAGTCGACCGGCGCATCCTCACCCGGCGCGTCGCCGCATTGCGTGCGCCCGGCCGATCGGGGGTGGGCACCATCGCCGCGATCCTCGACCGTCGCGCCGCGATCGCCGCCCTGCCGCGAAGTGTGCTCGAACGCCGCTTCACCCGCCTCGTCCACCGACATCGTCTGCCGGTCCCGGTCGCGCAGCATCGAGTCGTGCGCACCGATGGCAAGGTCGCCTATCTCGACTTCGCCTACCCCGACCGGCACCTCGCCATCGAGTTGCAAGGCAACGGCACGCACGCCACACCGGGGCAACGAGCCGCCGACCACACCCGCGCCAACGCCCTCCCCGCCTGGCGATTCGTCTGGTTTACCTACGAAGACGTCCTCACACGCCCCGACTACGTCGCGGCCACCATCGCGCACCGGCTCTGAAGCTCGACGAACTTCGTCGGTCGCGGCGCTTAGATTCCCGTTCTCGTTGCTATAACCCCATCTTCGGGCATGAAAGCACTCGGAGCGGCCCGACTGAGATCAAAACGAGGTCAAAACCTGTTAGGCGGCGATTACTACTTGGTCGCGGCCGGCGGACTTGGCGCGGTACATGGCCTTGTCGGCGTGGTTGAGGAGGGATTCGACATCGTCGTGCCGCGTCGCGACGGTGACGCCGATGCT
>JAODBJ010000191.1 GCA_025463905.1 Actinomycetes bacterium
TCCTCCGCGTTCTCCTCTAGGACGGAGTCAATTTCGTCCAGGAGATCGTCGATGTCTTCCTTGAGTTCCTGGCCGCGGTCCGATGGCGCCGCGACCTCCTCAACTTCTTCTTCGCGCTCTTTCGGCGCTGGTTTCTGCTTGCGCTCTCGCTCGGGCATCTGGCTCCTCCTACGACGCCGTCAACCGGTCCACCAGTTGGCGGGGCGTCGACACCTCCGCGAACAACTGTTCGACGTGCACCTTGCTACCACGCACAGGTTCCATCATTGGGATTCTTCGGAGAGGATCCGATCCGACGTCGAGAACCAGACTGTCCCAGTTGGCCGCGACGACCGAATCCGCCCAGCGTGCGAGGCACGTGCCGCGGAAGTAGGCCCGGGTGGTTTCGGGCGGGTAGCCCATGGCGCGAATCACGTCGTCTTCCTTGAGGAGCCGCTCGACCTTGCCGGCACGCACCAGTCGCTCGTAGAGCGATTTCTCGGGGCGCACGTCGTGGTACTGCAGGTCGAGGAGCGACAGCTTGGGGTCGTCCCAGTCGAGGTCGTCTCGGTCGACGTAGGCCCGCAGCAGGTTTTGCTTGGTCACCCAGTCGAGCTGACCGTCGAGGGACGCGGGGTCGCGCTCCAGGCCGCTCAGCACCGCTTCCCAACGGTCGAGCACCTGCTTCGCGATCTCGTCGCCGCCGCAATGTTCCATCCCCGTCTCGTCGGCGTATTTACGGGCGAGGCGAAGGAATTCCCACTGAAGATCCAGGGCGGTGCACCGGCCACCTTCGTTGAGTTCGACGGTGGCCCGGCACGTCGGGTCGTGCGACACCGCCCGCATCGACGGCACCGGGTTGGCGATCGACAGGTCCTTGTCGACAAAACCGTCTTCGACCATCGCCAGCACGATCGCAGTCGTGCCGCATTTGAGGAACGTCGCTACTTCGCACAGGTTCGCGTCGCCGACGATCACATGGAGGCGCCGGTACTTCTGCGGGTCGGCGTGCGGTTCGTCGCGCGTGTTGACGATCGGACGTTTCAGCGTGGTTTCGAGCCCGACTTCCTCTTCGAAGAAGTCGGCGCGCTGGCTGATCTGGAAGTCGACTTTCTCGGCGCCGTTCTCGGCGCCCACTTTCCCCGATCCGGTGAACAGCTGGCGGGTGACGAACCACGGCACCAGCGTGCGCACGAGCGACGCGAAAGGGATCGTGCGGTCGACGAGATAGTTCTCGTGGCAACCGTACGAGTTGCCCTTTCCGTCGCTGTTGTTCTTGTAGACGATGATCTCCTGCCCGGCCGGCAACAGCCGGCGCGCGGCGTCCATCGAGCGGGCGAGGATGCGCTCCCCCGCCTTGTCGAACAGCACCACTTGCAGCGGATCGGAGCACTCCGGCGTTGAGTACTCCGGGTGGGCGTGGTCGACGTAGTAACGGGCGCCGTTGGTGAGCACCGCGTTCACGAGATGGGTTTCGACCTCGGGCGGCTGCGCGCCTTCGCGTGCGAACCCACGCGCGTCGCGACCCGGAGACTCGTCTTCAAAGTCCCAGCCGACGCGGCGCTGCTCGACGTAGCCGTTGATCAGCAACGACGACGCCAGCACGGGGTTCGGGTCCGCCGCGCCGCGCAGCGAGACACCGAATTCGGTCTCTATGCCGACGATCTTCGGGACGGCCATATTTCCCGCACTTTCGGCTCGGTTCTCGCCTTCAGGCCAGTGTAGGCAGCCCACCCACCACCTCTTGGGCCGGTACGTTCGGCCGCGTGGCTCGACGCGCCCAAGGGAACGCCGGCCCGGTGGGCCCCCCGACCGGACTCTCGTGCACACGACGCTGATCGTCGCGTTGCTCGCCGTCGGTGTCGCGGGCGCACTGCGGCCGCCCGGGCATCTCCCGCTCGCGGCGTTTCCGGTGCTTGCCGCGCTCGTCGCGCTGATGTCGGGCAGCGTCACCGCCCACGCCGCGCGCGGCGCGCTCGACGCACTCGTGGAACCCCTCGCGTTCTTGCTCCTCGCCGTGCCGCTCGCCGCGCTGCTCGATGAACTCGCAGTGTTCGACACCGCCGCCCAACTCGTGGCCGGCAAACGCGTCGCCGTCGGATGTTGGGCGCTCGGCTGTGTCGTCGTCGCGGTACTCAATCTCGACGCCGCGGTGGTGTTGCTCACTCCGCTCTACATCCGCCTTGCCCGCCGTCTCGTCCTCGACCCCGTCGCGTTCGGGTTCCAACCCGCGTTGCTGGCGTGTCTCGCGTCATGCGCGCTGCCCGTGTCGAATCTCACCAACCTCATCGCGGTGCACGAGCGTCACCTCAACGCGCACGACTTCACGTCGGCATTGGCGTTGCCGAGCGTCGTGGCCGTCGTCGTGGGCTATTTCGGATGGCGAATCGCGTTCCGCGGCGCCGCGCTCGTGCCGGCTGGCCCCACACCGGCGGAATCGCCCGCGCGACGCCCACTCGTGATCGGCGTGTGCGTCCTCGCGGCGTTGGTCGTCGGGTTCTTGTTCGGCGACCGCGTCGGTCTGGCGCCGTGGGGTGTGGTCGCAATCGTCGACATCGTGCTCGTCTTTGTCGCCCGCTCGTTGCCGTGGAGGTCGACACCGGTCGACGCCGCGGCCGTCGCGGCGGCACTCGCGGTGCTTGCCGCCGGTGTCGCGGCGCACCTGGATGTTGGGCGGTTGCTCTCCAACCACACGGGCACCGCCGCGATCATGCGCGACGCCGGCGTGACCGCGGTCCTCGCGAACGCGTGCAACAACCTGCCCGCGTTTTTGGTGCTGTTCCCGTTCGCGGTGCGGCGCTCGAGCGACGCGCAGTGGGCCGTGTTGCTCGGTGCGAACCTCGGACCACTCCTGCTCGTGACCGGATCGCTGTCGGGGTTGCTCTGGCTCACCGTCGCGCGCCGCGAAGAGCTGGCCGTCGGGCCGGTCGCCTACCTGCGCGTCGGGCTTATCGCCGGCGTTCCCGCGTTCGTCCTCGCCACCACCGCGTTCGCGCTGACGCGTTGAAACGCTGAGCCGGTTGGCTAGAGGTACTGGCCGGTCGTGACCCGTTCGATCTGGCGACCGCCGGAGGCGTCCTTGCCCTCCTGGATGATCGTGCGCACGTAGACGATGCGCTCACCCTTCTTGCCGGAGATCTTCGCCCAGTCGTCGGGGTTGGTCGTGTTCGGCAGGTCTTCGTGCTCGCGGAACTCCTGCTTGATCGAGTCGAGCAGGTCCTGCGCGCAGATGCCGCGCTCACCACCGGCGATCGTGCGCTTGATCGAAAGTTTCTTCGCACGCCGAACGATGTTCTCGATCATGGCGCCGGACGAGAAGTCCTTGAAGTACAGGACCTCCTTGTCGCCGTTCTGGTACGTGACCTCGAGGAATTTGTTGTCGTCGCCCATGGCGTACATGTCGTCGACGGCGCCTTCGATCATGCGCCGCACTGCGACGTCGGGGTCGCCGCCCGCGTCTTTCACTTCGCTGCTGGCGAGCGGGAGGCTCGCCGTGAGGTACTGACCGAAGATCGACCTCGCGCTCTCCTCGTCGGGTCGCTCGATCTTGATCTTCACGTCGAGGCGGCCGGGCCGCAGGATCGCCGGGTCGATCAAGTCCTCACGGTTCGAGGCGCCGATCACGATGACGTTCTTCAAGCTCTCGACGCCGTCGATCTCCGCAAGCAGCTGCGGCACGATCGTGGATTCGATGTCGCTCGAGATGCCGGTGCCGCGGGTGCGGAACAGCGAATCCATCTCGTCGAAGAAGACGATCACCGGCACGCCTTCTTCCGACTTCTCCCGTGCGCGCTGGAAGATCAGCCGGATCTGGCGCTCGGTCTCGCCGACGTACTTGTTGAGCAGCTCCGGACCCTTGATGTTCAAGAAGTAGGAGCGCGTCCGGGCGTTGCCCGTCTTCTCCGACACGCGCTTCGCGAGCGAGTTCGCAACCGCTTTCGCGATGAGCGTCTTGCCGCAACCCGGGGGCCCGTAGAGGAGGATGCCCTTCGGCGGCTGCAGTTCGTGGTCGTGGAAGAGGTCCGCGTAGAGGTACGGCAGCTCGACCGCGTCTTTGATCATCTCGATCTGCTCGTCGAGGCCGCCGACGTCGTCGTACGAAACGTCGGGAACTTCTTCGAGGATCAGTTCTTCGACTTCGGGCCGCGGCAACTTCTCGAGCAACAGGCCGGAGCGACCTTCCATCAGCAAGTGGTCGCCGGAGCGCAGGCGTTCGTGCTGCTGCAGCTCGGCGGAGAGTTCGCAGACGCGCTCTTCGTCGGCGCGGCCGAGAACCAGTGCGCGCATGCCGTCTTCGAGCACCTCTTTCAAGGTGACGACTTCGCCCGCGATCTCGACACCGCGTGCGAGCACGACATTCAGCGATTCGTTGAGGACCACCTCTTGCCCGCGCTTCAGATCCGTGGCGTCGAGCTCGGGGTGCAACGCGACACGCATCTTGCGGCCGGCCGTAAAAATGTCGACGGTGCCATCTTCGTTGGTGCCGAGGTACGTGCCGTACGCCGACGGCGGCATCGTGAGCTTCTCGACTTCTTCGCGTAGCGCTGCGATGTGTTCGCGCGCTTCACGCAACGTGGCCGAAAGCTTCTCGTTCTGCGAGACCGCTTGCGCCAGCTGGCCCTTCGTTTCGAGGAGTCGTTCCTCGAGTGTGCGCACGCGCTTGGGCGCGTCCTGCAGGCGGCGGCGCAGAACGATGATCTCTTCCTCGAGACCCTTGATGCCTTCTTGAAGTTGGTCGACCTGCGTCTCGTATTCGGCGAGTCGACGCTCATGCTCGGCAGTCATCAGACCACCTCCCGGTCGTTCCGGACCCTAGTCCTGCGTACCGGTCCGGCATGTGCATATGAACCGGTGTCGGGCTCGATGCGTTCCCGCTTCGGCCCGGATCGTCCTCCTTATCGGCGGCACGCTCGAGATGTGAACGCGACGCACGGCATGTTTGTGTCGCCTTACCCGGAACTGCGTGTGAACTTGTCCGCTCCGCGGCAGTTCCCCATACATAACGTGGCGGCACCGTCCGATACGTTCCACGACGACAATTCGTACGGCACCCTGATTTCTCACTCACAGCTGTGATAAATTACCGGGTAACCAGCACCACTTCTCTCGCGAGGTGAGGACCACCGATGAAGGTGTGGATCGACCAGGACTTGTGCACCGGCGACGGGCTCTGCGAGGAAATCGCGCCCGACGTCTTCACGCTGCTCGACGACGGCCTCGCCTACGTGAAGGAAGGCGCGAAGGTCTTCTCCGAGCCCGGCGGCGCCGACGGCCTCGCCAACGTGCCTGCGGGCATGGAAGAGGCGACCATCGAGTCCGCCGAAGAGTGCCCCGGCGAGTGCATCTTCATCGAGGTCGACTGACCTCACGGGGCATCGAGGTCGACTGACCTTCGGTTAGACCAGGCAGTGGCCCGTGCTCACGGGTCGCTGGCGCACTGCGTTGAGCACCGGGGTGACTTCGTCGTCGGTGACCGCGTATGCGGTTCCCCGATGCGCGGGGTCGATCGCGAACGCGACCCCCACGACGTCCCCGTTCCCGTTCACGAGCGGCGCGCCGGAGTCGCCCGGCTCGAGCCGCGCCGCGAGCACATACACGCGACGGCGGCTGTCGGACGTGCGGTAGATGTCGGTACCGACTGCCACGATCTCTTCGCCGATACGAGCCGGGGCTGCGCGCAACGCGTGCCCACCGGGATGCCCGTAGACGGCGCCGGTCATCCCGACCGAACCGCTCGCTTCGTGTAACGGGAAGGCGATGAGACCGGGCACCGACAAGACCGCGACGTCGCGCTTGGCATCGAACGCGACGACGGTCGCGGTGTGCTCGGTGTGGTCCTGGTCTTCCACGTGCGTCTCGGTTTCGCCCGCGACGACGTGCGCGTTCGTGACGATCAATCCCGGCGCCGCGACCCAGCCGCTCCCCTCTTGGATCTGGGTGCACGCGAGCCCCCAGACTTTCACCACCGACTTGCGAACTCGCGAGTCGATCGTTGGCGACAGCACCTTCTTCGGTGGCGTACCGGGGTCTGGTGGCGTGTCGAGCGGCCCGAGCGCGCTCGGGTACGGCGCCTGCGAGATCGCGCGGCCCCACGCCGAAAAGCGCGACGGTTGTTTCGGCGCCACATCCGAAATGGCCGCGACGATCGTCGACCCGCGCGCGGCGCGCGCCGGCCATCCTTCGGCAGTTGCGAGCGACGGGATCGTCATCCACAGCAACGTGAGCACGCCGACCACACCGATCGCGGCGCCGGCGGCACGGTCCCATACCGGTAAGCCGCGCACGTCGGGGCGAAGGCGGTGCACGAGCGCTCCGACGGCGAGCCCGACGCCCTGGCCGAGCGTTGCGACGAGAACCAGGAACAGCAGTGCGACCGTCACCCGGTCGTCGGCGGCGGTGCCACCGAACGCGGTGACGACTCCGGGGACGAACCGGATGCCGATCATCAATCCGGCCGCGACACCCGCCCACGCGAGGAGGCGCGCGATGAACCCGAAGCGCCATCCGCCGAGGGCCGCTGCGAGCGACGCAACGACAACAACGGCGTCGAGGGCGTTCACGGCTTACTGCTCGCCGACGAGCAGACGCGCGTGCGTGAGGAAGCCGGTGTGCGCGACCATCCGGTGGTCGGGCCGGATCGATTGGCCCTCGACGTGCCAGCTGCGGTGCAGCACTTCGATCGTCTCCTCCATGCCGAAGGGCGAGTCGACGAGTTCTTCTCGCAGGCGGCCGACCTGCAGGATCGTCGGCAGGTACGCGACGAGTATCCCCCCGGGCCGCAATGCGCCGATCGCGTGTTTCACCACCCGCCACGGTTCTGGAAGGTCGAGTACGACGCGGTCGAGGTGCGTTTCGTCGATTCCCTCGTACGTGTCGCGCACCGACACGTCGAGCGGCACGTCGTCGCCGAGGAAAGTGTGGACGTTGTTCACCGCACGCTGGGCGAAATCGTCGCGCAACTCGTAGCCGTACACGCGACCGTGCGGGCCGATCGCGCGCAACAGCGCGGTCGTCAGCGCGCCCGACCCGATGCCCGACTCCAAGATCCGCGCACCGGCGAAGACGTCGGCGAGCATCAGGATCGGCCCGATGTCTTTCGGATAGATCACCTGCGCGCCGCGCGGCATCTCGAGGATGTACTCCGACAACGTCGGCCGTACCGCGACGAGTCGTGCGCCGCGACTGCTACGCACGGTGAGGCCTTCCGGGTGACCGATCAGGTCGTCGTGTTCGATGATGCCGGCGTGCGTATGGAACTGCCCGCCCGCGACCAGGGTCACGAGGTGACGGCGTTTGCGGTTGTCGGTGAGCAACGCCCGGTCGCCCGCGTTGAAAAGCCCTGGCATCCCGTCAGTGGTCAAGCTCGGCGCCTTCGGCGGTCATCGTGGCGCTCGTGGTGACGGTGACCGGGATGCGAGTGCCCGTTGCGCGCGCTTGCATGCGGCAGAACGCGCATATGTCGCCGGGGGTCGGCGCGCCGCACACCGTGCACGGCCCGAGATCCTCGCGCTCTTCGGTTGCGTCGCCGGCGAAACGGTGGTGCGCATGTTCGAGGAAACCGAACACGAACGCGGCCTTCGAGCCCGGCGACCGTTCCTCGATCGTGTTCAGCACTTCCTTGTAGCCGAGGTGCCGGTTGCCGGCTGCCATCGGGCATTCCTCGACGATGTAGTCGATGTCGCTGAGCACGCAGTACGCCGCGAGTTCGCGTTCGCCGAGGCGGACGAGTGGCTTGACCTTCCGTACGAAGCCGTCGGTGGCGGGAAGTATCGGGTACTGGCGGCCGAGGTAACCGGCTTCCCAACGCAAAACGTTGCCGAAGAGCACCGCGGCTTCGTCATCGAGGTTGTGACCCGTTGCGAGCACGTCGTAGTTGTGTTCCATCGCGACCGCGTTGAACAAGTGTCGTTTCGACAGGCCGCACGCGCTGCAGGGTGCGCGCTTGGCGGCGCGCGACCCGGTCGGGACGTCGAAGCCGTACTCGTCACGGATGTCGACGTGGCGGAGCGTGTACCCGAAACGATCGGCGAATTCCTGCGCGTAACGGCCCGACGTGTCGGAGTAGTCGCCGATGCCGAGGCCGATGTAGAGACCGTCGGCCGGGTAACCGAGCTCCGACAGGATGTGCCACAGGCCGAGCGAGTCCTTGCCGCCCGAGACTGCAACGAGCATGCGTTCGCCCGGCTGCACCATGTCGAACTCGTCGATCGCGCGCCGAACCTGCTCGCGGCAGTGGTGCAAGAAGCAGGGCTGACAGAAGGCAGCGTTGTGCCTGCGCACGTCGATCACCGCGGGCTCGCGGCAACGCCGGCACTTCACCGTGCGCCTCCGGACACGACGGGCCGGATCTCGACGACGTCGTCTTCTCGCAGGCGTTCGTCGCGGGTGACCAGTGTGTCGTTGCGGATCACCAACACCGACTCGGGCACGACGTCGAGGTCGGTGAGCAGTTGCGCGACGTTGCGCGGGGTGGCGACGTCGATCTCGCGCCGAGGGTTCCGCAACACGACCTTCATCGTCGTTGCAGGCTACTGGCCGGGATCGCTAACGGGTCCGACGTCGTGACGCGGCCGGGCGCGCGGTGATCTCGAAGATGTCGCCCGGCTTCACCCGAGTGCGATACAAGACCTCGGGCTCGGGGTGGGCCAGGCGGCGCAGCATGCGGACTCCCACCGCGACGATCCCCGCGTAGAGCCAGGGGCGCGAACCCCCGATGCCTTTGCGCAAGCCCGTGCTGGTGAGACGGCGAAGCAGTGTTTC
Organism: Actinomycetes bacterium; assembly: GCA_025463905.1. Taxonomy (GTDB): domain Bacteria; phylum Actinomycetota; class Acidimicrobiia; order IMCC26256; family PALSA-610; genus JAODBJ01. Next base: position 8,740 of record JAODBJ010000191.1, read on the forward strand.
CATCAACGAGGCTGGCTACCGCTCAGATTCGCTTGATCTCGAGCACCATCTGGCGCTTCTTCCCGCGGCGGCGCCCGAACCAGTACGCGGCGACCACCAGGAGCACGCCCGCGCCGATCGCGACGGCGACGCCGACACCTTTGGCCGATTCGATGTTCTCGTCGACCTCGCCTTGGAGCTCGCGCAGCTTCGCTTCGATGTCGTCACGGGAGATCTTTTTCTCGACGGCCGGTGCGGCCGCCGCGCGCTTGCCGGGGCTCATTGCTCGTTGCTCCTGTTCTTGCGCTTGCCGCGTGCCAACCAGGTGACGCCGGCCGCGCCGAGCAGCGCGACCACGACAATGCCATACGGCGCCCACGACCAGTTCTTCGTGAACGTCGTACCGGTCTGGGTCTGCAACGCCCGGAGCGCGCCTATGCCGAGGAAGAACACGCCGACGCCGAGCAATGTCGCACCGACTATCCCGAAGGCGAGATAGCGGCCGAGGCCCTTGAGCGGCTCGACCGTCTCCTGCTTGAGATAGGCGACGACGAGGTCTTTCAGCTCACGGATCGTCTCTTGGGGGGACTTCTCGGCCATCAATCTCCCTGGTCGGCGACGGAGTTTGTTGCGGTCCGGACCTTGATGCAAACAGTTGCCCTGTTCGCCCCGTCGCGCCCCATCACGGTCACGAGGCCGGGGCGGGAACCACGGGACCGGCAGGAAGCTGTGGGTATGCGGCCACGAGTCGCGCCGCGATGTCTTGCAGCACCTGCCCCTGCAGGGTGGAGAACTGCCCGTTCACGATGAACGCGAAACGCAGGTGCTCGTCGTCGTCTATCACGCCGGCGAGACTGGAGACGCCTTCGATGTGGCCGGTCTTCGCGCGCAGCACCCCCTGGAGTGGGTCGCCGCGTAGACGGGTGGCGAGCGTGCCGGACACGCCGGCGACTGCGAGACCCCGGTCCAGCGCCTTGAAGCGGGCTTTCGTGGCGAGGTCGTCGGCACCGAGCAGCGCGCTGCATGTCACCCGGTCGCCGGCCGCGAGGCCGGACCCGTCGAGGAGCCGGATGCCCCGCACCGGGATGTGCAGCTTCGCGAGCGTCTCGACGACGGCGGTGGCGCCCGCGGCGGTCGTGCCCTGGCGGGCGGCCGCAACACCTATCTCTCGGATCAGGGTCTCGGCCACCCAGTTGTCGCTGGCGCTGAGCATCGCGGCGACGATGTCGCCAAGAGGTGCGGAGTCGACGTGCGCGAGTCGCCGGGCGAGAAATGGCGCTTGGCCCGAGTCTGCGCCCCCACCGACGGTCACGCCCCGCGCGGCGAGCAGCTCGACCAGCCGCTGGGCGGTCGCGGCGGCCGGGTCGTCGGGAACGGCGGTGGAGCCCGGCGCGACGAAACCGTGGTCGACGCCGAGCGCGGAGAGCGCGCCGATGTCGCCGTCGGTTCGGTACACGCCCTTCCATACGGGCAGGAACCGGAGCCGGTCGTGGCGGTTGTCGTCGCCGATCACCGCGCCGTCGATGTGGCGGACGCCCGACCTCACGATCGCGTCGGCGAGGTCGCCGAGACGCGTAACCGGTTCACCGCTCGTGAGGGGATCTGCGTGACGCGCGGCCTCGAATGCGGGGGTCGAGAGCATCGGGTCTCCCCCACCCACCAGGTAGAGATCACCGGTGAGGGTTCCGCCGCTCACGTTCGCGGTCGTGACGGCACGGGTGGTGAAGCGGTGGTCGGGCCCGAGTACCTCGAGTGCCGCCGCGCCCGTCAACAGCTTCTGTGTGGAGGCGGGCGCGAGCGGCTGATCGGCGGCATGACGCGCGAGAGGCCGAATGGGGCTGTCGATCGCGATGCACGCGTTGTCGCGGCCGAAAGCGAAGTCGACCGACGCCTGCAATTGCTGCGCCGAGACGATGTCGTCGAAGAGGGCCGGCAGGCGCCGCGGCGAGAACAACGGCGTCGCGCCGGCGCGGCTGCCGACGGTCAATGGCGCGGCCGCGGCGGCGCTGGCGTCGATGGTCGAGCGCACCGACACGGTGATGCACGTCGCGCCGGCGACCAGCATCACGCTCGCCACGGCCCGAACGACGGTACGGCTGCGGCGGGTCAACCCTCGCGCCGTTGCCGGTGCCGCGCGTACCGCCAGAGATGTTCGAGCGCCGTCACCGCGCGGTTCGCCGATGCGTAACACAGCCGACCGGTCTCCCGCACCGTCGCAGGCCCAGGGTTATCGGGCGCGGCTACGGCGAGCTCGGTGGCAGTGAGGATCGGCTTCCCGGTCGCGTCGGAAATTGCTGCGGCCGCTCGCGCGAAACGTTCGTCCTGGCGCTCGTGGTACGACACGATGCGTTCGAGGCCGTGGTCCGGATAAAACCGACCCTCGCGCATCAGACGGGCCTGGTTCGATTGGATGCCGAGCCCGAGGTACACGATCGCGTCGACGTCGGGATGGCGGGCGACGAGTTCGAGGACTTCCGGAATCGTGTCGCGTGTTTCGCCGCCCGCGAGGTCGATCGGATTGTTGCGGCTCCAGCGGGGCGGCAGCTTCTCGTCTATCTGGGCCTTGAGGTCGTCGGGCAGCGCGACGAGCTCGAGCTCGGATCGGGTGATCGCATCGGCGGTGACGACGCCCCAACCTCCGGCAGTGGTGACCACCACCGTGCGCGGGCCGCGCGGGAGCGGCTGCGTCGCGAACGTCGCCGCGGCTTCGAACGCTTCTTCGACGGTCGCGGTGCGAGTCGCGCCAACCTGGTTGCACAAGCCGTCGAAGACGCGGTCGTCGCTCGCAAGCGAACCAGTGTGCGATGCGGCGGCCCGTTGACCACCTGCGGTCGCGCCGCCTTTCACGAGCACCACGGGCTTGCGTTGCGTCACTTCGCGAAGGCGTTCGAAGAACGCGCGGCCATCGCTGATGCCCTCGACGTACGCAAGGCTCACCGCGCTCGCGTCGTCGGCGGCATAGAAGTCGAGGTAGTCGGCGACGCTGACGGCCGCGGCGTTCCCGGCCGACACCGCCCTGCTCACTCCGACTCCGGTCTGGCGTGACCAGTTGAGGAACGACGACACGAAGTTGCCCGACTGGCTCGCGACTGCGATGCGCCCGCGCGGCGGGTACGGGGCGACGATCTGCGCGCACAACGACGATGGCGTCGACACAACGCCTTGCCCGTTGGGTCCGGCGAGCAGGATGCCCAACTCGTCGCAGAGCGCGACCAAGTCCGATTCGGCCCGCTTCCCCGCATCACCGGCTTCGCCATAACCCGCCGATGTGAGGAACGCGGCACGAATGCCGCGCCTGGCGCAGGCCCGCAGGAGTTCCACGTTCGCGCCGGCCGGTGTACACACGAATACGAGGTCCCACGGACCGTCGGGCAGTTCGTCGATGCTGCGCACGGTCGCGACCCCGAGCACGGATGTTCCCTCGAGGTTCGTCGCACCCACCGCGCCCGCGTATCCGTGAGCGAGCACATTGTGCAGTGCTACGAAGCCGAACTTGCCCGGGTGGCTCGACGCGCCCGCCACCACCACACCACGCGGGTCGAACAACGCCTGGAACGCGGCGTCGGAAGGGCGAGCGCGCGGAGCGGCCGCGGTCGCGGTGCGCGTCGGCACCGTTTGTTCGACGAGCGCGTCGACGGCGACCGGCTTTCCGTTCACCACGATCAAGGGGTTCACGTCGACGCTCGCCACGTTCGGCTCCGCCACGGCGAGGTCTGACAGGCCGCGCAGCACCGAGCGGAGCGCCACGCGGTCGATCGCCGGTTCGCCCCGGAACGGGCCGAGCAATGCCTGGGTGCGAAGATCGCCGGCGAGTTCGTCGGCGTCGGCGTTTGTGAGTGGCACGACCCGGAACGCAACGTCGGCGACCGCTTCGGCGAGGATCCCGCCGACGCCCAGCATCACGCACGGCCCGAATTGCGGGTCGCGTACGAGCCCGGCGATGAGTTCCCGGTTGCCCCGCACCATCGGCGCGACCAGCACCTCGGTGTCGCCGTCCTCCGGCGTCGCGGCTTCGAGCAGCTCCTGCGCCGCATCCCGTACCGCCTCGGCGTCGCGCACGTTGAGGCGTACCAGGCCCCGTTCCGTCTTGTGCGCGATCGACGCACCGCAGAGCTTGAGGACCACGGGAAACCCGATGGCGGCCGCGGCGGCGACCGCATCGTCGGCGGTTGCGGCGGTGCGCTCATCGAGCACGGGCACGCCGTAACGCGCGAGCAAGCGCTTCGACTCGACCTCGGACAGCGTCGTCGTTGCTTCGCCCGGCGCCGTCATCGGCGAGCGACGTTAGCCGCCTAGACCCCGAATACCGGTGTCGTCACACCATTGTGATTGGGCGTGGTCACAGCATTCCGACTGGTGTGGTCACACCGTCCTGATGGGCGTGGTCACACCATTCGGACGGGCGTGGTCACACCGCGGTCTCTCGGCCCTGCCAATACTCGTCGCGCAGCACCCGCTTGAGCAGTTTGCCGGCCTCGGTGCGCGGCAGCGCATCGCGGAACTCGTAATCGCGTGGACGCTTGTAGCCCGCGAGGCGGGGCTCCGCGAATGCGTGGAGCTCGCTTGCCGATACCGCGGTACCGACCTTGAGTTGCACGATCGCATGCACGCGCTCGCCCCACTCGTCGTCGGGGATGCCGAAGACGGCAACGTCGAGCACGTGCGGGTGCGCGTGCAGCACCGCTTCGATCTCGGCCGGATAGATGTTCACGCCACCGGAGATGATCATGTCTTTCTTGCGGTCGCAGATATAGACGTAGCCCTCGTCGTCGACGTAGGCGACATCACCCACCGACTTCCAGCCGAGCTCGTCGTCGGCAATGCCGTCCACGGCGTCGGTGCTGAGTTCGGTCAACTGCTGGTCCGTGCGGTGGTACCCGTCCATCGCGAGTGTCGTCCGAACGAACAGCTCGCCCGCTTCGTTCGCCTCGGCGACCGTGCCGTCGTCCTTCACGATCTTGATCTGGATGCCGCCGTACGGTTTGCCGCACGATCCCGGCTTGCGCAACTGGTCTTCGGGTTTGAGCACCGTGTCGACACCGAGTTCGGTTGAGCCGTACACCTCGAAGAGAAAGCCGTCGCCGAGCTTGCTCACGACCTCTTGCTTCAACGCGTACGGCACCGGCGCGGCGTTCGCGATCAGGCAGATCATCGACGACAGATCCGCTCGTGCGACGTCGGCGTCGGGGAGCGCCACGATGCGTTTCAGTTGCGTGGGCGCGGAGAAGGTGTTGGTGACCCGGTGTTGCTTCACGAGCGCGATCCACCGCAGTGGGTCGAACTTGCGCAACACGACGACCGGCGCGCCGAGTGTGTGCGACAGCGACGCGAATGCGAGCGGGCCGGAGTGGTAAAGCGGCCCCGTGGTGAGGTGCACGGAGTCGGGGTGCAGGAGGTTCAACTCGGCAAGCAGGGTGAACACGAGGGTGCGGTCCGTGCTGGTACGCAGGGCGCCCTTCGGTTTGCCGGTCGTGCCCGACGTATAGATCATCGCCGCGCCGGCCTCGGACGGCGACACGCCGTCGGGCTCGGTTGTGGCATGGGTGGCGAGCAGATCGTCCCACTCGCGCGCGCCGTCGGGAACCTCGCCGCCGAAGCACACGACCTCGCGGACCTTCGGGATCTCGCTGCGAATGGACGCGACGAGCGACGCCTGCTCGGCGTCGACCACCACGGTGGTCGCGTCGGAGTTGTCGATCACGTACGCCATCTCTTCGGCGTTGAACCGGTACGACAGCGGCACCGCGACGAGCCCGAGCTTCCGGGCCGCATGGATGGTCACGAGTACCTCGAGCGAATTCGGACCACACCAGACCAGGCGCTCGCCGGTACGGGCGCCGCTCGCGCGTAGCCCGTTCGCGAGCCGGTTCACCATGTCGTTCAGCTCCCTGAACGTGGTGGTCGAGGGTCGGGCGCCGCCGCTGTCGTCGACGACCACCGCGACCTTGTCGCCGAGTGCCTCGGCGTGCACCGCGAGCACGTCTGGCTGCGCGTTCATCCTGCAATCCCCCCGGCGAGTGGCCGTCTCGTACCCTATCGGCGTGCCGCGATCTTTTCGTCTGCGCGGGATCGTCGAAGGGTTTTACGGCCGACCGTGGTCGCACGACGCGCGCCTCGATGTGCTCTCGTTCGTGGCCGAGCGGGGCATGAACGCGTATGTGTATGCGCCGAAAGACGACCCGAAGCATCGGGCCGAGTGGCGCGACCCCTACGACGATGCGCAGATGGCGGAGTTCCGAGCGCTCGTGGAGCACGCGCACGGGTTGGGTATCCGGTTCGGGTTCGCGATCTCACCCGGCCTCGACATCGACTACGCCAGCGATACCGATCGCGCCGCGTTGCTCGAGAAGCTCGGGCCGTTCGTGGACGCGGGCGTGAACTGGTTTCTTCTCGCGCTCGACGACATCCCAGCCGCACCTGATCTTGCGCCGCGCCAGGCCGATGTGGCCGGTTGGCTCTTCGACGCTTTGCGCAAAGAGCGCGACGACACGGCAATGGTGCTGTGCCCGACCGAGTACATCGGTACGCACCCGTCGCCCTACCTCACCGACCTTGGGCGGCTGCTGCCAACCGAGATCGACGTGATGTGGACCGGACCCACGGTGTGCTCCCCGACGATCACGTCCGCCGCCGCTGCCGGCTGGTGCGCCGCGCTCGGAGGGCGGCGGCCGCTCGTGTGGGACAACTACCCGGTGAACGACGGCGCAATGGAACCGTCGCTGCATCTCGGCCCGTACCGCGGTCGCGATCCCGGGCTGGCCGACACGACAGTCGGCATTCTGTGCAACCCGATGCGCCACCCGCAGGCATCGAAGATCGCGCTCGCGACCGCCGCCGACTTCATGCAGGATCCTGACGCCTACGACCCGGTGTCGTCGTGGCGGCGCGCGATCGACGCGGTGGGAGGCGACCGGCGCGGCCCGTTGCGGGCGCTGGCCGAGGCCTGCTCCGACGGGCCGCTGAGCGAACCCACCGAGCTGGACCTCGCCCGCCGGGTGGCCGAAGTGAGCGAGGAAATCGACGGCCCGGGATGGATCGAGAGCATGCGCAACATGGCCGAGATGCTCCGGGCAACCAAGCGGGTACGCGACGACTTCGCCGGCGACGATGCGCTCGCCGTGGAAATCGCACCGTGGGCCGCGGCCGCCGCGACCGAAGCCGACCTCGGGCTCGCCGCGCTGCGGTTGTTGCAACAGACGCGTCCCGTGGCGGTGATCGACGCAAACGTGGGGCGTGCCGCGGCGGTCGATCCAGACGCCGCGATGCAGGCCGCGTTCATGATCCTGTACGTGTGGACCGCGGCCCGACGTAGCGAACGTGTGGTGTTCGGGCCTCGATTCGCGTTCTACCCCAACATCGTGCAACTTGCCGGCGGCAAACCCGCGCTCGACGTACGCGGCGCCGTTCGCGAAGACTGCAACGGTATCGACGCGTTGTGCCGGCTCGCGCTCGGGGAGTACGACGCGTGGCAGGCCCACGCGACCACGACCGTGCGCGTTTTCGTCGACGGTGCCCAGCGCCCGGTCGACAACGCGGGCTGCTTCGACGCGCGCGGCGACATGGTGCTCGTGCGCGACGACCGCAACTGCACTCGCATCGGTGCCGGCGACCTCTTACCGTTCCGCGACAATCGTCTTTCGTGACCGCCGCCAACCCCGACGTCACCGTGGTGATGCCTGCCTTCAACGAGTCGGCGATGCTCGCGTCGTCGGTGGGCGACGTCGTGAAGGGCTTGCGAGAGCGCAATCGCGACTTCGAACTGATCGTGGTCGAGAACGGCTCGACCGACGACACGCTCGCGGTGGCCCGCGACCTGGTCGACCAGTACGCCGAGGTACGCCTCGAGCATCGCGTCACCGCCGACTACGGCCAGGCCTTGCGCACTGGGCTGCTCGCCGCGCGCGGCACGGTGGTCGCAAACTTCGATACCGACTACTACGACCTCGACTTCCTGGAAGACGCGCTCGCGCTGGTCGTCGCGACCGACGGTCCCGCGATTGTGGTGGGCTCGAAAACGGCGAAGGGTTCGAACGACGAAAGACCGTGGCCGCGCCGCGCAGTCACCGGCGTGTTCACCATGATCCTGCGGTTGCTGTTCGGCTTGCACGTGTCAGACACGCACGGCATGAAAGTGATGCGGCGCGAAGTGGTGGAACCCTACGCGCGCGCCGCGAAGTTCGGGCGCGACCTGTTCGACACCGAGTTGGTACTACGCGTCGAGCGCGCCGGGCTGCGCACTGCGGAGATCCCCGTCGACGTCCACGAGCGACGGCCCGCGCGTACGTCGATCATTCGCCGGGTCCCGCGCACCCTCGTCGGGCTCGTCCGGCTCGCGTTCGTCATGCGGGTGCGCGACCGTTGACGGTCTTCGCCGCCGCGCGAGTGCTGTGCGGCGACATCCCGAACGACGAGCCGGCCTGGGTGGAGGTCGATGATCACCGGATCGTCGCGACGGGTGTCGGCCCGCGCGCGGGTGCGGTCGACCTCGGCGACCGATTCCTCGCGCCGGGCTACCTCGACATCCAGGTGAACGGGATGGGCGCGACCGACTTCGCCACCGCCACGACCGAGGAGTGCGTCGCGCTGTTCGGCGACATGGTGCGGGGTGGCGTCACCGGGTCCTGCCCCACCGTCTGCACCGCGCCGCTCGATGCGTACGCGCCAATGCTCGAACGCCTCTCCGCGACCGCGGTAGAGGTGGGCCCGCGGATGCTCGGCGTACACCTCGAAGGTCCCTTCCTCGGCGATGCACCGGGCGCACACCCGGTCGACCTCATCCGTCCGGTCGACCTCGACTGGCTGCGCGCCCTCCTCGACCGATTTCCCGGGCTCGTGCGCATCGTCACCCTCGCGCCCGAAGCCGATCCGGGCTTCGAGGCGACGAAGTTGTTGGTCGCGCGCGGGGTGACCGTCGCGCTCGGTCACAGTCGCGCGTCGTACGAGGACGCGCGCGCGGCCGCCGACGCGGGCGCGACGCTGGTGACGCACCTCTTCAACGGCATGGGACCCTTGCACCACCGCGCGCCGGGTCTCCCCGGCGCCGCGTTGACCGATCACCGTCTTACGCCGTCGCTCATCGCCGATTGCGTACACGTGGACCCGGCGATGGTGCGGTTGGCCACAGTCGCGCGCCCAGACCTCGTGCTCGTCACCGACGCGGTCGCGACCGACGCCGACGGCATTCGTTTCGACGGCGACGCGGCGTACCTGTCCGACGGCACGCTTGCGGGGTCTGGCCTCACGATGGAACGAGCGGTGCGAAACGTCGTCATGCTCGGTGTGCCGGTCGCGGTGGCGGTCACGATGGCGACTACGAACCCCGCGCGAGTGCTCGGCCTGACCGACCGCGGGCGCATCGTGCCCGGCGCGCGCGCAGACCTGATCACGGTGCGGTCTACCGACTCGAGCGCCGAACCCGTCAACGTGGCGGCCTGACCGAGTTCGAGCGACCAGCCTCTACGCTGCCCCGTTGTGCCACAGGTCGCGTTGTTCGTCACGTGCCTCGCCGACCAGCTGTTCCCCGGCACTGGCGTCGCGACGGTGCGGCTGCTCGAAGCGGCCGGCGCAACCGTGACATTCCCGGAAGCGCAGACCTGCTGCGGGCAGCCTGCGGTGTCGGCAGGTGAGCCGGAGGCGGGCGCCAAACTGGCGCGTCACTTCCTCGACACGTTCGCGTCGTACGACGCGATCGTCGCGCCGTCGGGGTCGTGCGCGGCGATGGTGCACCATTGGTTTTCGCGCCTGTTGCCCGAGCGGCGGGCCGAGGCGGAGGCCGTCGCGGCTCGTACGTATGAGCTCACGCAGTATCTCGTCGGTGAACTCGGCGTCACCGACGTCGGCGTCCGGCTGGCAACGACGGTCACGGTGCACGACGCGTGCCACGGTCTACGCAATCTCGGCGTGCACGACGAACCGCGCATCCTGTTGCAGGCCGCCGGCGCGACGATCGTAGAGATGCCCGAGGCGCAGACCTGTTGTGGGTTCGGCGGCGTGTTCGCGACGGAACACGGCGAGATCGCGGGTCCCCTCGCCGACGACAAGCTCGCGCACGCGGCCTCGACCGACGCGGAGTGGCTCGTGAGCGGCGATAGCGCGTGCCTCATGCACCTCGAAGGACGGCGCCGGCGCGCGCCGGTCGGCCCGAAGCCCGTGCACATCGCCGACCTCCTCGCGAGCGGGCTCGCGTGAGAGGCGGGGGTCAACACCGGCTCTCGACCCCAGGCCGAAACGTGCGCGAGCGCGCGACGCGGGCGGTCGCCGACCCCACGTTGCAGCGCGCGCTGCACAACCTCGACCGGCGCCTGTACACCGCGCGCGACGTCGCGGTGCAACATCCCGAATGGAAAGACCGTGCCGCGGCGATCCGGCGCGAGACGATCGCCGATCTCGACGGCTGGCTGGCGAAACTCGAGGCGAAGCTGCACGCCGCGGGTGTTTCCGTGCACCACGCCGGCACCGCGCAAGACGCGCGAGACCTTGTGCTCGGCATCGTGGACGATGCCGGCGGCCGGCGGGTCGCAAAAGGCAAGTCGATGGCTACCGAGGAGATCGGCCTCAACGACGCGCTCGAACAGGCCGGTATCCGTACGATCGAAACCGATCTCGGCGAATACATCGTGCAACTCGCCGGTGAACCGCCGTCGCACATGATCACGCCCGCGATTCACAAGACGCTCGAACAGATCCGTGACGTGTTGTCGGAAGAAGCGGGCGAGGAACTGCCCGTGTCGCGCGAAGCGCTCACCGAATGGGCGCGCACCCGACTGCGCGCAGAGTTCCTCGCCGCCGACGTAGGTATCACGGGCGTGAACTTCGCCGCGGCCGACACCGGCACCCTCGTGATCGTCACCAACGAAGGCAACGGTCGCTTCTGAACGACGCTGCCGCGCGTCCACATCGCGGTGATGGCGGTGGAGAAGGTGGTGCCGCGATTCGCTGATCTCGGCACACTCATTCCGCTGCTCACGATGAGTGCGACCGGTCAGCGCCTGTCGAACTACATCACGATGCTGACCGGCCCGCGTCGCGAGGGCGAGCACGACGGCCCCGACGAACTGCACCTCGTGATCGTCGACCATGGCCGGCGTGCGCTGGTTGGGACGCCGTACGAAGAGATGCTGGCGTGCATCCGTTGCGGCGCGTGCCTGAACGTGTGCCCCGTATATCGCAAGATCGGCGGCCACGCTTACGACTCGGTGTACAGCGGGCCGATGGGCAAGGTGCTCACGCCGCTCCTCAGCGCGGGTGCGGAAGGCACCGACCTGCCCGGCGCGTCGACGTTGTGCGGCGCGTGCACCGAAGCCTGCCCGGTGGAGATCCCTCTCGCCGATCTGTTGGTACGCCTGCGGGCGGACCTGCGCGATCCGGCGCCGTTCGTCCCGCCGCAGTGGCAGGGTGCACCACAAACCGCCCAGGACCCGGCACACACTCGGTTGCCGGGTGAAGGTTTTCGCTGGCCTGCGGCGCGAGCGCCGCTGCCACTCGTAAGGCCGGTGCGCCGCAGTACGCGCCGCGCGGGATTTGCCGTGTGGTCGTGGGCCTGGTCGACGCCGCGGCGCTACCGCGTCGTCAACGCGATCGCGCGGCAAACGAGCCGTGTTCTCGGTCGCGAGTGGGCGCGGCGCGTCCCGGGCCTCGGCGGTTGGACCTCCTCACGCGACCTTCCGCTGCCGGCCGCGACATCGTTCCGCGACTGGTGGGTCCAACGCAGTAGCGATGGAACATGGTGATCGACGCGTTCGCGGCCGCGTCGCGCGCCAACAGCTGCACGGTGCATGGACCCGTCACCCGGGAGGGCGCCGCCGCGGCCATCGCAACGATTGCCATGGACGCGAGCGACGGCGGCACGATCGCGGTTGCAGACGCCGATCCAGCGCTTCGCGGGCTCACCCTCGTCGACGCGTTGCAAGACCTGGGCTGCACGGTGATCACGCCGCTCGCACCCGATTGGTTGCGGGGACTCACGCGCGCAACCACGGGCGTCACCGGCGCGCTGCTCGGCGTCGCTGAACAAGGCGTGGTCGCGCTCGCCGCGGGCCGAGATTCACCCCGAGCCGCGAGCCTCCTGCCCGCTTCACACGTGTGCGTCGTGTTCACCGACACGGTCCTCGCGACATTCGCGGCGGCGGTTGAGGCAGTGGCCGGCGTGCCGCTGCCGAGCGCACTCACCTGGGTGGGCGGCCCCAGCCGCACCGGCGACCTCGAGATGATCCAAACGCTCGGCGTGCACGGCCCCAAGACCGTGCACATGGTCCTCGTCGAGCCCTAATTTCAAAAGGCCGGCCACGAGCGGAAAAGCCGAGTCCCCCTAGGCTGCGCGCGATGGAGATCGTCGCGGCCCTGTTCATCGAAGACCTCGAGTTTCGGCAGGTCGAGGGCCCGTCGACCCGAATCGACATCAAGGGCGCATACTTCTCAACCGTCGTCGATCCCTTCCCCACCACGTTCACCCCGCACTTGGTGGTTCTGCTGCGCGCCGAGGACGACGACAGCCGCAACGGCACCCTCGAAGTCACGTTTGTGCGGGACGACGGCGAGGAGATGGGGCGCAGCCGGCAGCCGGTGTTCATCAACCCGCCCGGCAAGTTCTTCCGCCAACTCGTGAGGCCGGAACTCGAATTGACCGGGCCCTGCTCGATCGAGGCGCGCTGCGTCGTGCCCGAAACCGAGTCTCACGTCACCGTGCCGCTCACGATCCTTCCCTGATGGACGAAAAGCGTCTCAATCCCGCGCTGAGAGTGGTCGAAGCCGCGAGGCAATGAACACGTACGCGGCCGCGCTCTCGGTACACCCCATACCGGTGGAAGCGGTCGGCGGGGTTGCGGCCGAAATCCTCGAACGCTTCGACGGTGAGCGTCCCGATCTGCTCGTCTGCTTCACGTCGCCCCATCATGTGGGTGCGTTCGAAGACATCGCGTCGGGCCTGGCGCGGCTCCTCGAGCCCGAGGCGTTCATCGGGGCGACGGCCGGCGCAGTGGCCGGAACGGGCCGCGAGGTGGAAGGACAACCCGCGCTCTCGGTGTTCGCCGCGAGCTTCGGTGGTGGGCACGCGTCGGCGTTTTCGCTCCAGGCCGTTGAAACGGGCGACGGTTTCGCGATCACCGGTTGGCCCGACGCGCTTCCCGATCACGGCACATTGCTGTTGCTCGCGGACCCCTTCTCGTTTCCCGTCACCGACTTCCTGCGCCTCTGCAATGAACAGGTACCGGGACTCACGGTGGTCGGCGGATTGGCGTCGGCGGCAGCCGGCCTCGGCGGGAACCGTTTGACGTGCGACGGCCGGGTCACGGTGGAAGGCGCGGTCGCGGTGCTCCTCGACGACGATGTCGCGGTGCGCACCGTGGTGTCGCAGGGCTGCCGTCCCATCGGCCAGCCGTTTACGGTCACGAAGTCGGAACGCAACGTCGTCACGGAACTGGCTGGGCAGAGCGCGATCAGCCGGTTGCAGGAGGTCGCGGCCGCCCTCCCCGACGACGAACGGATGTTGCTACGCAACGGACTTCACGTTGGCGTTGTGGTCGACGAGCACCAGATCGATTTCGGCCGAGGCGACTTCCTCGTGCGCAACCTGCTCGGCGCCGACGAGCGCACCGGCGGCCTGGCGGTGGGCGAGTTCGTCGACGTCGGCCAAACCGTGCAGTTCCAGGTGCGCGATGCGAGCGCGGCCGACGAAGACCTGCGCGTGTTGCTGCGCAACGTGTCGGGCGACGGCGCGTTGCTCTTCACCTGTAACGGGCGCGGCACCCACCTGTTCGGCACACCTGGTCACGATGCGGGTGTGGTGGAAGAACGGCTCGGCCCCGTGCCCCTCGCGGGAGCGTTTTGTGCCGGTGAGATCGGTCCCGTCGGCGGGCGTAACTTCCTCCACGGCTTCACTGCCAGCCTCGTCGTGTTCGGCGCGACGACCCATCTCGACTGAGATCCTTCTCGACTCGGCTGAGACCCTTCTCGACCGCATTCGCCATACAACCGAGTTTCGTGAGTCCTGCCGTTTAACCTGATCGTCCGGCGGAAAGGGGCTCCTTGTGACGAGCCAACTGGAACAGCGCGCTATCAACGTCATTCGCGGTCTGGCGATGGACGCGGTAGAGCGGGCGAACTCGGGTCACCCCGGTACCCCGATGGCGCTGGCGCCGTTGGCGCACGTGTTGTTCACGCGGATCATGAAGTACGACGCAAGCGAGCCCGACTGGCCGGACCGCGACCGGTTCGTGCTCTCCGCCGGTCACGCGTCGATGCTGCTGTATTCGATGCTCTACCTCTGCGGCTTCGGGCTGGAGCTCGACGACTTGCGCGAGTTCCGCCAGTTCGGTTCGCGCACACCGGGCCACCCGGAGCGCAACCACACGCCCGGCGTGGAGGTCACGACCGGCCCGCTCGGTCAAGGGTTCGCGAACGCGGTGGGGATCGCGCTCGCCGAGAAGCACCTGCGTGAGCGATTCGGCATCGACGTCATCGACCACCACGTGTTCGGTATCTGCAGCGACGGCGATCTCATGGAGGGCATCAGCCACGAGGCCGCGTCGTTTGCCGGCCACTTCAAGTTGAACCGGCTCGTGTTCGTGTACGACGACAACCACATCACGATCGACGGCCGCACCGAATTGACGCTCACCGACGACGCAGTGAAGCGCTTCGAGGGCTACAACTGGAATGTCGTGCGGTGCGGAGAGATCGCGAACGACGTCGACGCGCTCGAAGCGGCGTTGCGCGACGCCATGACGGTCGACGACCGCCCGACGCTGCTGGTGCTGCGCAGCCACATCGGTTGGCCGGCGCCCAACCTCACCGACAGCGAGAAAGCGCACGGGAACGCGCTCGGCGCCAAGGAGATTGCGGCGGTCAAAGACATCCTCGAGATGCCCCAAGAAGAGTTCTGGGTGCCCGACGACGTGCTCGAGTTCTACCGGGCCGCGGGTACGCGCAGCGGTGGTGCGCGCCAAGAATGGCTGCACCGGCGCGAGACCTTGGGCGTGCACGAGGCGCAGAAGGCGGAGGAGTTCGACGCGTGCCTCCAGGGCCGCGGCCTCGCCGGTTGGCAGGACAAACTGCCGGTGTGGTCGGCCGGGTCCGACGCGTCGGCAACGCGGGTCGCGAGCCAGGAAGTGCTCAGCTCGATCTTCGATCTCGTACCCGGGCTCGTAGGCGGCGGCGCCGACCTCACCGGCAATACCGGCACCAAGGTGAAGGGCGCACGCACGATCGACGACGCCGACGCAAGCGGTCGCATCGTGCCGTTCGGCGTGCGCGAGCACGCGATGGGCGGAATCGCCAACGGCCTTGCGATGTCGGGCACCCTGCCGTTCGTCGGCACCTTCTTCGTGTTCTCCGACTACATGCGCGGCGCGGTGCGCCTCGCCGCGTTGTCGCGCACGAAGGTGGCGTTCGTGTGGTCGCACGATTCGGTGGGCCTCGGTGAAGACGGCCCGACCCACCAACCGATCGAGCAGATCGCGGCGATGCGAGCGATGCCGCAAATGCGGGTGCTACGCCCCGCCGACCCCAACGAAGTCGCGGCCACGTGGCGCGTGCACATCGAGGGCGATGGTCCGAGCGCGATCTTGCTCACCCGCCAGAACGTGCCCGTTCTCGCCGGTACCGCCGAGCGGGCACCGCAGGGTGTCCCTCGCGGTGCGTACGTGCTGGCCGACGAAGCGAACGACGTCCTCGACCTCGTGCTGATCGGCACCGGTTCCGAAGTGTCGATATGCGTGGGCGCGCGCGACATCCTCGCGGCCGAGGGGCTCGGCGTGCGGGTCGTGTCGATGCCGTGCTGGGACCTGTTCGAAGCGCAAGACGCTGCGTACCGCGCTGAGGTGCTGCCTGCCGGCGTCGCGACCTTCGCGGTCGAGGCGGCCGCGAGCTTCGGCTGGGATCGTTACGCCGACGATTCGTTGTCGATCGACCACTTCGGCGCGTCGGCGCCCGGCAAGGTCGTGCTCGAAAAGTTCGGTTACACACCCGAAAACGTCGCGCAGCGTGCGCGCGAGTTGTACGCACGCCGGCGTGACCAGGAGGCCTCATCATGAGTGCGATCGCGAAACTGCTCGAGTTCGGCCAGTCGCCCTGGTACGACAACCTCACCCGGGCGCTTGCGCGCGGTGGCTTGCGCGCGCTCATCGACGAAGACGGCATCCGCGGCGTCACGTCCAACCCGACCATCTTCGAGAAGGCGATGGCGGCCGGAAACGACTACGACGAGCAGCTCGCCGACCTGGCTCGCGACGGCGTGGCCGCGAAGGACGCGTACTGGGAGCTGGTGCTCGACGACATCACCCACGCGTCGGGCATCCTGCAGCCGGTCTTCGACGACGCGAAGGGTGGCGACGGGTTCGTGTCGATCGAGGTCGACCCGGATCTTGCGCACGACACTCCCGGCACCACGCAGCAAGCCGCGTATCTCTTCGAACGGCTCGGCCGCCCGAATGTGATGATCAAGATCCCCGCAACGCGCGAAGGGTTGCCCGCAATCGAGGACTCGATCGCGGCCGGTATCAACATCAACATCACCTTGATCTTCAGCCTCGCTCGTTACGACGAGGTCATCGACGCCTACCTGCGTGGGCTGGAACGCTTCGCCCATGCCGGCGGCGATGCTTCGACGGTCGCGTCCGTGGCGTCGTTCTTCGTGAGCCGGGTCGATACCGAAACCGACCGGCGCCTTCCCGAAGGTCACCCGTTGCGCGGCAAGGCTGCGGTGGCCAACGCCAAGCTCGCCTACGAGCAGTTCCGTCGCCGCTTCTCGGGTGAGCGATGGGAGGCACTCGCCGCGAAGAGCGCCCGTTTGCAACGGCCGCTGTGGGCATCGACGTCGACCAAGAACCCGGCGTACTCCCCCACCCTGTATATCGACGAGTTGATCGGCCCCGACACCGTGAACACGCTCGCGCAAGCATCGGTCGAGGTGCTCCGCGACCACACCGGATTGCGGCCGAACACCGTGATGGAAGATGTCGAAGGCGCGCACAAGGTGATGGCGGCGCTGGCGGAGGCGGGTGTCGACTTCGACGATGTCACCGCCACGCTCGAACGCGAAGGCGTCGAATCGTTCTCGGCGTCGTTCCACGATGCGCTCGACACCCTCGACAAGAAGGGCCGCGAGCTCACGCAGCGCTGATCCCTCAGGGCTTGTACACGTCGCGCACGTAGTCCTCGACCATGCGGGTGGCCGAGAACCGCGGGCCGAGTGTGCGCAGCGATCGCTTCACGCGCGCAATCCACGCCCGCGGTATGCCGTTGGCATCGCGGTCGTAGAACTGCGGCACCACTTCGTGCTCGAGCAACTCGTACAGCGCGTTCGCGTGGCGCGCGTCCTGCGCGAGTTCGTCGGCGTCGGTGTCGCCATCGATCGCCCAACCATTGCTGCCGTCCCATGCTTCGGCCCACCAGCCGTCGAGCACGCTGACCTGCAAGCCGCCATTCAACACCGACTTCATGCCGCTCGTGCCGCTCGCCTCCATCGGGGGGCGAGGCACGTTCACCCACACGTCGCAGCCGGCCACCAGGGTCTGCGCGAGTGCGATGTCGTAATCCTCGAGGAACGCGACGCGGCTTGCGATCTCGGGCGCGTTGCGCAACGCGAACAGGTTCTGCAGTGCACCTTTCGCGGCGTCGTCGCGCGGGTGGGCCTTGCCGGCGAGCAGTACTTGCACTGGTTGGTCGCCGCCGAGCAAGCGCAAAGTGCGCTCCGGGTCGTACGCGAGCAGGTGCAGTCGCTTGTAGGTGGCGATCCGGCGAGCGAAACCGATGGTGAGCACGTCCTCGCGAAACGTTCGAGCCGCCGATTCCACATAGCTCAGGGTCTCACCGCGTGTGAGGCGATCGGTGACGCTGCGTTCCCGTGCAAGCTCAACCACCTGAGCCCGCAACTCATCGCGCATCGCCCACAGCTCTTCGTCGGGGATGCTGTCGATGGCGGCCCACGTGCTCGGGTCGGAGGCATGTGCCGTCCACCCGTCGCCCAGGTACCGGTCGAGCAGGAATCGTAAGGGCGTACCGATCCACGTCGGAGCGTGGACGCCGTTGGTCACGTGGGTGATCGGTGTCGCTCCATCGGGTTTGCTCGGGAACAGCGACCGCCACATGCGACGCGACACCTCGCCGTGGCGGGCACTCACGCCGTTGGTACTGCGGGCACCGCGGATCGCGAGTGCCGTCATTCCGCACGGTTCTTCCTCGTCGTCGGGATCGATGCGCCCGAGGCCCAGCAAACGCCGGTTGTCGATGCCGAGGTCCGCGGCGAGGTCAGCGACCACGCCGAGGAACTGCGACGCCGGGTACGTCTCGTTGCCGGCTGGCACCGGTGTGTGCGTCGTGAACACCACCTGCTGGCGGGTTTCGGCGAAGGCTTCGTCGAAGCTCGCGCCGGCACTTACTCGTTGGGCGGTGAGTTCGAGCAACGCGAGCGCCGGATGGCCTTCGTTGAGGTGCACGATCGACGGTGTGATGCCGAGACCGTGCAACGCCCGGATGCCGCCTCGGCCGAGCACCGCGTACTGAGCGAGGCGGATCCCGGAGTCGCCGTCGTAGAGGCGGGCGGTGATCCAGCGGTCGACGGGTTCGTTCTCGGGCAGGTCGGTATCGAGCAGGAGCAGCGGTACCCGGCCGACATCAACTCGCCAGACCTGCGCCGCGACCTGGCGTCCGAACACCGGCACGTGCACCACGAACGGCTTGTCGTCGATGCATACGCGCGCGGCCGGAAGGCGGTCGGGGTCGACGTCGATCCAGTACTCGTGTTGCAGCCCGTTGGTATCGACGCGCTGGCGGAAGTAGCCACGGCGGTAGAGCAACCCGACGCCGACCATGGCGAGCGCCTGGTCGGAGGCTTCCTTCAGGATGTCGCCGGCGAGCACGCCGAGGCCACCCGCGTAGATCGGCAGCGACGCGTCCACGCCGAACTCCGCGCACATGAACGCGGCCGGGCGTTCGCGCGATATCGGTCCGCCGACCGGCCGCGCCAGATCGGCGTCGACGATGCTCACCAACGCCTCGACCTGGCGAACCATCGCCGGGTCGAGCGCGGCGCGATCTATCGCGTCGGAGTCGGCTTCAGTGAGGAGGCGCACCGGGTTCCCACCGACCCGCTCCCATCGGGCCGGATCGATGGCGCGGAAGGTCTCGCGAGCTCCCGGAGTCCACGACCACCGGTAGTTGTACGCGACGCGCGCGAGAGGCGCGAGCGGAGGCGGCAAATGCGCGGCCAGACGCTCCGTGGCGCGAGCGATGTCGGGCGAATGATCGAACGAGAAGGGAAGTGACATGGGCGGCATTTGGACCCTAGCCCCGCGGGGCCGACGCGCTCGCCACATGGCGAGCAAATGCCGCGAGGGGGACGCGAGCGTTCAAGCCACTCGTGTTCGGCATCACGTACACCGGGCGTCCGCCGAACGGTTCCTCTTGCCACCCGAC
>JAODBJ010000210.1 GCA_025463905.1 Actinomycetes bacterium
GTGGCGACGAGCGCGCCCACGATGCACAACGTGTAGAGATCTTGGGTCGCGGCTTTGCCGACGCGCACCGCGAGCGTTCGCTTGCCGGTAACTCGGTCGGTGTCGACGTCGCGCAGGTTGTTCACGAGCAGCAACGCACACGCAATGAGGCCGACTGCGAGCGCACCCCACCATGCCTCCGCCGGTACGTGTTTGTGCTGCACGTACGCCGACCCGGCGGTGGCGACGAATCCGAAGAACACGAGCACCGCAACCTCGCCGAAGCCGCTGTAGCCGTAGGGCTTCGGGCCCCCAGTGTAGAGCGCGGCGGCCGCGATCGAACACGCACCGATCAGCAACAGCCACGGGTTCACCACCAGCGACAACGCGCCACCGACTACTGCCGCAACCCCGAACGAAACGAGCGCCGCGTTCCGCACGGCCCCAGGTGTTGCGAGCCCGGTTGCGGTGAGGCGCACCGGTCCGCGGCGCTCGGCGTCGGTGCCCCGGATGCCATCGGAGTAGTCGTTGGCGTAGTTCACACCGATCTGCAACGCGATCGCGACCACGAGTGCGGCCGTGAACCGCCACCAGATGATCGGCCCGCCGAGCGAAGCCGCGGCAGTGCCGACGAGCACGGGCGCAATCGCGGCACCGAGCGTCCGCGGTCGCGCGCCCTGGTACCAGAGGTGGGGCGACGTCACCGCGTTGCCCACCCCGCAGTGAGAGCAATAAGCGACGGCAGCGTCACGGTCGCTTGGGGAACTGGTCGAAGTCGGGCGCGCGTTTCTCGACGTACGCGTTGCGACCCTCTTGGGCCTCTTCGGTCATGTAGTAGAGCAAGGTTGCGTCGCCGGCAAGTTGCTGGATGCCGGCAAGACCGTCGTCGGCCGCGTTCATCGACGCCTTGATCATCCGCAGCGCGAGCGGGCTGTGCGAGAGCATGCGCCGGCACCACTCGACCGTTTCGATTTCGAGTTCCTCGAGCGGTACGACTTTGTTGACGAGGCCCATGTCGAGCGCCGCTTGCGCGTCGTACTGGTCACAGAGGAACCAGATCTCGCGCGCCTTCTTCTGCCCGACGCTGCGCGCGAGCAGACCCGAGCCGTAACCACCGTCGAACGAGCCGACGCGCGGGCCGGTCTGACCGAAGCGCGCATTGTCGGCCGCGATAGTGAGGTCGCACACGACGTGCAGCACGTGACCGCCGCCGATCGCGTACCCGGCCACCATCGCGACGACGGGTTTCGGGCACCGGCGGATCTGCACTTGCAGGTCGAGCACGTTGAGTCGACCGATCCCCTTGTCGTCGCGGTAGCCGTCGTCGCCGCGCACGCGCTGGTCGCCGCCGGAACAGAACGCGTCGGGGCCTTCGCCGGTGAAAATGATCACGCCGATCGTCGGGTCGTCGCGCGCCATTTCGAAGGCGTCGCGCAGTTCGAACAGTGTGCGGGGCCGGAAGGCGTTGCGAACCTCGGGCCGGCAGATCGTGATCTTGGCGATACCCTCCGCCGTCTCGTAGCGGACGTCGGTGAAGTCGGTAAAGGCACTTCCATGTCCATTGGCGCTCACGCCTTCGCCTCCCTGACGGTCGGCTCCGGCTGCCGCGCGGCCGGGCTTCCAGTCGGCGCCCGTTCGGATGGTGCGAGGGCTGGCGTTCATGAGCGAAGTCATCCTGGGAAGACGATGTTGGGAGTGAACACTCCCAAGGTAGTGCGCGGTGCCTGAGCGCGACGAAGCGGCATTGGTCGCAGTGGTGGGGCGCGGCGCGCCGGTGGCAGAGGCCGCGATCGCGGCCTGGGAGGCGGGCGAGGCGATCTGGCCGATCGACCCGGGCGTGCCCGAAACCGCAGGCCTCGAGTTGCTCGAGCGGCTCCGGCCGACGCACCTGATCGAGACCGACGGCAAGCGACGCGTGCTGGCGCACGGCGTACCCGTCGGCAACGACGTCGCCGCGGTGATGGTGACGTCGGGGACCACCGGCGTCCCGAAGGGCGTCGAGCTGACGCGTGCCGGCCTCGAGGTGATGGGCAGGGGCTATAGCGACGGCCTCGGCGCGACGGCCGCCGATCGCTGGCTTGCGTGCCTGCCACTCCACCACGTGGCCGGGCTCGCGATCATCGCTCGCGCGTGGGTAACCGGCGTTGCCTGGACTGCGCACGCACACTTCGATCTCGACGCCGTCGCGCGTTCGCCGCGCGACGAAGGCACTTCGATCGTGTCGCTGGTACCCACCACCCTGCGACGTCTCCTCGATGCGGGCGCGCCGCTGCACGAGTACCGCCGTCTCGTGCTCGGTGGTTCGCCGTGCCCACCGTCGCTGCGAGCACGCGCGGAGGCAACGGGCGCGACGGTGGTGGACGCGTACGGCCTCACGGAAACATGGGGTGGCTGCGCGCTCGACGGCGTGCCGATCCGCGGTGCCGAAATGCGTGTCGCGGCCGACGGCGAACTCCTCGTGCGGGGCGCGATGGTCATGCGCGGCTATCGGTTCGCACCCGGCGACACCGCGGCCGCGCTCGACGGCGACGGGTGGCTCCGCACCGGCGATGTCGCCACGATCACCGACGGCGTCGTGCGCGTTGTCGACAGGAAGAAAGATCTCATCATCAGCGGCGGTGTGAACGTGAGTCCGACGCGCGTCGAGGCCGTACTCGCCACGCACCCGGGCGTCGCCGACGTATGCGTGATCGGTGCCCCCGACGACGAATGGGGCGAGCGCGTCGTCGCCATCGTGGTTCCGGCCGACGCCGCCGACACGCCGACGCTCGACGCGCTCCGCGCGTTCGCTCGCGACCAATTACGCGCCGCCGACTTGCCGCACGAGCTACGTGTCGTCAACGAAATCCCGCGCAGCAACGGCGGCAAAGCCCTCCGCCGCTTCCTCCGCGACTGACCCGTCAACCGGGGGCGTGCGCATGGGGTTACGCGTCGCGGAGGGCTTCTTTCCAGGTGCGGAAGCGCGTGTGGGTTGTGCCGCCGGGCGCGGCGCCTTCGCCGGTGCCGTCGGGGAACAACCGGAATGTCCAACGGTCGCCGAAGTCGTCGGCGTTGATCGCCATGTAACGCGCGTCGGCGTGCACTGCGGGCCCGGCACGCCACAGCAGATAGCCGTGGATACGCCGCAGGTACGCGACGAGGTTCACGCCGAGGTCGTCGCCGAGGTGCAACACCTCGTTCGGTGCTTCCACCCAATGCGTCGCCGGGATCAGGTACTCGCGCTGCGGCGTCGCAGGCAGTTCGTGGGTGTGGAACTTGCGGTCGATGGGCGGACGATCTTCAGCGGGCATATCTGCCATCATCGCAGCCCAATGCTGATCTCCGATCTCCCGACGCCCGCCCTTGTCGTCGACGGTCCGTCGCTCGACGCCAACCTCGCCACGATGGCCGCCGCGCTTCCCGGCCCACGTCTGCGGCCGCACGTCAAGGCGCACAAATGCACCGCGCTCGCGCAGCGACAGGCCGACGCCGGCCATCACAACTTCACGTGCGCGACACCGCGCGAGGTGATCGGCATGACGGCCGCGGGGCTGGGCGACGATCTGCTCCTCGCGAACGAGACGATCGACGGGTCCCGGCTGCGCGCAATGGCGGAGTGTGGTGGCCGCGTGACGGTGGCCGTCGACTCCGACGAAACAATCGCCGCGGCCGCCGCGAACGGCATCCGCGAAGTGCTCATCGATGTGAATGTCGGCCTGCCACGCTGCGGGTGTGAGCCCGACGACGCGGGTCGCCTTGCCGACCTTGCTCGTGGTCGCGGGCTCGACGTGCGTGGCGTGATGGGTTATGAGGGCCACATCTACGCGTTCTCCGAACGCGAGGAACGTACGAACGCGACCGAACAAGCGATGCAGTTGCTGCTCGCAGCCCACGAGAAGGTGGGAGGGCCGATCGTGTCGGCCGGCGCGACGGGTAGCTACGACCTCAACCGGTGGGCCACCGAGATCCAGGCTGGTTCGTACGCGCTGATGGACGTGGCGTACGGCCCGATCATCCCGGAGTTCCGCACCGCTTTGTATGTGCTCTCAACCGTGATCAGCGTGTCGAGTGGTTACGCCGTCGCCGACTGCGGGTTGAAGGCGTTCGGCATGGACCACGGCAATCCGACCATGGACGACGCGCAGGTGCTGCTCGTGAGCGACGAACACATCACGTTCCGAACTCGCAATTCGGTGCGCGTGGGAGATGTGGTGCGGGTGTGGCCGGCGCACGTCGACCCGAGCGTCGCGTACCACGAGCGCATGCAGCTTGCGAGTGGGGCCGAACCGGGAGCCGAACTCATCGACACCTGGAACGTCGACCTCCGCGGCTGGTAGCGCGCTCGGCCGCGTCGCTCAGGCGCGCTTGCGAGGGGTTGCGCGCCCGATGCTGGCGACGACGCGCGCGCCGGCTTCGGTGCCCGCGTCGATCACCGCGTTCACGGAGAACGTGCCCACGGTGAGAAGAACAAAGGTCATCAACATGATCGCGAGCGGAAACCGGCGCGCGAGGTCGTCGAGCGTGGCGGTGACCGTGGCCGGCGCGGCCACGACGTCCCAGCTGTTGAGACGCACGAACCGACCGAGGTACATCCCCACCGCGCACAACGCGTGCACGGCGAACTCAATCCTCACGACGCGAGCACCGACCACGCGCGTCAGCAGGAACCGCCGGAGCATCCGCATGCACAGCACGTAGGACGTGAAGCCGACCACGAAAAACGCGCCGTACACCGGGAGCAGGCCGAAATAGACGGTCCAGTTCGACGACGTACGGATGTCGTCGAGGAGGTGCACCGAATCGGTAAGTACGTACGGCGCGTTGGGCAGGAACAGCAGCCACGCGACGAGCCCGGCCCACCAGCCTGCGCTCGTTCGCACGTGGTCGCGGAAGAGCAGCCCCGCCAAGCCGAGTGGCACCAACGCGAGCACCGTGTTCCAGAGCAGGAACGGGTTGTCGCGCGCGGCGCTGGAGAGTCTCCCGAGTTTCGAACCGGCGAGCAGGGAGATCCCGAGGAGTGAGGTAGCGACCCCGGCCATTCGCGCGAGGCTACTTTCCGCTGCTGGACGCCAACTCCCGCGCCGCCATACCGTGCCCGCATGCCCGATACCGACGACCTTGCGCTCCTCGACGCCACTGCCCAGGCCGACCTCGTCCGCCGCAAAGAGGTTTCGCCGCTCGAGCTGGTCGAGGCCGCGATCGCGCGTGCCGAACGCGTGAACGGCGAGCTGAACGCGATCATCCACCCGCTCTACGACCAGGCGCGAGAACGGGCGCGGGGCAATCTTCCCGACGGTCCGTTCCGTGGCGTCCCGATCGTGTTCAAAGACCTGCTGTGTGCGGTCGAGGGCGACCCGTACCACGAGGGCATGAAGTTCTTGAAGGACGCGGACTGGCACTCGCAGCACACCGACAACCTGGCCACGCGTTATCTCGAAGCTGGGTTCGTGTGTATCGGACGCACGAATACACCGGAGCTCGGCATCGTTCCCACCACGGAGCCGCTCGTGCACGGTGCGACGCGCAACCCGTGGGACACCACCCGCACGACCGGCGGTTCGAGCGGCGGATCGGCCGCGTCGGTGGCCTCCGGCATCGTTCCGGTCGCCCACGCGAACGACGGCGGCGGTTCCATCCGCATCCCGGCGAGCTGCTGCGGGCTCGTGGGGTTGAAGCCGTCGCGCGGGCGTACGTCGATGGGACCCGACTTCGACGAGTTGTCGGCGCTGTTGAACGTCGAACTGTGCGTGAGCCGCACCGTGCGCGACACGGCCGGCGTGCTCGACGCGGTGTGGCGCCCGTTTCCCGGCGACACCGTGATCGCACCGGCGCCTACCCGTCCGTTCACCGAAGAAGTGGGCGCCGATCCGGGCCGGCTGCGTATCGGTGTGATGACCGACAACCCGCTCGGCACCGGTCCGATTGATCGCGACTGTGTGACCGCAACCGACAACACAGCGAAGGTCCTCGAGTCGCTCGGCCACGACGTGGATCACGATTTCCCGAAGGCGTTCAACGATCCGTCGTTGGTGGAAGCCTTCACGGCGCTGTGGTCGGCGACGTTGCTGTACAACCTGCGTTACTGGGAGATACGCGTCGGGCGAGACATCACCGCCGACGACGTCGAACCGCTCACGTGGACGCTCGCGGAGATGGGCCGGTCCACCACCGCACTTCAACTGCTCGAGGCCTACCACGCGGTGAACGACTTCACCTCCGCAATGGCGCCGTGGTGGGAAGAGCACGATCTGCTCCTCACCCCGACCCTCGGCGAAGTGCCGGTACCGCTCGGCACGTTCAACACACCCGAAGAACCGATCCTCGGGTACATCCGCGCGGCGGCGTTCGTGCCGTTCACGCCGCCGTTCAACGTGACCGGCCAGCCGGCGATCTCGTTGCCGTTGCAGTGGAACGCGCAAGGCCTGCCGATCGGCACCCAACTCGTCGCCGCGTACGGTCGCGAAGACCTGCTGTTACGGGTCGCGGCGCAATGCGAGCAGGCGGAGCCGTGGTCGCAGCGCCGCCCGCCGGTACACGCGTAGATCCGATGGATGCCGACGAAGTAGCCACGCTCGACCCTCTCGACCCGCTCGCTGCGCTCGACGCCACCGCCCAAGCGGCGCTCGTACGCAGTGGCGAGGTGTCGCCGCGCGAACTCGTCGACGCGGCGATCGCGCGCGTCGAGCGACTGAACCCAACGCTGAATGCGGTGATCACCGAACGGTTCGACGCCGCGCGGGTCGAAGCCGACGCCGGTGCTCGAGATGGCCCGTTCCGCGGAGTTCCCTTCCTCATCAAGGACCTCGCGTGCACGATGGCCGGCGAGCCGTCGTACGACGGCATGCGAGCGGCGAAAGATGCGCACGTCGTCGCGAACGCCGACAGCCATCTCGTGCGTCGCTACCGCGACGCGGGCTTCGTGGTGATCGGCCGCACCAACACGCCCGAGCTGGGGTTGACCGCGACCACCGAGCCGGTCTCATTCGGTGCCACGCGTAACCCGTGGGACATCACCCGAACGCCGGGCGGTTCGAGCGGCGGTTCCGCCGCGGCGGTTGCAGCCGGGCTCACCCCGGTCGCGCACGCGAGCGACGGCGGCGGTTCGATCCGCATTCCGGCGAGCGCGTGCGGCCTGGTGGGCTTGAAGACTTCGCGCGGACGAGTGTCGCTCGGGCCCGCGCTCGGTGAGCTGAACCGTTTCTTGAGCGTGCAGTTCGCAGTGACCCGCACGGTGCGCGACGCCGCCGCGCTCCTCGACGTCGCGGCCGGTGAGGAACCCGGCGATCCGCTGGTCGCTCCACCGCCGCTGCGGCCCTACGCCGACGAAGTAGGCGCGCCGCAAGCGCCGCTGCGCGTGGGCGTGATGACCACCGCGCCCGGCACCGGCGAATCGGTTCACCCCGATTGCATTGCGGCCGCGAACTATGCGGCTCACACGCTCATTGAGCTCGGCCATCACATTGAGGTGAGCGCGCCCGAAGGGTTCGACGACCCGTCACGCTTCGAGACGTTCCTCGCGGTGTGGTCGGCGAACGCAGCGTTCGCGCTCGATCGATGGGGCAAGACGCTCGGTCGCGATCTCGGCGAAGCCGATGTCGAACCGATCACCTGGTTCCTCGCGGAACGCGGCCGCACCGTGAGCGCGGTTGGGTTCATGAACGCGCTGAACGACATGCAGGTCGTGTGCCGGCGCATCGCTTCGTGGTGGCAAAACTTCGATCTGCTCGTCACCCCAACGCTCGGCACGCCGCCACCCGAGTTGGGAGTGCTCGCCG
>JAODBJ010000214.1 GCA_025463905.1 Actinomycetes bacterium
GCCGGCAAGGGCAACGGCAAGAAGGCAATCGCCGACATGTACTCCATGTCGCACGAGATCACCGAGTGGGCCGACGACCCCTACGTGAACAACGTCGTGCCGCGGTGGGCGCAGCCGGGTAGCGGCGCCTGCTTTTCCAACCTGCTCGAGGGAGGCGACGCGATCGAAGCGCTTCCGATCCCCGCGTACGTCTTCAAGGCGCAGAACCTCAAGTGGCACCCGAGCGACATCGCAGGGATTTCGTGGTTCACCCGCGCATCGCCTTCAACCCAACAGAACCACAAGTACTCGTACCACGGCCTGCTGAGCGCGCCGGCGACCCTCTGCTGAGCGCGGGCCGGCGACGCGCAGCTACGGCAGCGTCGTAGTTGTCGTTGTCGGTGCGACGGTCGTTGGGGCGGTCGTCGTGCTGGGCGTCGTTGTGGTGGTCGTCGTACCGCCGCCGCCGTGGTGACCGTGGTGGTGGTGCTTCCCACCGCCCTTGCCACCGCCCTTGCCGCCGCCGGGCGGCGGGCCGCCGCCCTGGCCGGGATTCGGGGGCGGGCCCCCGCCGTTCCCGCCGCCATTGCCGCCACCGGGCGGCGGGCCACCGCCTGCGGCGGGAGTTCCGTGGCCGCCTCCGCCACCACCGCCGCCACGACCTGCGGGACGACCCGCGGGAGGACCGGGGACGCCGGGGTTCTTGGCGCCGGGCGCTGACGCCGCCGGCGTACTCGGAGCGGCGTGCTTCTCGGCGCCAGGGCCGGGAGCCGTGGTTGCGGCCGACGCCGAAGGACCGGACGCCGAGGACTTCGGCCCGCGGTTGGTCCCCTGCGGTCGACCCTCGGTCGCTTGCAGGCGCAACGGGGGCGGCGTGACCGCCGGCGCCGGAGTGGTGGCGGGCGCAACGTCGACGCCCACGTGACGGAACAAGTGCACGACGACGCTGGTCGCGCCGCTGGGAAGTAGGTCGGACGCGGCGGCGAGGCCGGCGGTGCCGACGAGCAACCCGCTCAGCGCGGTGGTCGCCACCGCGACGCGGGCGACATGCCGGCGGCGACGCCCGCGCCGGTCCCAGGACGCCGACGCTGAGCGGAATGCCGCGCGCGCGGCGTCTTCGCCCGAGAACTCTTCCGGCCGCGGCGGCGCCTGGGCGGCGCGCACGACAAGCATGAGCCCTTCGTCGCGCGGGTCGACCACGGTGTCGTCGTCGGGGTCCGCGTCGGACTCGGGCCAGGTCGCGAGCCCGGCGCTCGTGGCGTCTTCCAGATGCATTCGATCAGTCCAACGTCTTGCGGCCACAGTCTGTTACACCGCCAAGCCTTCGGGTTCGGGTTTCGAGGGGTCGGGTCCGTCCGGGGTCTGGCTCGGGATCTGCTGCGAGAGGCGCCGCAAGCCGCGGTGCGCGAGGACGCGCACGGTTCCCGGCGGTCGGCCCATGATCAGTGCCACAGTGCCCACATCGAGTTCTGCGATGACGCGCAGCATCACCGCTTCGGCCTGGTCGGGCGGCAGGGTGGCGATCAGTGCGAGCGCCCTTTCGGTCGACATTCGTTCTTCGACCGTCGCGACGGGGTCGTCCCTGGTGGAAGGCCGGTCGAGCGCTTCGACATCGGCGATCACCTCGCCGCGGCGAGATTGGCGCCGGTACCAGTCGATGTAGCGATTCCGACCGACCGTGAAGAGCCAGCCGCGGAAGGACTGCTCGTTGCCCGAGAACGTGCGCAACGTGCGCACGACCTGTAGCCAGGTGTCACTCGTGAGGTCCTCCCCGGCGGTCCCGCTCATAACTCGCAGGTAGCGCAGGAGCGCCGGCTGGTGTTCGCGCCAGATCGCGGCGAAGCACTCTTCGTCGCCGGCTTGCGCGCCGCGCAGCGTGGCATCGAAGTCGGCCGTCGTCATGAGCCCGTGGCGAAGCCGGTTTCCCGCACCGACATACGCCTCATCACGGCGCAATAGATACATGACAAGTCGGCGTGCGTCCACCCAACGTCCAGCTCTGTAACCCAAACGTGGCCTGTACTTCGCCCAATTCTCTTGCGCACATTCTCTCGGTGCCGATGAGGGCGGAGCCTGTTAGAGAAAGGGCGGCATGCGTACGTTGTTCGCGCCCGCTGAGCGGTTTATGAGCCGGCTCAGCCTGGCCACCAAGTTCGTCGTGTTGGCGTGCATGCTCTTGGTGCCGCTCGGATGGGCGACGTGGTCGTTCCGGAACGCCAAGGAATACAACGTGCGCATCGCGGTCCGTGAGGTGCACGGCGACCGCTACATGGTGGAAGCCGTGAAGCTCTTCGCGACCGAGGTGCAAGCACGAGCAGCCGTCGTGCAAGGCAACGGCGTCGGCCCGCTCCGCGACCAGTTGCAATCGGCGGTTCGCGCGGTCGATGCGGTCGTCACGCGGTACCAGGGCGAGTACGGGAACACGAAGACGTGGACAGACGCAAAGACCGCGCTGTCCGACGCGCTCGCCACCAGCGGCGCGCCCGCCAAGGCGTTCGCGGCATGGAACGCAGCGACGGCTGCGTTGTACGCCGATGTCCAGCAGGTGTCGGCGGGTTCCACCCTCGTGCTCGACCCCGCCCTCGACACGTACAACATGATGGACACGAACACGAACCGCGCGCTGCTCGTGATGGACAATGTCGGCCAAGCGGCCGCGCTTGCGACCCTGGTTGCGAAGGCACAGATCGACAACCCGCAGCAACAACTCACCCAGCTCGCGATCTACAGCGGCAACATTTCCACCCCGCTCACGGTGATCGACGGTGAGTACGACGGCGCGTACACGGCGACCGGTTGGGGCGGATTAAAGGCGGCCGTGCAGCCGACGCGTTCGGCGCTCGACGCCACGACGACCGAGTTCTTGCGCGTGCTGGGATCGGCCGTGCAAGGGAACGGCGACGACGTGCGGCTGCGCGAACTCGACGCGAAGGTGACGCAGCACGGATCTGCGCTGGTTGCTGCCGGTGTGCCGGCCCTCGATCACCTGCTCGGCCAGCGGATAGGGCGTTTCCGCGCCCAGGAGCACCGCGTGTACCTCGTGTTCGGCGTCGGCTTGTTGTTCGGCGGTTACCTCTTCGCGGGAATGATGCTGTCGGTTCGCGCATCCGTCGGCCGCCTCCTGTCGGTCCTCGAAGCCGCCGGTACCGGCGACTTCACGGGCGATGCCGACATCGACACTCGCGACGAACTTGGTGCGACGGGCCGCGCCATCGGCCGGATGCAACGTCATGTCGCCACCGCGGTCACGACCCTCGCCGACCGCGCGGCCGCAGTTGCCGGCACCGCGGAATCGGTTGCCGACGCGACGAATCGAATCGCGCTCGCCGCTACGAACACCGCGGAACAGGCGTCGCTCTCGGCGGAGGCCGCGTCGGTGGTCGAGGAAGACGTGCGGGCGGTGTCGTTGGGCACCACCGAACTTGCCGCGTCGATATCGCAGATCGCGAGCAGCACCAACGAGGCGTCGACAATCGCGACCCATGCTGTGACCGCGACGAGAGACGCTCAGGAAGGCGTCGACGGCCTCACATCGTCGTCGGAGGAGATCAACGAGGTCGTCGGTCTGATCTCCGCGATCGCGTCGCAGACGAACCTCCTCGCGTTGAACGCCACTATCGAGGCCGCTCGGGCCGGCGAGGCCGGCAAGGGGTTTGCGATCGTCGCCGGTGAAGTGAAGGGTCTGGCGAGAGGGACGCAAGAAGCGACGGACAAGATTCGTGAACGCGTCGATGGCATCCAGGCTGGTTCGGCCGGCGCGGTCGACGCGATCGGTCGCATCAGCGACGTCGTGACCCAAGTCGATCAGCACCAGGCGACGATCTCGTCGGCGGTGGAAGAACAAGCCGCGACGACGTCGCAGATCACCGCAACGCTCGACATGATCGTGGCCCGCAGCCGAGACATCAGCGCCGCGGTCGATGCCGTGGCGCGCCTCGCCCACGAGACGAACGGCGATACCGACGCGCTGCGAGCCGACGCAACGCAACTGTCGGAGGAAGCCGCCGCGCTGCGCGAGGTGGTCGGCCAGTTCAAGGTCGTCGCTTCCGCAGAGCCGGCCTGAGCCCAGGCGCGAGGTACGCGAACCGCGTAGCTTTGCTCGTCCGCACGCACTTCTGGCGGTGCGGCGGGGGAGGTCTGGTCATGGGATTTCGGTCGATGCTCCGACGCAGTGCACTACCGGCCTGCGCGGTGGTGGTCGCGTTGATTGCCGGTGGCTGTGTCAGCGGACCGCTCTCGCCCGGGACGGTCGATCCGAGCCTCGGGGCGCGCGGGTACGTCGAGCACGAATACTTCCTCGACGGTGTCGCGCACGCCTACGCCGCGGTCGGCGCATTGGGCAACGACGGTCATTGGTCGGTCACCCCCAGCACGAGCGCGCAATTCCGCACGCGCCTCATCGTTCGTCGCCCGACTGATCCCGCCCGGTTCAACGGGACGGTCATTGTCGAGTGGATGAACGTGAGTGCCGGCGCCGACATCGACCCGACGTTCGGCGCGGCAAACGCCGCGTTGTTGCGTGCGGGGTATGCATGGGTCGGCGTAAGCGCGCAGCGGGTCGGAATCGATGCGTTGCGCAACGGCAACCCCGCGCGTTACGGGTCGTTGCACACGCCCGGCGACGACTACTCCTACGACATCTTTTCGCAAGCGGGGAGCGTGATCCGTTCCCGCATCGGAATCGACCCTCTCGACGGCTTGCACGCGCAGCGCGTGCTCGCGACGGGTGAGTCGCAGTCCGCGTTCCGGATGGTCACGTACGTCAACGCGGTGCAGCCGCTGTCGCACACCTTCGACGGTTTCCTCCTCTACTCACGTGGGAGCGGTGCGGCGTCGTTGTCGGCCGGAACCGCCATGCCGCCCGCTCCGGTGATGCGCACCGATCAGGCGGCGCGGATCATCGACGTGCAGACCGAGGGCGACGTCATCGTCTTGCACTCGGCGCCGGTTCGCCAGCCCGACGACACCCACTTCCGGTTGTGGGAAGTGGCAGGGGGGTCCCACGCCGACGAGCACACGCTGGCCCGCGCCTTCCCGTCGTCACCGACGACTCCCGGGAGTTTGTGCGTGTACCGATTCAACTCCGCCAACACATGGGCCGTTGTGAGCGCGGCGGCCGTGAAGCTCGATCTCTGGGTGCGCACCGGGAGCACGCCATCGATCGCGGGAAGGATCATGCTGCAATCGCCGCCGACCGGCCCCGACCCAGTGGTGCGGGACAAATACGGCAACGCGAGGGGTGGCATCCGGTTGCCCGAATTGCAGGTGCCGATCGCTCGTATCGACGGCGTCCCGAACCCTCCCACCCCCGACGCACCGCCGCTGTTCCAGTCGTTCTGCGCCCTGTTCGGCCGCACGCAGTCGTTCGACGCCGCGCAACTGGCGACGTTGTACCCCCGCCACGAGGTGTACGTGACGAAGTTCGACGCCGCGACGGACGCGGCCGTCAACGCCGGCTTCGTGCTCACTGTCGATGGCAAAGCCCTGAAGGCAGCCGCGGCAGCGTCCTCGATCGGGGGCTGAGCGGCCTCTAAGGCCATTAAGTCGCTCGGCGCCCGGGTCGAAGCAACCGTAAGTGGAGAAGACAAGGTCGGCTCGCGGCACGGGTCGGTTGTTCGTCGTGCACGCGGCGTTCAGCCTGCTCCCGGTGCTGGTACTCGGTGGCGCTCTCGCAGCGAGCTACCGCGGTGAGGCGCGTCGCCGTGGCGTCGCCGAGGCGCGTGCGCAGGCGACCCTCTTTGCACAAACCGCGGTTGAGCCGCTCCTCGCGGACCACCCACTGGTCGAGGGCCTGCTCCCGCGTGAGCAGGCCGACCTCCGGCGCCTCGTCGTCCGGGCCGTGGATACCCACACCGTGTTGCGGATGCGTTTGCGGGATCTCGCCGGTGAGGTCGTTTTCTCCGACGACGGTTCGGGCTTCGGCGGCGAGGTCGAGGAGACGGTGATCGACGCCGCCCACGGCACCACCGAGGTCCAGGTCACCCGCATGAACAGCGACGCCAACGACAAGGGCTCGCGAGGTGTTTCGGCGGTCGAGGTGTACATGCCGCTGACTGGTGGTGGAGTGCATCGCACCGGTGTGCTCGAGTTGTACCTGCCGTACGGGCCAATTCAGGCCGAGGTGAACCGCGGGCTCCATCATCTGTCGCGCGATCTCGCGTTGGGGCTCGGTGCGTTGTACGTGGTGCTGTTCCTCATCTCGGCATCGGTGAGCAAGGGTCTTCGACGCGAGGTGGCTCGCAACGCGTTCCTCGCTCAGTACGACACGCTCACCGAACTCCCGAACCGCACATGGTTCCATCAGCGGGCGCAGACCGCGCTCGCCGCAGCAGCATCCGGCGGACCGCCCGTCGCGATCGCGATCATCGACCTCGACCGGTTCAAGCAAGTGAACGACACGCTGGGCCACCACAACGGCGATCTCCTCCTCACCGAAATCGCGGGACGCCTCGCCCGGAACGTTTGCCCGAGTGACACGGTCGCGCGCCTCGGTGGCGACGAGTTCGGTGTGATGTTGTGCGGGAACGACGACGTGGCCGCGGTGCTCGCGCAGTTGCGAGCGACTATCTACGCCGAGGTTGAAGTAAGCGGTCTGCCGCTGTCGATCGAAGCCAGCATCGGGTACGCGGTCGCGCCCGAAGATGGGGTTGACGTCGACGAGTTGATGCAACGGGCAGACGTTGCGATGTATGTGGCGAAGGCGCAACACCATGGCGTGGTTCGCTACGACCGCGAGCAGGATCAGTACGAAGCGGCCGACCTCGCGCTGGTCGCCGAACTAAACCACGCGATCGCCGCCGACCAGCTCGTCTTGCACTACCAGCCGAAGGCGACCCTGTCGGACGGCCGGACCGAAGCGATCGAGACTCTCGTGCGCTGGCAGCACCCGGTGCACGGCTTGCTCTACCCGGACCGGT
>JAODBJ010000250.1 GCA_025463905.1 Actinomycetes bacterium
GGCGAGGCCCGAGCCGTAATCGGGCGCGGGCAGATCGTTTGCGATCCGCGCGTACTCGAGCGCCGTGTACGCGGGACTCACATACCAGTTGCCATCGCGCCGGATCACGACGACGAACGGCTCGGCATCGAGCGGGCGAACCTTCGCGAAGTCGACCGAGCCGGCGTGGTCACCCGATGGGTCAACCGTGGTCGTCGGCGGCGGGCACGCTCCTCCCATCGAAGACGAGCACGAACCGGAACCGCTGGTCCCGGCCCGATCGATCAGCTTGCGCAGTGCGGGCCCGAAGTCGGCGCGATGCGTCTGTGCCGACAGGACACCGCCGGTGACGTGCACCTTCACGTAGCCGGCGGCAAGTTGCTCGGTCGAGAGTGCGAGGTCCGCGACCTTCAGATCGACGCCGGCGAGCGGCTTGCTCGCCGTATTCACCAGCTTCACCTCGGCGGCCTTCCGCTCCACGACGCTGACCGTGTTGCGCAGCGTTCGCACCTCGTCGGGCGCGAGTACATCGATCGCGGCGAGCGGGTCCTCGCTGTCGACTGCGTGCGCCAGCGCGCGTACCGCAGCCTCGGGCGACGATGCGCCGCCACGACTCCCGATCGCACTGACCGCGACGAAGGACACACCGACGAGCGCAACGACCCCGATGAGGGCGACCACGCCCCGCACGGTCGACCGGCGCCGGCGCACCGGGACACTGGGCAAAAGATCCGGAAGCGGCAAGTCCGCGAACGGCACGCCCCCTACGTCCGACCCCGTCATGTTCCCCACTCCCCGTTGCCCGCGGTGCGGCAATCGTACTCATCGCCCGATACGTACGAGTACGTCGACCGCCAGGTGCGAAGACCTAAATGTGGCGAGCCGATCGGTGGTTCGGTGGGCCGCCAGGGACTCGAACCCTGAACCTGCGGATTAAAAGTCCGATGCTCTGCCAGTTGAGCTAGCGGCCCCCGGGGCGTAGAACTTCGCGGTAGATGACCGTCGCGAATACCAGCCTCCACCTGGGACTGTACCGGCGACTGCAGCTTGGGCAATCTGTGCGCAGTGCCGTTGGAGAGCATGCGTTGTGACTGACATCGAGTCTGCATTCGTCTCCGAGCACGGTTTTCGGACGCCCGACACGGTCGAGGGAATGCGCGACGCGTGGGGCTTCATCGAGCACCGGTGGACCGTGACCACCGAACGCGCCCGACGCCTTCCCACCAACGCGTTGTACGAGCGGGTCGAGGAGGAATGGTCGTTCGTCGAGACGTTGCGCCATCTGGTGTTCGCGACCGACGCGTGGTTCCGTCGCACCGTGCTCGGCGCGAAACACGCCTACTGGGTCGGCGATCTCCCGCACACGGAGTTCGACGGTGACCACTCGGCGCTCGGGATCGACGACGCCGCGCCGCACACGATCGACGAAGTTCTCACCGTGCGAACCAACCGCTGGGACGAGATCCGGCGCGTCCTCGACACACTCACGGCGGATGGTCTCTCACGCACCTGCGCGCAGAACCCGGTCGCCGGATATCCAGAGGACACCAAGGTGACCGTGCGCGGCTGCCTCGGTGTCGTGCTCAACGAGGAGTGGTGGCACCATCGGTACGCGACCCGCGACCTCGCGGTGCTCGAAGGCAGTTTTGGAGCAGCCGGCTGACGGGTGGGTCATCGGCGACGATGCGTCCGTCGCTACCTCGTCTGCGTGCATCTTGGCGCCCGACATGGGCCGTCAGTTCACCTGCCGCGCATCCCGCCGTCCAACGAATTCTCGCGGAGTCGGGGGTGTTGGCCTCACTGTCGTACGGGGCGGAGGACGGAGGGCGCGCCGCGCCCGGTTCGGTCACAATCGATTGAATGGGAGCGGTACGGGCGTGCCTCGCAACTGAGTTCCGGTTGCGCTGGCGACCATGGTGTGTCGTCGCGCTGCTTGTCGGACTCGCGGGCGCGGTGGTGCTGTCCACAGCCGCCGCGGCTCGTCGGACGAACACGGCGTACCCGCGGTTCCTCAACGCCTCCCACGCGTCCGATCTGATCGTCGCGCCGCTCTACGACCACTTCGACATCGGGCTTGCGAAGCTGCCCGGCATCGCTGCCGTGAGCCACGTCGCCGCGCTCAATGCCCTCCCGCTGAAGAGCGACGGGACATCCATCCCGTTCGAGACGATCGGGGGTCTCGACCGCGTGTTCCTGCGGGACGTAGATCGGCCGAAACTCGTCGCGGGCCGTCGATTCCGCATCGACGACGCTACCGAGGCAATGGCCGACGTGCGCCTCGCGCACGCACTTCACCTTCGACCGGGTTCATCACTGTCATTCACGCTGCGAGCGGATCAACCCGGTGCCAAGGCGGCAGAACACACCTTCCATGTTCGGATTGTGGGCATCGTTGCGGCTCGTACCGACGCAGTCGTCGTCTCCGTGAACGACGCGGCACCTCAGCTCTTCGTGACGCCACTACTCGTGCGCGCGGCTGGTCCGTCGATGTACGGGTTCGACGCGCTCTTCATTCGGCTGCGTCCGCACACCTCGACGGCGTCCTTCACTCATGCGGTCACGACGCTCGCGGCGCGATACACCACGCCGCAGAACCAGCTCAGCAAGCAACTGTTCGTCATCACCGAGAACGACCAAGTCGCGCGCATCGAGCGCGCGATCCGTCCGCAGGCTGCGTCGCTTGCATTGTTCGCGGGCTTCGCCGCGCTCGGCGCGCTCTTCGTGCTGGGCCAGGTGATCTCTCGCCAGGTGTTCCTCTCGTCATCCGACTTCTCCGTTCTGCGCGCGATGGGAATGACAACGACACAACTGTTCACGGTCGCGATGATCGAGGTCGCGGTCGGCACCGCTATCGGCGTCCTGATCGCCGTAGCGGTCGCGGTGGCGCCGTCCAGCCGGCTGCTCTTCGGGCCCGCGCGTGTCATCGAACCGCACCCCGGAGTCGCGTTTGATTGGACGGTGCTCGCCGTCGGCGCGGCGTGCGTGATGGTGCTCCTGATTGCTCGCGCGCTCTGGCCGGCGTGGCGCATCGCGTCCGCGAGTGGCGATAGATATGACCCGCTCAACGAAGCGACGGCATCTCGCGTCGCGAAACGCGTCGCAACTCTTACGGCGAGCGCGAGCAGTCTGGTAGGTGTGCGGCTGGCACTCGAGCCGGGGCGCGGCCGGCGAGCGGTTCCGCTCCGGAGCGCCGTCTTGAGCACGGTCATCGGCGTCGGCGCGGTCACCGCGGCATTCACGTTCAGTACCAACCTGGTTCACCTCGAGCGCACGCCTCCGCTCTACGGGCAAACGTGGGACGTCGCACTGGACGCGCAATTCGGCTCGCCGTCGACGCGTGCGATTGCGGCTCAACTGGCCAACTCGCCGGGCGTCGACGGCTGGTCGTTCGGCGACTACGCGAGTCTGCGCGTCGGCAATCACGACGTTCCGGGGATCGCGTTGTTCACCGGCCACGGGACCAGTCCGGTCCCCACCATTCTCCAAGGCCATATGCCTACGGCGGACGACGAA
Organism: Actinomycetes bacterium; assembly: GCA_025463905.1. Lineage (GTDB taxonomy): Bacteria > Actinomycetota > Acidimicrobiia > IMCC26256 > PALSA-610 > JAODBJ01. The sequence goes on from JAODBJ010000250.1 coordinate 3,493, forward strand.
ATCGTGCTCGGCACGAAGACGATGCAGCAGTTGCGCACGCAGGTCGGTGGCACGCTCACGATCCCAATCGCAGGCAAAGATCATAAGTTCCGCGTCGTCGGGCGCGTGGTGTTGCCGGCGTTCACTCGAGGCAACTTCACGCCGACCGGTTTGGGCCAGGGCGTCGTGCTGTGGGGTCCGCTCATCAGCCGCACACTTGCGGCGCAAGGAAGCGGCACCGGCCCGTCCGGGACGGCCAACTTCGCGCTCGTGCACGTCGCGGCAGGCCCTCGCCACGCGCGCGATGTCGCGCAGTTGGTCGACCGGCTGTCGCGCTCGCGCGAGTGCCCGCCTGGGGCGTGCGTCTGGCTCACCGCGCAACGTCCGACCGACATCGTGAACTACGGGCGAGTGCAGTCAACGCCACTCGCGTTGGCAGCACTCCTCGCCGTGTTCGCCGTCGCATCGCTCGCGCACCTGCTCATAACCTCGGTCCGCCGGCGCCGGCGCGATCTCGCCGTGCTGAAGACACTCGGATTTTCGCGCGCTCAAGTCTCCGCGACCGTGGCGTGGCAAGCGACGACGTTGATCGCGATCGCCCTCGCGATCGGCGTGCCGGTCGGGATGGTGCTCGGGCATTGGCTCTGGAGCGCGTTCGCGTCGCGCCTCGGCATCGCAACGACGGTGCGCTTCCCGCTGTCAGCCATCGTGATCTCGGTGCCCGTCGCGCTGGCGATCGGCAACATGCTCGCCGCGGGTCCCGGTTGGATGGGTGGGCGGGTGCAACCGGCGCGAGTACTGCGCCTCGAATAACGGACCCCGCGCTAGTTGCGGTCGGGTGGGATGAGGCAACAGAGGGCGCTGATCGTCCAGTCGAGGTCGAGCCGTTCGCCGGTGGCGGTGGCGGTGGCGATCGAACTGCCGGTGACTCGGCGGTAGCGGTCGCGTACGGTCCGCCAGTCTGCTTGGAACGCACGCAGCGGTTGTTCGTCGAGCGTCCGGCCGTCGGGCGACTGGTAGGTGACGGCGCCGTTGGCGGTGCCGGTGATCGTCCAGTGGCCGTCGTGAACGAGTCGATGATGGTGGCTGCACAGCAAGAGGAGGTTCTCGGCGTCGGTGGCGCCGCCGTCGATCCA
>JAODBJ010000304.1 GCA_025463905.1 Actinomycetes bacterium
GCGAGTTGACGTAGCGGCCGTCGTCACCCTTGCGGTTGAACGCCGACACGACCTTCAGCCGCTTGATCGCCTTGGCCTTGCGCTGACCCTTGGCGGTGGCGATGGTCTCCTTGAGCTCCACTTCGACCACTTCGAGGTCGAGGCGCGACACGAGGTCCTTCACCGCTTCGGCACCCATGCCGCCGGCAAAGAACTCCTGGTATCGGTCCTGAAGCTCGCGCCACACCCGCTCGTCGTCGACGAGTTGCTTGGGCTTCAACGTACGGAAGGTGTCCCACACCAACTGCAGGTGCGCGATCTCTTCTTCTTCCTTCTCGCGGCTGTCCTCGAAGTCCTTGTTGCGGGCCTTCTCGGTGCGCTCGAACTCGTTCTTCTTCGCGCTGCGCCCTTCGAGTTCCTCGACTTCTTTGAGGTACTGCTCGTCGCGGTCGCGCCGGCGCAGCTCGTACTCCTTGCGGATCTCCTCGATCTCCGCCCGCATCTCGCCTTCGAGTTCGGGCAGCTTCTCGTGGAGCCGGTCGGTGTCGACCCACGTGATCAGGTGGGCCGCGAAGTAGATGACCTTCTCGAGCGACTTCGGCGCGATGTCGAGCAGGTACCCGAGACGGCTCGGGACACCCTTGAAGTACCAGATGTGCGTGACCGGCGCGGCGAGCTGGATGTGACCCATCCGCTCACGGCGCACCTTCGAGCGCGTCACCTCGACGCCGCAGCGTTCGCAGATGATGCCCTTGAATCGGACGCGCTTGTACTTCCCGCAGTAGCACTCCCAGTCCTTGGTCGGCCCGAAGATCTTCTCGCAGAAGAGGCCGTCCTTCTCAGGCTTGAGAGTCCGGTAGTTGATGGTCTCCGGCTTCTTCACTTCGCCGTTCGACCACGTGAGAATGTCGTTCGCGGCCGCGAGGCTGATGGTCAGTCGGTTGCTGTCATTGACGTCGAGCACAATGCCCCCTCGGCGGTGCCGTGGTAGCTGGAGCGGATAACTGGATGAATAACCGGATGGAATAACCGGACTACAAGCGAGCGGTCGCGGCGTCTTCCTCGTCGGTACCCCGTTCGGGGCGCGAGAGGTCGATGCCGAGTGACTCGGTGGTACGGAATGCGTCCTCGTCGAGTTCCCGGATCTCGATCTCCTCGCCGGCCGAGTTCATGACCCGGACGTTGAGGCAGAGGGCCTGCATTTCCTTGATGAGCACTTTGAAGCTCTCGGGAATGCCCGGCTCCGGGATGTTCTCGCCCTTGACGATCGCCTCGTACACCTTCACGCGGCCGAGGACGTCGTCGGACTTGATCGTAAGAATCTCCTGCAGCGCATACGCGGAGCCGTAGGCCTCGAGTGCCCACACCTCCATCTCACCGAAGCGCTGGCCACCGAACTGCGCCTTCCCACCCAGCGGCTGCTGCGTGATCATGGAGTACGGGCCGGTGGACCGGGCGTGGATCTTGTCGTCGACGAGGTGCGACAGCTTCAGGATGTACATGTAGCCCACGGTGACGGGCCGGTCGTAGGCCTCGCCGGTGCGACCGTCGATCAGCGTCGCCTTGCCGTTCATGTCGACCAGACGGTTGGCCTCAGGGGCTGAACCGTCGCCGTTCGGCGTCGCCGTCAGCACACTCATGCTGTCGTCGTTGAGGGTCTGGAACAGCGACTGGATCGTGCCGATGATGCCGGCCTGCTCGGTCTCGTCCCAGTGGGCACCGTCGAAGACGGGGCTCGAGATCCACACCGCGGGGTGTGTGACCGTGCGGGTCTTGGCCGGCTCGGCGGGTCGGGCGTTCGTGCCCTTCCAACCGTGCCGCGCGGCGTAGCCGAGGTGCGCTTCGAGCACCTGACCGACGTTCATACGGCTCGGGACACCGAGCGGGTTGAGCACGATGTCGACCGGCGTACCGTCGGCGAGGTACGGCATGTCCTCGATCGGCAGGATCTTGGAGATGACACCTTTGTTGCCGTGACGGCCGGCGAGCTTGTCGCCCTCGCTGATCTTGCGCTTCTGGCCCACGTAGACGCGCACGAGTTGGTTGACGCCGGGCGGGAGTTCGTGGCCGTCTTCGCGCGAGAACACGCGCACGTCGATGACCTTGCCGTTCTCGCCGTGCGGCACCTTGAGGCTCGTGTCGCGAACTTCACGTGCCTTCTCACCGAAGATCGCTCGCAGCAGACGCTCTTCCGGCGTGAGTTCGGTCTCGCCCTTCGGCGTGACCTTGCCCACGAGGATGTCGCCCGGGCCGACCTCGGCGCCGATGCGGATGATGCCGCGCTCGTCGAGGTCTTTCAGGATGTCTTCGCTGAGGTTCGGGATGTCGCGGGTGATTTCTTCCGCCCCGAGCTTCGTGTCGCGGGCGTCGATCTCGTGCTCCTCGATGTGGATCGACGTGAGGACGTCGTCCTTGACGAGGCGTTCCGAGATGACGATCGCGTCCTCGAAGTTGTGACCCTTCCACGGCATGAACGCGACGAGCAGGTTCTTGCCCAGCGCGAGTTCACCCTGGTGCGTCGAGGGGCCGTCGGCAAGGACGTCGCCCTTCTTCACCTGGTCGCCCGAGTCGACAATCGGCTTCTGGTTGATGCAGGTGCCCTGGTTCGAACGGCGGAACTTGTTCAGCCGGTGCACCTTCTTGCCGAGCTTCTTGTAGTCGACGGTGACGGTGTCGCCGGAGACGTCGAGCACGGCACCTTCGTCTTGCGCGAGCAGTACGTCGCCCGCGTCTCGCGCGGCGCGAGCTTCCACGCCGGTGCCGATGAACGGCGCCGTCGCACGGAGCAGCGGTACCGCCTGACGTTGCATGTTGGCGCCCATGAGCGCGCGGTTCGCGTCGTCGTGCTCGAGGAACGGGATCAGCGCGGTTGCGACCGACACCAACTGCTTCGGCGAGACGTCCATGTACTCGATTTCGGCCGCCTCGACGAGGCCGATCTCTCCACGACCGAGGCGCGCGAGCACCTTCTCGTCGAGGAAGGTGCCCTGGTCGTCGATGTTCGCGTTCGCCTGGGCGATGCGGTAGATGTCTTCGTCGTCGGCGGCGAGGTACACGATCTCGTCGCTGACCCGCCCGTCGGTGACCCGCCGGTACGGGGTCTCGATGAACCCGAACCGGTTGATGCGAGCGAAGCTCGACAGGTAACCGATCAGGCCGATGTTCGGACCTTCCGGCGTCTCGATCGGGCACATGCGGCCGTAGTGGCTCGGGTGCACGTCACGCACTTCGAACCCGGCGCGCTCACGCGACAGACCGCCGGGGCCGAGCGCCGACAGGCGGCGCTTGTGAGTGAGGCCGGCGAGCGGGTTCGTCTGGTCCATGAACTGGCTCAGCTGCGACGACCCGAAGAATTCCTTGATCGCCGCGACCACCGGCCGGATGTTGATGAGCGTCTGGGGCGTGATGGCCTCGACGTCTTGGGTCGTCATGCGCTCACGCACGACGCGCTCCATGCGGCTGAGACCGACACGCACCTGGTTCTGGATCAGCTCGCCGACCGAACGCACGCGGCGGTTGCCGAAGTGGTCGATGTCGTCGGCGTAGTAACCCGGCTCACGTGCGTGCAGCTTCACGAGGTACGAGACCGCGGCGAGGATGTCGGCGCGCGACAGGATGTAATCGGCGCGGCCGCCGTCGATGTCGGCATTCGGGACGTCGAGTCCGAAACGATCGAGCGCGAGCTCCGGGTACTCCTTCGAGAGCTTCTTGCTCACCTTGTGGCGCCCGACCTTGGCCATGTCGTAGCGCTTCGGGTTGAAGAACAGGTTCTCGAGCAACGCGCGAGCGGAGTCGGGGGTCGGCGGCTCGCCCGGTCGGAGCTTGCGGTAGATGTCGATGAACGCTTCGTCGACCGTCGACGTGTTGTCTTTTTCGAGCGTGTTGCGCATCGACTCGTAGGGGCGACCCTGCTCGTCGGTGATGAGGTTGAGCAGTTCCTCTTCGCTCTCGCCGAAGCCGAGCGCCTTCAGGAGGATCGTGATCGGCTGCTTGCGCTTGCGGTCGATGCGGACGTAGACGACGTCCTTCTTGTCGACCTCGAACTCCAGCCACGCACCGCGGCTCGGGATCACCTTCGCGTCGACGACTTCCTTCTCGGGCTGCGTCTTGTCGGCGTTCGCGCCGAAGTACACGCCCGGCGAGCGCACGAGCTGACTCACGACGATGCGCTCGGTGCCGTTGATGATGAACGTTCCGCGGTCGGTCATCATCGGGAAGTCACCCATGAAGACCGTCTGCTCTTTGATCTCACCGGTCTGCGCGTTCATGAAGCGCGCGGTGACGAACAACGGGCGCGCGTACGTCATGTCGCGTTCGCGGCACTCGTCTTCCGAGTGCTTCGGCGGGTCGAAGACGTGGTCGGTGAGTTCGAGCTTCAACTGACCGGTGAAGTCTTCGATCGGTGAGAGGTCGCGAAGCACCTCGCCCACACCGTCTTGTAAGAACCAGTGGAAAGACTCGGTCTGGACTTCGATCAGGTTCGGGAGGTCTTTGACCTCACGCAGCTTGGAGAAGGACAGACGCTCACGGGACGCGAGACGAGCCAACGTCACTCCATTCGAGGGTTGTGGCACGCTGCGGCGACGCGCCAGGCAGCGGAAGACCCAGAATTCCCGCTAGAAGGCGCGCGTCGCGAAAGACAGGGAAACAAAGAGCACACGAGCGGGAAGACACGGCTCGATGGAGCATAGCCGCGCGGCCACGCTCTGATCAAGGCATCCAGGTTCGGGAGGCCGAGAAGCCTCCGCGCTGGCGCAGAGGATAAAGCCCGACCCCCCGAATGGCAAGCTTTTGTGCCCGCCCGAGTGGGTGGACTACTTGAGCTCGACGGTGGCGCCGGCGCCTTCGAGCTGCGCCTTCGCCTTCTCGGCGTCTTCCTTCGTGACCTTCTCGAGCACGGCCTTCGGAGCGCCGTCGACGAGGTCCTTGGCCTCTTTGAGGCCGAGGCTCGTGAGCGACCGCACCTCTTTGATGACCTGGATCTTCTTGTCACCGGCGGCGTTGAGGATGACGTCGAACTCGTCCTTCTCCTCGACCGCGGCCGCGTCGCCACCACCGGCGGCCGGGGCCGCTGCCACCGCGACCGGGGCCGCGGCAGTCACGTCGAACTCCTCTTCGAACGCCTTCAGAAATTCGTTGAGCTCGAGCACCGTCATGTTCTTGAAGACGTCGAGCAGTTCTTGCGTGCTCATGGCCATGGTCCGTATCTCCTGCTTCTATCTCGATCTGGGTGACTATTCGGCCGCTTCGGCGGTATTCGCGGCCTCCGCCGCCGCTTCGGGTTCTGCCTCGGGCGCGGGCGCCTCGGCTTCTGCGGCTGCCGGCGCCGTGCTGTCGACCGCAACGGCCGGCTGCTCATGCTCTTGGTCGGTAGCGGGGGCCGGCGACCCCTCCTCCGGCGCATGCTCTTGGTCGGGTTCGCCGGCCGCATCGGCGGCCTGGTCGATAGCAGGGGCCGGCGACCCCTCCTCCGGCGCGCGCTGGTCGATGTACGCCTTCAAGCCGTACGCAAAGTTGCGGGTGAACGCCTGGAAGAGGCCGGCCGCCTTGACGAGCGGGGCCTGGAACCCGCCGGCGAGACGCGCCAGCAGCACTTCGCGCGGCGGAACGTCGGCGAGGTTTTCGACATCGCGGCCGGTGAGCACACGCGGGCCGAGCAGGCCGCCCTTCAGCACGAGGTTCGGGTTGATGCGGGCGAAGTCGCGCAGTGCCTTCGCCGCAATCACGGGGTCGCCGCCCTCGCGGCGAACGAACGCAATCGCGACCGGGCCTTCGAGCAGGGCCGCGACCTCGGTCATGCCGGCGTCGGAAACCGCTCGCCGTGCGAGCGTGTTCTTGAAGACCTTGTAGTCCGTCGCGGCCGGCCGCAGCGCGGCCCGCAAGTTGGCGAGGTCGGTGACCGACAGCCCGCGGTACTCAGTGAGCACTGCGGCGTCCGAGTCGAGCAGCCGAGTGGTGATCTCGTTGATCACCGCGGACTTCCGCTGGATCTGCTCGCTGTCTTCGGATGCCTTCGTGGGCATGCGCACCTTCTGGTTCGCGAAATCGGGACGCCTTACGAGGCGTCCCGGAACGCGAGCACGAGTGCACGCTGCCTGGTCTGCCTCTTCCGGCGGGCCGGAGCCCATTACCTCGAACGAATCGAGACCGGAGGTCTATGGCGTCGGTTGTCGGCCCGCGAGAATAGCGGATGCGCGGTTAGCGACGTCGGGCGCGACAGCGCTATAGCGTCGCAAGGCATGGACAGCGTCGCAGATCGATACCGCAGAGTTGCGGCCGGCTTCACGGCGAAAGTCACAGCAGTCCCCGACGACGCCTGGCCGAATCCAGCACCCTGCGACGGGTGGACCACACGCGATCTCGTGCGTCACGCGGTCGACTCGTCGGGCATCTTCCTCGGCTTCATCGGCCGCCAGGTGCCGGCCGAACCGTCGGTCGACGACGATCCCGTCCGGGCCTGGACCAACGCTCGCGACGCCGTGCAAGCCGCGCTCGACGACCCCGCCGCGGCTCGCGCCGAGTACGACGGTTTCCGCGGCCGCAGCACCTTCGAAGCCGCCATCAACCAGTTCATATGCCCTGACGTGACCGTCCATACGTGGGACCTCGCCCGCGCCGCCGGCCTCGACGAACGGCTCGACGGTGAAGCGGTGCGCGCCGCGTATGCAGGCTTCCGCGAGTTCCCCGAGAACATGCTGCGCTCGCCGGGAGTGTGCGGCCCCGCAGTCGAAGCGCCGGCCGGCGCCGACGAGCAGACCGAGATGCTCGCCTTCCTCGGCCGCCGCGCCTGAGCCCAGATCCCCGGCCCAACCACTCCAACCGGCGTCACGAATGCCCCCTGGAGGCGCAATCCGTGACGCAAGTTCGGAAAGAACGCCGGGTTGTTAGTGGACGGGCTCGATGCGGGCGTCGGGCGTGATCTTCACGCCCGGGCCCATCGTCGAACTCGTCGTGATGCCCTTGATGTAACGGCCCTTCGCCGCCGCCGGCTTGGCCCGGTTGATCTCGTCGAGCACCGCGCCGAAGTTCGACAACAGCGCGTCGGGCTCGAAGCTGACCTTGCCGATCGGAACGTGCACATTGCCGTGCCGATCGGTGCGGTACTCCACCTTGCCGCCCTTGAACTCCGACACTGCTCGCCCGACGTCGGGCGTGACGGTGCCGGTCTTCGGGTTCGGCATCAGGCCACGCGGACCGAGCACCCGACCGAGCTTGCCCACCTGACCCATGAGGTCGGGCGTCGCGATTGCAATGTCGAAATCGAGGAAGCCCTTCTGGATCCGGTCGACCAGTTCGTCGGACCCGACGATGTCGGCCCCGGCCGCTTCCGCGTCGCGCGCGGCGTCACCCGCGGCGAACACCACGACCCGCACGTCCTTGCCGGTACCTGACGGCAGCGACACGGTGCCGCGCAACATCTGGTCGGCCTTGCGGGGATCGACCCCGAGGCGGAACGCCACCTCGACGGTCTCGTCGAACTTCTTGTTCGACATGTTCTTCACGACGTCCAGCGCCTCGGCGGGCTGATAGAACCGCTCGCGGTCGTAGCGCTTCGCCGCGTCTTCATACTTCTTGCCGTGTTCCGGCATCGTGTGCCTCCCTCTCCGGTTCTCGTGAACCGGGTGTGTGGAACGGCCGGCGAGGTCCTCCGGGCCGTCAACCATTGAAACCCTTAGTCCTTGACGTCGATTCCCATGCTCCGGGCCGTGCCGGCCACCTGCTTGACCGCACCTTCCATATCGACGGCGTTCAAGTCGGGCATCTTCAGCTCGGCGATCTCGCGCACCTGCGAACGCGTGACGGAACCCGCCACCTCACGGCGCGGCATCGCGGCGCCCTTCTCCACGCCGGCGGCTTGGCGCAGCAGCACCGGTGTCGGCGGCGTCTTGGTGATGAACGTGAAGCTGCGATCTTCGAAGATCGTGATCTCGGCCGGGATCACCGTGCCGCGCTGCGCTTCCGTTGCCGCGTTGTACTGCTTGCAGAAGTCCATGATGTTGATGCCGTGCGGACCGAGCGCGGTGCCGACCGGCGGCGCGGGCGTTGCCGCCCCCGCCTGAATCTGGATCCGCACTACTGCTGCAACGCGCTTCTTAGCCATATCTCTTCGCTCACTCTCTCAGTTGTCTCGCTCGCTCACTGCGACGCCTCCGGCGCCGCGGGCGTTCGCTTGCTGGCGAGTTCGCTTGCTGCGCTCGCTCTCCGCGCCTTGTGGCGGTGTGACGATTCTTGATTGGTTCTTAGAGTTTGGCTACGTCGCCGAATTCGAGTTCGACCGGCGTCTCTCGCCCGAAGATGTTGACCAGCACCTTGAGCTTCGACCGTTCCGGGTCGATCTCGCTGATGACACCGTTGAAATCGGCGAAGGGGCCAGTGACGACACGGACCTGCTCGCCGAGTTCGTACTCGAGGCGCGGCCGTGCCTTCTTCTCGGGCCCGGCGGCTTCTTCCTTCGCCCCGGTGCCGAGAATGTCTTCGACCTCTTTACGCGACAACGGCGTGGGTTTCGCACCGCTGCCGACGAACCCGGTGACGCCCGGCGTGTTCCGCACCACGTACCAGGAGTTGTCGTCGAGATCCATGCGCACCAGCAGGTAGCCCGGGAACACCTTCTTCTGGACTTCCTGCTTGCGACCGCCCTTGAACTCGATCACCGTTTCCATCGGGATCGCGACCTCGAAGATCTGCTCCTCGACGCCCATCGAGCGCACGCGGCTCGCAAGGTTCTGCTTCACCTTGTTCTCGTAGCCAGCGTAGGTGTGCACCACATACCAGCGACCGGGCCGGTCGAACGGGCTCGGCTCGCGGACGGGCGTGACCTCTTCGACCTCGCTCAGTTCGGCATCGCCCAGGTCGGCGCTCGTCGCGGCGTCGGCCTCGACCACTTCCGGATCAGCGCCTTCGGGCTGGACCGCGTCGGGTTCGGCGGCGTCGAGCGCCTCGGGCGGCGCGCCCGCGCCGGCATCGACTGCTTCCGCAGTTTCGGGTTCTTCGGACAGGTTCACGTCAGTCATAAGGGGAGATCCGTCAGTCATCACAGGAGGTTCGTCACCGGTCATCGGGATCAACCGAACAAGAAGGTGACGAAATGGGAGGACGCCCAGTCGAAGCCGAAGATCAGCGTGGTCATGAAGGTGACGGCGATCAAGACGACGATGCTCGACTGGATGATCTCGGTGCGCGTCGGCCACGCGACTTTGCGCATTTCACTGCGCACTTCCCCGAGGTACTGCACGGGGCTGACGCGCTCACGGGTGTTCGGCTGGGCGGCAGCACGCCGCGGTGTTGCGCCGGCCGCGCCCGCGGGCGAACGCGGACGATCACTTCCCTGCCGAGCCATCTGTCGTTTGGTCTGTCGGTTCAAGGCTTCGCCTCGCGCGCTGGAGCAGGGCAGGAGGGACTCGAACCCCCAACCACCGGTTTTGGAGACCGGAGCTCTGCCAGTTGAGCTACTGCCCTCCGGACCGGGGGCCGTCGATCGAGAATAGCAGCGGCACCTCGGAGGCGGACCAGCGCCCGTCTCAGCTGGCGAGCTTGAGGGTCGGGCCGCTGCGCCGGCGAGACCGTGCGATCAGCAGCGCGGTGGCGGCCGTCGCGACCGCGGTGCCACCGATCGCTCCCGCGTAGGCGAGGCGCCGGCCGCTCAGGATCGAACGCACCGCCCGGCGCTCGGCCGCTTCTTCGATGGCCGCGAGCGTCTCGCCCAGCAGGCCGGGCGTCGGCTCGATGAAGCGCGTGCGGAGCTGGTGGAGCGTCCGCAACAGCCGGCGGTAGCGGGCGAGTTCCGCCTGGCAGCGCAGGCAGGATTCAACGTGGTGCTCGACCGCCAGGTTCGGCGGGGTCGAGGCGTCGTCAACGAGCATCGGCAGCATCGCCGCCACTTCGTCACACCGCATGAGCCTCGGCTCCTTGTTCGTACAACGCGTCACGCAGACGCCGGCGCGCCCGGTGCAGGCGAACTTTGGCGGCGGCCACCGAGATTCCGAGCTCCTCGGCGATCGCCTCGTGGGGCAGGTCGTAGACGTCTTTCAACAGCACGACCTGGCGCAGTTTGGGCGGCAACTCGTCGATCGCGCCGGCGACGCGATCGAGGGTGTCGGCCGACTCGAACGCGGCCGACGGCTGGTGTTCGTTACGCAGGTCGGCCGGCTCCAGGACGTCATCGAGCGACTCCGTACGGTGACGTTGGCGCTTCCGCATGTGCGTGGCCGACGCGTTGGCAGTGATCCGGTACATCCAGGTCGAGAACTGCGCCTCGCCGCGGAATTTCCCGATCGCACGCCAGGCGCGTAGGTAGGCGTCTTGCACCACGTCTCGTGCGTCCTCCTCGTTCCCCGTGAGGCGGCACGCGAGCGTGAAGGTATCGACGAATGTCTGGCGTACGAGTTCGTCGAACGCTTCTCGGTCGCCGTCTTGGGCGGCCGCGATCAGTTCCGCCTGGTCCACGGGCTCTCCCGTTCGGCTGGGCGACGATTGGACACCCCGTTGCTCCCTAGCGTTACACGTTTCGACCCCTGCCCCGAACGCGGGAGCGCCCCCGGGAGGTGCCGGGGGCGTTCGGAACGGCTCGCGCCGCGCCCTGCTAGCGGGTTTCCTTGTGGAGCGTGTGCTTGTTGTCCCAGCGGCAAAACTTCTTCATCTCGATGCGCTCGCGGTCGTTGACCTTGCTCTTCATCGTGATGTAGTTCCGTCGCTTGCACACCTCGCACGCAAGCGTAATTTTCACGCGCTTGTCGGAAGCCATACTTTCTCGCTCACTCTCTTGGCTCGTCGCGGTTGCCCGCTGACTGCCTTCTGGCTCGTTCGTTCGCTGGCGAGTTCACTCGCTTCGCTCGCTCGCCGCATCCTTGCGGTGCTGCGGGCATGGCGTGCTTCGCCTCTCGCTACTTGATGATGTTGACGACGCGGCCGGCGCCGACGGTGCGGCCACCCTCGCGGATCGCGAACCGCAGGCCTTCTTCCATCGCGATCG
>JAODBJ010000060.1 GCA_025463905.1 Actinomycetes bacterium
CCAGGCGGCGCCCACCCGGTGGACGGCGCTTCGGGTTCGTCGGTCAAGGTCGTTCAGTTCTGCGGCAGCGAGGCCGACTGAGGAGGAGCGTTTGCACCAAGGAGCCGCTCCGAAATGGCCATCGCCCATCAGACTGCCATGCCGCAATACGTGTCGACGGCGCGCCCTGCGGTCGTGCCCGTGCGGACCTCACGTCACAATGTGCTCTCGCCGGTCCCGGAACCACGCGTCGCCGGTGTGGTCGTTCGGATCATCGCGCTCGCGACCGCGTGTGCGTTTGGTGTGGGCGTGCTCGGCGGACTCGCGGTCGCGCTCGCAACCGGCGCGATCAGCCAAATCGCGCGCTAGCTCACCGTCGCTCGGGCCCGTTTCGGGCACGATTCGGTGATGAACAGCAGTAGCCCGCTCGAACGGGCGGCCGCGGTCGCGGCACTTGGCCTCGCGGGCCGCCTCTCCGACGACGACGCTCGTCCGCTGGTCGACCTCGTGCGCGCCGACGAAGACGCACGAGTACGCGTCGCGGCGTTGGGGGCGCTCGTACGCCGGGCGCGCCGCACGCTTGCGCGCGACGCGTGGCTCGTGGCTGCCTCCGACGAGCATGCGGCACTCCGCCGCCGGGCAGCCGAACTCGCGCCTGCGCTCGGACGCAACGTGCCGCTGCGCGCGCTGCGCACCCTGCTCGCCGACGACGACGGTCTTGTCGCGGAAGCGGCCGCGTTCGCGTTGGGCGAACGCGCGCACGGCTCGACGCGCGCGGTCGACGAACTTGCGCGCGCCGCTACCACACACGCCGATCCATTGGTGCGAGAAGCCGCCGTCGCGGCGCTCGGCGCGCTCGGCGACGATCGCGGGCTGCCCGCGATCCTGCAGGCTTGCACCGACAAACCCGCGATCCGCCGGCGCGCGGTCCTCGCCCTCGCTGCATTCGACGGCGAAGACGTGGAAGCCGCGCTCGACACCGCGCTCGCCGACAACGACTGGCAAGTGCGACAAGCCGCCGAAGACTTACGAGCCCAACCGCGCGGCTGACTCAGCTGCGGTGATCGGACCTCGCCATGAACATCTCTTTGAGGCTGTCGAAGTTCTCGAGGCAACGGCCGGCGCCCAGTACGACACATTCGAGCGGCGCGTCGACGAGATGCACGGGAAGGTCGGTCTCGCGCGAGATACGTATGTCGAGACCGCGGAGCATGCTGCCACCGCCAACGAGATGGACGCCGTTGAGGATGAGATCCTGCGCGAGTTCCGGCGGGGTACGTGCGAGGCAGGCAACCACCGCGTCGCAGATCGCACGCACCTGCTCTTCGATCGCGCCTCTCACTTCGTCGGGTACGAGCATGATCGTCTTGGGGAGGCCCGACATCAGGTCGCGGCCACGTACTTCGGCCTTGTACTCGTCGACGACCGACGCCGCGGACCCGATCGCGAGCTTGATCTCCTCGGCCGTGCGTTCGCCGATGGCAATGCCGTATTCGCGCCGCACGTACTGCTGAATCGCCGAGTCGACGTCGAATGAGCCGACACGTACTGCTTCGAGAGCCACCACGCCGCCGAGCGAGATCACCGCGACTTCGGTGGTGCCACCACCGACGTCGACGACCATGTTTCCCATCGGCTCGTGAATTGGGAGCCCGGCGCCGATCGCGGCGGCCATCGGCTGTTCGATCAGGTAGGTCTGCGCCGCGCCGGCCCGCCGCGCCGCTTCGAGCACCGCGCGTTGTTCCACGTGCGTGATTGCCGACGGCACGCAGATCAACACGCGCGCGCGATACAAGCGGTTCACGCCGGCGCGCTGGAACAAGAGCCGGATCATGCGCTGCGTGATTTCGAAGTCGGTGATCGCACCACCGCGCAAGGGTCGTACCGCGACGATGTAGCCCGGAGTACGGCCGATCATCTGCCACGCTTCGTGGCCCATCGCGAGCACGTCTTGCGTGCGGCTGTTGAGCGCGATGACGGTGGGCTCGTTGAGGATGATCCCTTGGCCGCGCGCGTAGACGAGGGTGTTCGCTGTGCCGAGGTCGATAGCGAGGTCCCGGGCCAGTGCGAACCCTTTCACTCAGGCGGACGCTGATTGCGTCGCGCGTGCGCGTCTGGTGCCAGTGCCCTCAAGCCTCGCTCGAACTCCTCGATGCTGTGATCCATCGACGTCGGGCGACGATTGCGCAGCAACACGACGGCGATGCCGATGGCGCTGGCCACGACGACGAACAACAGGAACTGCACAGTTCTCCTCAGGTGCGGGGGGATTGCATGGTCGCCGACGCGACCGGTTGGATCGGATGCTCGTCGAGGGCCCAGTCGGAGCCACCCGCCCAATGTTCCTGTTTCCAGATCGGCGCGGATTCCTTCAATGTGTCGATGCAAAAGCGCGCCGCGTCGAAGGCGTCGGCGCGATGGGGTGACGACACCACCACTGCCACCGATGCTTCCGACAATGACATCTCGCCGATGCGGTGCACGAGCGCGATGCGTTCAACTTCCGGCCAGCGGAGACGCGCGACGCGTGCAACGTCGTGTAGCGCGCGTTCGGCGTGGTCTTCGTATGCCTCGTACGTCATCGCGGAAACCCCTTCGCGACCTTCCGCGTGGTCGCGCACGACACCGAGGAAACACACGACGGCGCCGCTCCGCGCGGTGGTCGCCCATCGCGTGAGCGTCTCCGTCGAGAGCGGGCTCCGAGTAATCGCGATCTGGTCGCTCGGGCCCGTTGGCTCGTCCGGGGAAATGCCGTCCACCGGCGCATTCTACGGAAGAGCGGGCAGGGCGTTCCTGGGCGAGCTGTTCCTCTGGGCCGACGAGTTCCCGGCCGAGGAACCTGCGGGGGCGCACTCTCTGGACGTAGTGCCCGTCGTTACACTCCGCGAGGTGCCGGGGGCCGCGGGTGACGAACACGACGACCTCGACGACGAGCCGGACCCGATCGGCGCGCCGCCGCACCCGATGGACCGCGTTTGGCGCCATCCGTCGGAGCTTCCGCCGGTCGGAAGCGAGCGCCGACCCACGAGTCGCACGGAACGAGCCCGGGCACCCTGGTGGCTGCTCGCGGCGTCGGCGGGTGCCGGCGCGTTGGTAACCGTCGCCGCGTTGGCCGCGTTCGGCGTGTTCGATGACCTGAAACAAGCGCCCGCCGCCATCCGAGAGGCGCGCGTCCGGGTCGAGGACCAGGCGGTGGCGACTCAGGCCGCCAACGTCGCACCCAGCGTCGTCACGATCTCGGCGATCTCCGCCCTGGGGACACGGCGCGGTTCGGGCGTGTGCGTCCGCCACGCCGGCGACATCCTGACCAGCGACCGCCTCGTGCGAAACGCGTCCAGTGTGCTCGTGACCACCCACGACGGTACGACCCGTACTGCGGTCGTGCAGGGCCACGACCCCGACACGGACCTCGCCCTCGTGCACATCCCGACCGGGTTGGAAGCGGCGCCGATCGCGTCGGTGCCGGTACACGCGGGCGACACCGTGCTCGCCGTCGGTGCCGCGGCGGCGAACAAAGAACCGTGGATCGGCAACGGGATCGTGTCGAGCGTCGACGGCAGCGTCTCGCAGGCGGGTGGCCCGACCATGGACCGGCTCATCGCGACCAACGCGTCGCCGGGCCGCTCGGGCATGGGCGGCGCCCTCCTCGACCGCCAAGGAAACGTCACCGGCATCCTCCTCGCACCCGTCGACGGCGACACCTCTACATACGCCGTGCCCATCGCGCTCGCCGCACAGGTGGCCGCCCAACTCGACGCGCACAGCGTTGCGAGCCACGGTTGGCTCGGGGTCGACGGGGTCGACGCCTTCGGCGTCCCGATGGTGACCGCCATGAGCCCCGACGGGCCCGCGGCCCACGCCGGGCTGCGGGTGAACGACGTCGTCGTGTCGATCGACGACACCCGAGTGACGACGATGGGCGACGTCACGGCCGCCATCCGGTGGTACTCGCCCAGCACCCCGATCGTCGTGAAGGTGAAGCGGGGTACGGCGCTGTTCAACATGCACGTGGTGCTCGGAAACACCGCCACCGCCACCCCCGCCAACGCCGCCTCGGCCGGCGGCGCCTGAGTGCGCGACGATGGGCGCATGGACTACGAGCTCGACGACTTGGACCGGGAGCTGCTGAACGCAGTCCAGTGGGATTTCCCGCTCGAGGCGCGGCCGTTCGCCGCGATCGGTGAGCGCCTCGGGATCCCCGAAGCCGATCTGCACGAACGAGTGCGGCGGGTGAAGGACGCCGGCGTGTTGCGACAACTGTCGGCCATCTTCGATACGCGTGCGCTCGGCTTCTCGTCCGCGCTGGTCGCGGCGAAGGTCGATCCCGACCACATCGACGGCGCCGCCGCGGTAATCAGCAAGCACCCCGGCGTCAGCCACAACTACAAGCGCAACCACGAATACAACCTCTGGTACACGGTTGCCGTGCCGCCGGGCGAAGATCTCGACGCACACCTCGACGTGTTGCACCGCGACTCCGGATCCCTCGTCACCCGCAAGCTGCCGACGCTGAAGCTCTACAAGATCGGCGTCAAGCTCGACATGACGGGCAAGACCGCGGCCGACGCAAAGACCGAGGTGCTCGAGCACGAACGGCCGGAGCGCAAAGCGGAAATGCCCGCGCCGGACCTCTCACCGCTCGAGGTCGAAGTGATCCGAGTGGTGCAGGAAGACCTCCCGAACGTCGAGCGGCCCTTCGCCGCGTACGGCGCGCAGTTGGGCATCACCGAAGACGAAGTGCTCGACATTCTGCGCTCGTTCAAGGACCGCAAGCTGATGCGCCGATTCGCCGCGGTGATGAACCATCGCAGCGCCGGGTTCAAGGCAAACGCGATGGGCGTGTGGGCAGTACCCGACGACCAACTCGACAAGATCGGCCCGCAGATGGCCGGGTTCGCCGCGGTCAGCCACTGCTACCGGCGCCCGACCTACGAAGACTGGCCGTACTCAGTGTTCACGATGGTGCACGGCCGCAGCGCGCGCGAGTGCGAGCAGACCATCGAAGCGATCCGCACCGACACCGGCGTCGACGAGTTCTGCCTGCTGTGGTCGGTGAAGGAGTACAAGAAGGTGCGGCTGCGCTACTACACGCCCGAGTGGGCGGAATGGCTCGCCCACCACGTCAACGCCGCGTAACCAGGCGCCCGGCGCGGGCAGCGAATCAGCTGCGGCGACGGCGGCGCGTGAACCACCACGCGGTCGCCGACGTGCCGGCCAGGAACGCGCTCCCCGCGGCGACCCACGGCAATGCGCTGGACGCCGGCGGCGACGCGAGCATGATCGCTTCCTCGTTCGTGTGGCGCGGTTCCCAGCCGGCCCGTTTGATCCGGTCGTTTGCAACCACCCACGGGTGCACGAGGTACGGCAACACTTCGGGCGGCGCGTCACCAAGGCCCGTCGCCCACAAGATCGCAAGCATCCGCTGCGCGACCTCGTACGGCACACCCGGCAATTGGCGCCGGCCAACCAGCGCGACTGCATCCTCGTGCGACAACCATCCGTCGGAAGCGACGTTGTAGGCGCCGGGAAGTTCCTCGCGTACTGCGAGCGCGAGCGCCGAAGCCGCGTCGTCGAGATGCACGACCTGCACCGGCGGCGCCGCCGCGCGTACGACCACCGGAGGATGGCCGACGGTGACGCTCGCGAACACTGTGGTCGCGCCCGGGCCTACTACCGGCGCGATCCGCAGACGCGTCACCACACGCGAATCGTTCGGCGCGGCCCACTCGGCCAGCATCCGCTCACATTCGGCGTCGTGCGCCGCGGGCGTGAAGCCGGGGTTCGGGCGCAGCGGCGCGTCTTCCGACAGCGGTACCGGGTTGTTCGGCCACGCGCCGTACACCGCCGCGCTCGACGCCCGCACCACCTTGCGCACGCCAACGGCACTCGCGGCGTCGAGGACGTGACGCAGGCCGTCGACATTCACGCGGGCCATGAGCGCGGCGTCGGGGATTGCCCCGACGATGGCAGCCAGGTGGACCACCGTGTCCACACCGTCGAGCAGCGGACGAAGATCGGTGCCGCCGATGTCGACTCGGTGGAACTCGAGATGCCGGGCCCGCCGAGCAGGATCTCGCACGTCAAGACCCACAATGCGGTCGTAGCCCGCCCCGTCGAGCAGTGGAAGCAACCGCTGACCCAGCAACCCTGACGCCCCCGTCACCGCAACTTTCATGCGGCTTCAGCCTCCAACGCTCGATCACGGTCGAGACCCGCGCCTCGCGCGGGCGTCGCGCGGCCCGCGCCTCCGGCTTGCGCCTGGCCAGTCCGTGTCATGGGGCGCTCGTGGTCGTCTGCATCACGGTTCATAGACTGGCGCGGTGGGCGACGATCCCCAAATGGGACAGGGCCCGTTTCCGTTCGGCTTCGATCCTGCGCAACTCATGCGCATGCTCCAGTCGGAGGGACCGGTCAACTGGGAAGTGGCGCGCCAGATCGCGGGCGTGATGGCTGTCGCCGACGCCGAAACCGGCGAACCGCGCGACGAACCTCCGGTCGACATGGCAACGATGGCGTCCTTCGACGCGGTCGTGCGCGCTGCGCAGGTTGCGGTGACCGACGCAACCGGCCTCGGCGCCACCGGCGCGATCCGCGCGACGTGTGTCGATCGACGCACATGGGCCGAAGGCACGCTCGACGGGTTGCGCCCCGTGCTCGAAACCCTCGCCGGGCAGTTGCAGCAACCGCTCGCCGCGATCGACGACGAAGAGACCGATGGCACGATCGGTGCCGACCCACTCGCCGGCCTCGCGACCGTGATGATGCCGATCCTGCTCGGCGTCTGGGCCGGTTCGATGATCGGGTATCTCGCGCAGCAGGCACTCGGTCAATACGACCTGGCGTTGCCGTTGCAGGGAGAGCCGCGCCTGTGGTTCGTCGCGAGCAACGTCGACGAGTTCGCGCGCGGCTGGTCGCTCCCTACCGACGACCTTCGGTACGCGCTGGCGTTGCGTGAAAGCGTCCACGCCGCGCAGCGAACGGTGCCGTGGGTACGCGACCAGTTAGTGGCGTTGTCGTCGGCGTTCGTCGGTGCGTACGAGATCACCGAAGACTTCCTCGAGGGTGCGTTAGGTGACCTCGACCTGAGCAACCTCGCGAATCTCACCGAAGTCCCCGATTCGCTCGGAGACCCGACCGCGTTGCTCGGCGCGATGCGTTCCGAACGCCAAGCGCCGATGCTCGAAGCCTTGCAACGGTTCGTGACGGTGCTCGAGGGCTACACCGACGTCGTGGCGGCGCGTCTCGGCGGACCGATGATCACCTCGTTCGACATGATCGACGAAGCGCTGCGTCGCCACCGGGTGGAGCGCGGCCAGGCCGCGGGGTTCGTCGACCAGTTACTCGGTCTCCAACTCGACCGCGAGCACTACGAGCGGGGCGTCGCGTTCTGCCGCGGAGTGGTCGAACGGTCCGGCAACGACGGCCTGAACCGATTGTGGGAAGGCCCGGCGATGATCCCCACACCCGCTGAGCTCGACGCCCCCGGTCTATGGCTGGCCCGCATCGAGCTCTGATTTCCGGGTACCATCACCTTCACTATGTGCCGTCGTTATTGGTTCGGTTGGTTTTTTGCGAGCGCCGGGGTCGTCCCCGGGGCCGCGGCCGACCGTTCCTGAACGGCGACACGCAGGTCCACGGACGCCCCGGCTTCGGCCGGGGCCTTTTCGCGTTCCCGGCCGTTTCCTGGGCTCCCCCAACAATCGGAGCGGAACGTGATCGTGGTGATGGGAACCGGCGCGGCGAACCAACAGGTCGACGCAGTCGTAGAAGCGCTCGGCACGATGGGCCTCGCGCCGTTCGTGTCGCGCGGAGTCGAACGAGCGGTGATCGGTGCGGTCGGTGATGTGGATGCCGCGCTCGCGGCCGACGGCGCGTCGCATCTCGAGGCGCTTCCCGGCGTCGAGCAAGTGGTGAGACTGTCGACGCCCTACAAGTTGGTCGCGGCTCACGCCGATCGACCGCGCGCCGCGGTGCGGATCGGCAACGGGGTGATCGGCCCCGACTCGTTCACGTTGATCGCGGGTGCGTGCGCGGTCGAAACACCGGAGCAAGTCGCGGGCGCGTGCGAAGCCGCGGTCGCCGCCGGTGCCACTGTGCTGAGGGGTGACCTCTACAAGCACCGCACGTCGCCGTACGCGTTCCAGGGTCTCGGTGCCGACGGGCTGGAGATCGTCGCCGAGCAGCGACGGCGTTGCGGGTTGCCGTGGATCGCGGAAGTGCTCTCACCGGAGCATCTCGCGGTGGTCGCCGACGTCGTCGACGTCGTTCGCGTCGGCGCGCGCAACATGCAGAACTTCGAGTTGCTCAAGGAGTGCGCGCGTTCGGGCAAGACGGTGATGTTGAAGCGTGGGTTCGCGGCCACGGTCGAAGAATGGTTGCTCGCAGCCGAGTACATCGCGGCGGCGGGCACGCTCGACATTGTGTTGTGCGAGCGCGGCATCCGCACCCACGAGCCGGCCACCCGCAACACCCTCGATCTTTCGGTCGTGCCGCTGCTGCAACAGAAGACCCATCTGCCTGTCGTCGTCGACCCCTCGCACGGCACCGGCCACCGTTCGCTCGTCGCGCCGATGGCGCTCGCCGCGGTTGTGGCCGGCGCCGACGGCGTGATGCTCGACGTCCACCCCCATCCCGAAACCGCGCGCTGCGACGGTCCGCAGGCGCTGTTGCCGGCGGAACTGGTCGTACTCGGGCGGCAAATGGCGGAACTCGCGGCGTGGACAGGGCGCATAGGCCAGGCACTCGATGCGGTAGCAATGCCGGCATGACGAACATGACGATCGGTGTGCTGGGCGCGGGCGTGATGGGGAGTGGGATCGCGCAGGTCACTGCGGTGGCGGGCTACGACACGGTGTGCTTCGACGTCGACGAAAGCGCGTTGGACGCGGCGCGACGACATGTCACCACCGGCCGATTCGGGCTCGACAGTGGTGTGGCGCGCGGCAAGCTCACCCGCGACGATGCCGACGCGGCGCTCGCTCGTATCCGCTTCACCCACAACTTCGATGAAGCCGCGGCCACTGACCTCGTGATCGAAGCAATTCCGGAGCGGCTCGAACTGAAGGTGCGGGTGTTTCGCGACCTCGATCGCGTCGCACCCGCCACGACCGTCCTCGCGTCGAACACGTCGGGGTTCCCAATCGCGGCGTTGGCGGCGGCGACCGAACGACCCGAGCGCGTCATCGGGTGGCACTGGGCGTCGCCCGCGCCGGTAATGCGCCTCGCCGAGATCGTGGTGACGCCCGAGACCGGCGAAGACACGGTGGAACTCGTACGCGAAACCGCGACGCGCTGCGGCAAGAACCCGGTCGTGGTGAAAGACGCCCCGACGGCGTGGGGCTTCGTTGCCAATCGGGTGTACTTCGCCATGATCCGCGAGGCCCAGCGGGTGGTCGACGAGGGAGTCGCGAGTCGCGACGCGGTCGACCAGCTGATGATGGACTGTTTCCGGTGGCCGTCAGGACCGTTCGGAATGGTCAAAGGCGCCGGCTCCGGCTGGAGCTAACCCCGGGGGGCGTGCGTCGCTACGCAACAAATAATGTTGCGTAGCGACGCACGCTCTTAGAAGCCGGTGGTCATGGCGGGGGCGGGGACGGTGGCGAACATGGCGTCCGCTCGCGCGATCGCGCCCGGCGTCACCTCGTCGATCAGGCTCGCGTCGTGCAGCTCCGTGAACGACACGCCGCCGAGGTACACCGCGCCGAGCTGCGCGGTGCCCAGCGCGATGTCGGCCGGCGAACTCGTCGCGTCGCAGGTCGCGCCTCCGGAGCCACCGTCGAGCTCGAACCTTCCCGTCGTGCCGTCGGGGCGGTGCACGTCGAGCACAATCCGATCGTCACGCCCGTAGGTGCGGGCGCGCAGCGCGGCCGCTTCGTCGAGAACGCACAACCACAAACCGTCGTTCACGTAATCGACGCGCGCCCGGCGCGGGTCGGCGAGCATCAATCGGAGCGGCTCGTCGACCGGCACGTTGCCCGCCGAAACGGTGTGCACGAGATCCACGCCGATCAGGAAGCGCCACAGCGCCTCGCGGGCATCCGAGTTGGTGGATTGCAGGTCGATGACGAGCAGCTTGCGGGTGGAGATCCCCCGCTCCCACTCGCCTTTCAAGCCGTACATCGCAAAGCCGTCGACCTCGCCGTCGCGATTTTCGTGCACCACCCGGAACGTCGGTGAGAACTCGTCGGCGAGCCAGTGCATGACTTCCGGCCACCAGTAGTCGGGTCGCGTCACCATGCCGTGCCGTTGCCGCCGGGCGATGTCGTAGACGGGAGGGAACAGTTTCAGCGACTCGTCGTCCTCAACGAAACGCACGGAACCGTCGTCGGTTGCGTCACGCAGGAATCGCGCGTGCGCGCGTTCCACCGACATCCCCAGACGCCACGCGGCAATGCCGTATCCGAACCGGCCGTAAATCACGCTCTCCGACGCGGTGAGGATCGCCACCGGCTCGCCGCGCTCGCGCGCATCCGTGTGCAACGCGTCGATCACACCGGTGAGGATCCCGCGCCGGCGATGCGTCGCGAGCACCGACACCCACGACACGGCGGCCGCCGGAAGGAGTGCGCCACCCGGCACCGTGAGCTCGAACGAGTAGTTGCGCCCCGCGCCCACGACCGCGCCCTGGTCGAACGCGACACGCGTGCGTTCGAGTTCGCCGCGCGCCCACGAATCGGGCGTGCCGGCCTTGCGCGGCGCCTGCCCGAACCCGACTCGATCCATTTCGAGCAACTCGCCGAACTCGTCGGCGGTGATGGCGCGATATTCCACTGGCATCCGACCGTTCTACCCGCGCCACCGTCGCGCCGTCGGCGTATTTACGACCTACGAACCCGACGGGAATGCCTCGGACGGCGGCTCGTCGGTCGCGGAAGGCACCGGCGCGGGTGGGGAAGGCACTCGAGGTGCCGGCTTCGGCCGGGCCGACCGCCGCGCGCGCCGATTCGCGAGGACGCGGTTCATTCCGCCGCGCCAATCGCGCTCCGCTGGTGCGACCACACCACCGGGTCGGCGGACGGCGCCGAAGTACGTGAGGCCGCTGAACAGCAGCACCAACGCCGCCAGAAAGATGCCGGCGCGCCCGCCGCCTGGGAACAGCACGGCGAGCACGCCCCCGGCCACCCACGCGAGTTGGAAGCGGGTCTCGAAACGCGCGAACGCGCGCCCGCGCGCCGCGTCGGCGGCATCGCGCTGAACCAGGCTGTCGAACGCGAGTCGCCCGACGGCGGCACCGAATGCGATCAGGAACCCGGCGCAGATCAGTTCGGTCCGACCGTAGGAACGGGCGAGGAAGATCAGCACCACTCCCGGGAACAACAGCGACCCGATCAGGATCGACTCCTCGCGGAAGTGCTTACGCAGGAACGGCGCGGAGAGCGTCCCGGCGCCGTTACCGAGCGCGCTGGCACCAAGCAGCGCGCCGTACACCCATGCCGGCGTGGGCGTGCGTGTCCCTTTCAGCACGAACGCGGCGAAAAACGTGACGAAACCCACCACGCCCCGCAAGAGGCCCATGGCGCTGCCCGCCACGATGATGCTGGGCACGTGAAGCGCCTGGCGGTCTTCCACGCTTTCCGTCGGACCGACGTGCTTGGCCCGCGGGATGCGCAGGGCTGCGAAAGCGCCGGTGAGGAGCACGAGTGATGCGACGCGCAGCACCCATTCACCGCCCGCCAGTTTGAGGATCGCGGCGGCCGGCAACCCGCCGACCACGCCTCCGATCACGGCGATCAGGGCCAGGCGCGAGTTCGCGAGTACGAGCTCGGACTCGTCGTCGACCACCGACGGCACGAGCGAGCTCTTCGCGATCGCCTGCGCCTTCGACAGCACGAGGAGGCCGAACGCGAGGGGGTACAGCAACAGCCCGTGGATGTTGTTCGCCATGAACAGGCACAGCACCGCCCGCCCGGCGCAGGCCAGCGCGATCACGAGCCGGCGCCCGCCGCGGGTTCGGTCGAGGAGCGGCCCGAGCACCGGCGCGATCACAGCGAACGGCGCCATCGTGAGCGCCAGGTACAGGAGCACCTTCCCGCGGGCGGCGTGCGACGGAGCCGAGAAGAACACGGAATCGGCGAGCGCCACGGTCACGAAGACGTCGCCACAGACGCCGATCGCGTACGCAACCGCGAGGCGGCTGAAGGGTGAGGCCGTCGTCGGGATGCGGGTCGTCGTGATTAGGGGGAGGTTATCCCGGAGCATGGGGCGGCCGCCGCCCGGCAGCCACCGTGGGTGAGCCGTGAACGGCACACATACCATTAGGTCATGACGCCCCCCGACGTCGTCGGGTTCGCCGTCGAAGACGACGCGCGCTACCTCAACCGTGAGCTGTCGTGGCTCGACTTCAACGCTCGCGTGCTCGCGCTCGCGGAAGACCGGTCGTTGCCTTTGCTCGAGCGCGCGAAGTTCCTCGCGATCTTCAGCGACAACCTCGACGAGTTCTTCCAGGTACGAGTTTCGGGCCTGAAGGAACAAGTCGTCGCGGGTGTACGCACCACATCCCCCGACGGGCTCGATCAAGTCGAGCAACTACGCGCGATTCGCGAGCGCGTCGAGGAACTCGTCACCCGCCAAGCCACCACGTTCACGAAGGACATCGCGCCCGCACTCGAGGAAGCGGGCGTGACCTTCGCCGACTGGGAGCTGCTCGACGACGACGACCGCACGCGTCTTACGCGGATCTTCGAGGAACGCATCTTCCCGGTGCTCACACCGCTCGCGGTGGACCCCGCCCACCCATTCCCGTACATCTCGAACTTGTCGCTCAACCTCGCGGTGGTCGTGGGCGACCCCGCGACCGGCGAAGAGCGGTTCGCCCGGGTGAAGGTGCCGTCGTTGCTTCCGCGCTTCGTCGAGCTGCGCGAGCAAACCCGCTTCGTGCCGCTCGAACAGGTGATCGCGGCGCACGTACACGCGCTGTTTCCCGGCATGGAGATCCTGGCGCACCATGCGTTCCGGGTCACGCGCGACGCCGACATAGAACTCACCGACGAAGGCGAAGATCTGCTCGCCGCGATGGAACTCGTGCTGCGCCAGCGCACGAAGTCGGGGGCTGCAGTTCGCCTCGAGGTCGATACCCGCATGCCCCCCGAGGTGCTCGACCTGCTCTGTCGCGAGCTCGAACTCGGGCCGGCCGACGTGTACGTGATCGACGGCCCCCTCGACCTCGCCGGACTCTGGACGTTGTACGGGCTGCGGCGCCCCGACTTGAAGTACCCGCCGTTCAAGCCGCAGACGCCGCCCAACCTGGCCGGCGGATCGGATGCCGACGTGCTGTGGGCGATGCGTTCGGGCGACGTGCTGGTGCATCACCCGTACGACTCGTTCGCGTCGTCGTTGGAGCTCTTCGTCGCGCAGGCCGCGTCCGACCCGGCCGTGCTCGCGATCAAGCAGACGCTCTATCGGACCGGTGGTGAAGAAGCCGGAATCGTTTCGTCGTTGGTGAAGGCGGCCGAAGCCGGCAAGCAAGTCGTGGCGCTCGTCGAGCTCAAAGCTCGTTTCGACGAGCAGTCGAACATCGAACGCGCCCGGATGTTGGAAGAGGCCGGCGCGCACGTCGTGTACGGCTTCGTGGGGCTGAAGACCCACGCCAAGATCTTGCTCGTCGTGCGACGTGAGTCCGACGGGATCCGGCGCTACTGCCATGTCGGCACCGGTAACTACAACCCGAAGACGGCGACCCTCTACGAAGACATCGGGATCCTCTCCGCCGAACCCGAGCTCGGCGCGGATCTCTCCGAGCTGTTCAACCATCTCACCGGCTACAGCCACCCGGGCCGCTACCGCCGCCTGCTCGTGGCGCCCGCGCAGCTCCGCCCCGCGCTCGTCGAGATGATCCGTTCGCAGGCGCATCCCGGCGGGCTGATCACGATGAAGATGAACAGCGTCGTCGACTCCGAGATGATCGACGAGCTCTACGCCGCGTCCGCCGCGGGGGCGCGTATCGACATGAGCGTGCGTGGCATCTGCTGCCTACGCGCCGGCGTGCCCGCCCTGTCGGAGAACATCACAGTCCGCTCCATCGTGGGCCGTTACCTCGAGCATTCGCGCATCATCCGGTTCGGCCATCCCGGCACCGACGACGTCGAGTACATCATCGGCTCGGCCGACCTGATGCCCCGCAACCTCGACCGGCGCGTCGAAGCGATGTTGCGCGTCACGGATCCTCGGTCGCGCGCGCGGCTCGACGAGATCCTCGAGTTGGTGTTCGAGGACGACGTGCTCGCCTGGTCGCTCGAGCCCGACGGCACCTGGCGGCACGTGCCCACCGTCGAGGGCATCGAATCGCACGTTCGATTCCAAGAACTCGCAATCGCTCGATCCAAGAACCGCCTCGCCGACGGCTGATGAGCCACGGACGGCACCCGAGCGACTGACACCCGGAGGTGCGGGGGTGATCGAAAACGAAGTGAAGCTCGGTGCGCCCCCGGGATTCCGCGTTCCACCGCTCGATGATGTGTACGAGGGAATCACTGCACGCGCGCGTCCCGACCTCGTCATGCAAGCGACGTACTACGACACTCCCGACCTGCGTCTCAGCCGGGCGGGCGCGAGCCTCCGCTATCGCAGCAACGACGGCTGGACCGTGAAGTTGCCAACCGAAGACCTCCACGAGGGCGCGCTCCACCGCTCCGAGTTCCTCATCAAGGGTCCCCCGAGCGCGCCGCCTCCCTTGGCCTTCGATCTTGTACGCGCGTACGCGCGCACCGCGCCGTTGGGGGTTGTGTCGCGACTTCGTACGTTGCGACGGACGGTCGAACTCGTCAACGAGGCCGGTGAACCGGTCGCCGAAGTAGACGACGACGAAGTATCCGTGCTCGACGGTCGCCGCGTCGGCGCCCGGTTTCGCGAGATCGAAGTCGAGGTGTTCCCCGGTGCACCCGACGACCTCCAGGCGCGCGTCGTTGCGGTGTTACGCGACGCAGGCGCCGGCGAACCCGACCCGGTGCCGAAGGTCGTACGCGCGCTCGGCCCTCGTGCCATGGAGCCGCCCGATGTCGTCGTGCCGAAACTCGGCAAAGACCCGACCGTTGCCGAGGCGGTACGCGCGGCGATCGCGTCGCCGGTTCGACGCCTCATCGTGCACGACGCAGCGGTACGGATGGGCGACGATCCCGAAGGAGTTCACCAGGCCCGCGTCGCGACCCGCCGGCTGCGTTCCGACCTGCGCACGTTCCGCGACTATCTCGATCCCGAATGGGCGGAAAGTCTCCGCGAAGAACTGAAGTGGCTGGGCGCCGAGCTCGGGAACGTCCGCGATGCCGACGTCATGCTCGAACGGCTCCAGCATCACGCCCAGCGCCTTCCCGACGACGAACGTCTCCTCGTCGAGCGCGTCATCGCGCGGCGCGCCACCGAACGCGACGACGCCCGCGCCGCATTGCTGGATGCCTACCGCAGCTCGCGCTACGTCGAGCTCCTCGAACGACTGGTCGCCGCGGCGCAGGCGCCCGCGTTCGCCGAGGGCGTCGACGCGCCGGCGAAGGCAACGTTGCCGCGCGTCGTGCGCGGGCCGTGGCAGCACTTGCGCAAGGCGGTGAACGAGCTCGGCGATTCGCCCGCCGACGAAGCCCTGCACGAGGTGCGCAAGCGCGCCAAACGTTGCCGCTACGCCGCCGAAGCCGTCGCGCCGGTCGTCGGTAAGCCGGCGCGGCTCTTCGCGAAGGCGGTTGCGAATGTGCAAGAGGTGCTCGGTGAGCACCAGGACGCCGTCGTCGCCCGCCAATGGTTGGGGAAGGCGGCCGCCGACCTCCCCGCGCGCGAGGCCTATGCCGCGGGCATGCTCGCCGGCATCGAGCTCGAAGCGGCCGCGACCGCGCGGGCACGGTTCCCGGCGGCGTGGAAGGCAGCCTCGCCGAAGCGTCTGCGCAGCTGGTTGTGAAGCGAGGACCGATCCGCGCCGCTGGTGGACTCATCACTCGCTCCGCGCCCCATGGCGGGAGCGAGGTGCTCGTGGTCCACCGTCCTCGCTACGACGACTGGAGCTTTCCGAAGGGCAAGCTCGACCCGGGCGAAACGGACGAAAGCGCGGCGCTCCGCGAAGTAGAGGAAGAAACTGGGTGCCGGTGTCGGTTGCTTCGGGAAATCGGCGCGCGTCATTACGAGGACCGCCACGGTCGAGCGAAGGAAGTTCGGTACTGGCTGATGGAGATCATCGACGAGCCACCGTTCGTGCCCAACGACGAAGTGGACGCGCTGCGTTGGATTCCCGTCGATGAAGCCGCAACACTGCTCTCCTACGACGGCGACCGCCGCCTCCTCGATGCGCTGGGAGCGCCGCGGTGACGATCTATCTGGTGCGGCATGTCAAGGCCGGCGAGCGCCAGGCGTGGCATGACGACGATCGGCTCCGGCCGGTATCGAGAACTGGCCAACGTCAAGCACGCCACCTCATCGACGTCCTCGCGGACGCGAAGTTCGAACGGATCGTTTCGAGCCCGTACGTGCGTTGCCTGGAAAGCGTCGCGCCGCTCGCGTGCGTGCGCATGCTTGCGATCGAACCGAACGACGCGCTCGCGGAAGAAGCGCCGCTCGAACCCGCGCTCGCCGTCGTCACCAAGCACGCGCAAACCGGCGCGGTGCTGTGCAGCCACGGCGACGTGATCCCGATGCTGCTGCACTATTTCGCGAACTGTGGGGTCGATCTCGGCCCGAACCCGCAATGCCCTAAGGGCTGCACGTGGGTGCTCGAAACAAACGCGACGGGAGACGTCGTCGCGGCGCGTTACATCGCTCCCGCCGAGGAATAAGCACCCGCGATCACGGTTGGTAGCTCGTCGATCGCGGCGACGAGGTGCGTATGCGGCGCTCTACTCAGGGTTGTCGCGTCGTGCGCACCGCCGAGCACCCCAGCGACGATCGACGCGCCGGCGCGAGTGCCCGCCACTAAATCGCTCACGGTGTCACCGGCCACGGCAACTTCGCGCACATCGTCGACACGCATCCGCAACAGCGCGGCGAGCACGAGGTCGGGATACGGGCGGCCGCGCACGCCGTCGTCCGGTTCGGGTGCGAGCGTGAGGTCGACCAGGTCGCGCCAGCCGAGCACGTCGACGATGTGCTCCTGGGTCGCCCGCGAGAACCCGGTGGCGAGGCAGATCCGCACGTCGGCCGCCCGCAACGCGGCAAAGGCGGTTTCGGCACCGGGCAACGGTTCGACGTCCCCGCGGCTCACTGCGCCGTCGTAGGAGTCTTCGAAGCGGGCGTTCGCAAGGTGGGCCCGCGCGTCGTCGCCGAGAACCGCGCGAAACACCTCGATCTTCGGCCATCCCATCGACGAGCGCAGGAACGGGAGGTGTTGTTCCGGGTTCACGCCGACCGCCGACAACGCTTCCCAGAAGGCGTGCTCGACGGTGCCGGCATCGCGCACGGTCGTGCCTGCCATGTCGAGAACCGCCAGCCGGATGCGCACCGCGCGAGCGTGCCAACTGCGCGCGGCCGCGCACGACAAAACGCGCGACTGTTCGCGTCTCGTTCAGCGGCCGGTCACGAACGAGGGACAAACCCGGCCCGGTTGCGGCCCCTGTTTACCTGGACCGGGCCGGGTACGTCCCGACTCGTACGGTAGAGAAGCGATTTGACGACGGCGCGACGGCCCGGTGAATGCGCCCGGAACATCGCGGGGCGACCTGGTGGCGCTCATCGCCGGGAGGCGTCGACACCTACACTGCGGGCGTCTCGTCGAGGAGGACCGCATGGCGATCGAAGTGGGCCAAGAAGCGCCCGACTTCACCCTGAAGGATCAGCAGGGGAACGAAGTGACGCTGTCGAAGTTCCGCGGAAACGACAACGTCGTCATCGTGTTCTACCCGTTCACCTTTACCGGTGTCTGCGAAGGCGAACTCTGTTCCTTGCGAGACGACAACTCCGATTTCCAAGCGAAGAATGCACAACTGTTGGCGATCTCGTGCGATTCGCGTCACTCGCAAGCGATGTGGGCCAAGCAGCAGGGCTTCGACTTCCCGGTGCTCTCCGACTTCTGGCCGCACGGTGAGGTTGCGCGTGCCTACGGCGTCTTCAACGAAGCGCTCGGCTGCGCGAACCGGGCCACCTTCGTCATCGACAAGGACGGCAAGGTCGTCGACACGTTCGCCTCGCCCGACCTCGGCACTCCCCGCGACAAAGCGGCGTACGAAGCGGCGCTCGCCCGCCTCTCCTGATGGTGCGGTTCTCCGACCTGCTCGGTCGCGGTGACGACGACGACGACGAGGACCCGGCGGCAACGCCGACGCCCACCGAGCCGGTGCCGGCCCCTCCGAGCGAACCACCGCCGCCGCCGCCGCAGGGGTCGAACGACCTGCTCGACCGCCTCACGAGCTATGCGGCCGGCCGGCCCTCCGGCGACTTGCCACCGCCTCCTCCTGCGCCACCGCCCCCACCGCCGGCCGTGACCGCACCGCCTGCCCCACCCCCGCCGCCGGCGCCGCATGTCGCGACCGCGCCCGCGGTCACGGAGGTCGAGGGTCGTGCGTTCGTCGACGAGCTCGCGCCGGTCGACGACGACCTGCTGCCCACTCGCAAGAAGAGCTAACTCGCGGCGCTCGCGCTGACGTTCGCGGGCTTCTCGTACCGGTAGCCCACGCCGCGCACGGTGACGATGTGGCTCGGTGCGCCGGGGTCGGTTTCGATCTTCGCCCGCAATCGCTTGATATGCACGTCGAGCGTCTTCGTGTCGCCGAAGTAGTTCGGTCCCCAGATGCGATCGATCAACGTGTCGCGCGTGAGTACGCGGCCTGCGTTCACGACGAGCAACTCGAGCAGTTCGAATTCCTTGAGCGGCAGCGCGACCGCTGTGCCGCGCACATAGACCTCATGGCGGGCGGCGTCGATGCGCACATCTCCGACTTCGACGAGGTCCGCGTGCGGACCGTCGTCGTCGTCGACGCTCGGTACCCGACGCAGCGCAGCTCGCACCCGCGCGATCAACTCACGCAAACGGAACGGCTTCGATACGTAGTCGTCGGCACCCACCTCGAGGCCGACGACCGCGTCGATCTCCGCGCTTCGTGCCGTCACCATGATGATCGGCACGCGCGAACGCGAACGGATCTCGCGGCACACATCAATGCCCGACATCTTCGGCAGCATCACGTCGAGCAGCACGAGCGCGGGCCGAGACGCATCGAAACGCTGTAGCGCCTCGACACCGTCGGCCGCGGTGTCGACACCGAAACCCTCGCGCTGCAATGCGACCGACAACGCGTCGCGGTAGGACTGCTCGTCGTCGACGACGAGGATCAGCGGCGGGTCCGCCATTAAGAGGCCTCCGAATAACGGTTGGCGGTGCTACGAGCGAACGGCATGTGCAACGTGAACGTCGAACCTTCACCTTCGACGGATTCGACGGTGACTTCGCCTCCGTGGGCCTGCGCAACGTGGCGCACGATCGAGAGGCCAAGACCGGTACCGCCCGTTTGGCGGCTGCGAGCGCGATCGACGCGGTAGAAGCGCTCGAAAATACGTTCGAGATCGCGCTTCGGGATGCCGATCCCGTGGTCGCGTACCGAGATGCATGCGCGGCCGGTTTCGAGTTGCGCCGCAACCTCCACTTCGGCGCCCTCGTCGGAGTACTTCACGGCGTTCTCCAAGAGGTTCACCAGCGCGCTCAATACCTGGCGCCGGTCGCACACGATCTCGACATCGGGGACCGGCGTCGCGAGCGTGAGCGGAACGTCGCCCAGCTCGGCCGCGAAGCGCACCTGGTCGAGGGCATCCGCGATGAGCAGCGGGAGCGGGAGCGGTTCGCGCTTGGGGTTCTCTTGCGCTTCGATGAGGCTGAGGTTGAGCAGGTCGTCGACGATCCGCCCGAGACGGTCCGCTTCACGCACGACCCGGTCGGCGAGTTGTTGCATCACCGTCGCGTCCTCGCCGCTCGCAATGGTCTCGGCGAGCAACGTGAGCGCACCGATCGGCGTCTTCAACTCGTGACTGACGTTCGCGACGAAGTCGCGCCGCACGCTCTCCACCCGGCGAGCCTCGGACACGTCGCGCACGAACGCGACCGCGCCGACGATCTCGTGATCGGAGACCAGGGGAAGCGCGCGAACGTGCAGGGTCTGGCGAGGCGGGCCGAACAGCTGCAACTCGCGCTGCGCCGCTTCACCTCGACGCGCGGTGGCAAGGAGCTGCTGCATAGCTTCGGCCGCCAGCGCGTCGGCGTGCCGGGCGTCGTCGAACCGACCGGCGGGGCCGTTACGCAGCAGAACCTCGCCGTCTGCGTCGACGATAACGACACCGTCGGTCGAGGCGTCGATCGCGAGCGCCAACCGGTCGCGCTCGCGAGTCGAACCTTCAGCTCGTGCCCGTTCGTGATCGGCCGATTGTTCGAGATGCGAGAGCACGGTTTCGACTCGCTCGGCGGTGCCGCCATCGATGGCGTCGTCGAGGCGATTCGTGAACTCTGCAAGTTGCTTTTGCAGCGCCCGGCGCGAGCGCGCGAACGCGAGCGCAACGGAACCGAACGCGGCCAGCGCCAGAACCAGCACGACCCAACCGACGGCATTCATGAGGAACTCGCGCCCGCTGCCCGGGGTGTCAACCGAAGCGCCCCGTGATGTAGCCCTCCGTGCGCGGATCGGACGGGTTGGTGAAGATCCGCTCCGTCGCGTCGAACTCGACAAGTCGACCGACACGCGCCCCGGATTCCGTCGTGTCGGTAGTCATGAACGCAGTCATGTCGCACACGCGCGCCGCCTGCTGCATGTTGTGCGTGACGATCACGATCGTGTAGTCCTGCTTCAGTTCCGCCATCAGGTCTTCGATACGCGCGGTCGCAATCGGGTCGAGTGCCGAGCACGGTTCGTCCATGAGGATCACTTCCGGCTCTACCGCCACGCAACGGGCGATGCACAAGCGCTGTTGCTGACCACCTGAGAGCGCGTAGGCGTTCTGCTTCAGCTTGTCCTTCACCTCGTCCCACAGCGCGGCGCGAGTGAGCGACTGTTGGACGACGTCGTCGAGCCCTTTGCGCCGGCCCATGATCCGCGGGCCGTATGCGACGTTGTCGTAGATCGACTTCGGGAACGGGTTCGGCCTTTGGAACACCATGCCGATCCGGCGCCGCACCTCCACCGGGTCGACCTTCGCGTCGTAGAGGTCCTGGCCGTGGTACGTGACCTTCCCGCGCACCGCAGCGCCTGGGATGAGATCGTTCATGCGGTTGAAGCAGCGCAGCAACGTGCTCTTGCCGCAGCCCGACGGCCCGATGAGCCCCGTGATGTGGCGGGCGGCGATGTCCATCGACACGCCTTCGACGGCGGGGTTGCCGCTGTAGAGCACGCTCACGTCGTCGAGCGCGAAGACGGTGTTGAGGACCTCGGGCTCGCGCTCGTCTTCACGACTCGCGGCTTGGGCGACGCTCACCGTAACGCTCGACATGGTCTCACCACTTCCCGCGGAAGACACGACTACTCCGGAGGCAGCGAACGGCGTCTCGCGGTCAGGGTACCGGCCGCTGCCACCCCACGACGACCCTAGGAAGACCGCCTGTCTCGCTCGTACATTCCGGGTGGCCCGACGGTAAACACAACGTGAACACGACGTTGGAGCCGGACAGGCTGTCACCACCGGTCTTGCCCGGGTCGGCAGAATGGACCGAGCCAGGAGGGGTGTTCGTGCCTGAGACCCGCAAACAATACGCCGAGCATCTCGACGAGATCCGTGCCGATGTCATCAAGCTCGCGGCCCGCACCTGCGAGCAGATCGGCGCCGCCACCCAAGCCCTGCTCGACGGCGATCTCGGTGTCGTCGACCAGATCTAC
This sequence comes from Actinomycetes bacterium, assembly GCA_025463905.1. Lineage (GTDB taxonomy): Bacteria > Actinomycetota > Acidimicrobiia > IMCC26256 > PALSA-610 > JAODBJ01. The sequence goes on from JAODBJ010000060.1 coordinate 21,735, forward strand.
GCGACGCATGAAGAGATCAAGGCGCTCGACGTCGAAATCGAGCACCGGGCCTACCAGCTGTTCGCCTTGCAGCACCCGCTGGCATCGGACCTGCGCACCCTGCTCGCCGTCTTGCGCATCCTGCACGAGATCGAGCTCACTGCCGGGCTGATGAAGAACGTCGCCCGCCAAACCCGGCGCATCTACCCCCGCGAGTTGCCGCCGCGAGTGCGCGGGATCATCGAACGCATGGGTGCGCAGGCCAGTGTGCAGATGCACCTTGCGATCGACGCGTTCGCCGACGGTGACGCCGCCGTCGCATCTGCGTTGCCCGACATGGACGACGTGATGGACGACCTCCAGAAGGAGCTGTTCCGCGCGATCTTCGCGTCGGGAGCGACCGACGAGACCGCGCTGCAGATGGCCGTACAGATGGCGTTCATCGGGCGCGATTACGAACGCGCCGCCGACCACGCGGTCACCATCGGCCGTTGGGTCGACTTCATGGTGACCGGCCGGCTCCCCGGCGAGGCGGCCAACGATCGCAACCTCGACTGAGGACGACTCATCCGCGCGGAACGCGCAGGGAGTGTTCGGTCGACGTTCACTTTTCGTTCACGCCGTGGCCGGAGCCGATCCATTCCGTTTCCTTAAGGTCGGCGCGACCAAAAGATCAGCCAAAACAAGGGGACATCCTTGACTGCATCTCGGCGAACGTGGCGGGTGCTGGTTCTGTGCACCGCCGCCATCGCATTGCTCGCAAGTGCCTGTGGAAGCAGCAAGAGTTCTTCGTCCAGCACGACGACGCCCGGCGCTTCCGGCAACCTCTCGAGCCTGAAGGCCACCCTCAACGGCTCGGGTTCCAGCTTCCAGCTGACGTTCGACCAGGTCGCGATCGAGGGCTTCAAGGCGAAGGCTTCTGGGGTCACGATCAACTACGGCGGAGGCGGTTCCGGTAAAGGCAAGACCGACCTCCAGACCAAAGTTGTCGACTTCGCCGGCACCGACAGTCTGGTGAAGCCTGAGGACGTGTCGAAGTACGCGTCCGGCGGCGGCATCCTCTACTTCCCGA
>JAODBJ010000344.1 GCA_025463905.1 Actinomycetes bacterium
GCTTACCGACGTGGCCGAACGTGATGGTCTCGTCGTAGTCGAACGATTCGATCGTCGGGTATTCGCCGTGACCTCGCCCCGACCACGTGCCGAGCAACCCGGCCAACGCCGCGACGTCGGGATGCAGTGCGGGTACGGATGCGGTGGTCATACCACGACCGTCGATTGGCCTACGACGCCGGCGGCGGCGGAGCGACCGCGCCGTATTGGATCGCGAAGCCGTCGGGTTGTGGATCGTTGTCGGGTGCCGACGGCGTGGAGATGTGCCGCTTGCCCTTTTTCATGTATCCCGAATCGGCGATCGCGAGGTTGGGACTCGCGCCGTTCACGGTGCCACTGTCGAACACGGTCGAGCCGTAGTTCGCGAGCTTCACGGTGCGGCCACCGATCGACGGTGCCTCGACGATCCACTCGGCCGACGCGCCGGGCCCGCTGTAGTTCTGCTGGGTCGAGAAGGTCTTCCCGGTGGTCGTGTTGGTCACGGCAATCGTCCACTTCGTAGTGCCGCGGTTGATCGACACCTTCATCATGTCGCCGGCGTGCACTGTGATCGCGCTCGACGGGATCGGCGTCTCCGCGGCCGGCAGGATCTCCCACCACGCGTAGTAATGCGCAGTGCCGGTCGACGGCGACCAATCTTGCGCGGTGCCCGCCTGGATCAGCTGCTGGTTGTTGAAGCCGTCGATGCCGACCCAACTCGAGGAGTACGACGGCCTCCCGCGGGTCTTGCCCGTCACCGCCGGAACCCGGAAGGTGCCCGACACGCTCGAGAGGCCGCTGCCGGTGACCGCGTAACCCGACCAGTTCGACGCCGACCACTGGTTCGTCGCCGCCCGGCCCGCGCTCGGCGATGCCGGGATCCGAGGCGCATGCACGACATCGGTCGCAAGCGCACCGGAGTGCATGGTGCCGAGCGCCGTCACACCGAGCAGCGCACTGAGAATCGCCAACCAACCTCGCCGCATCGTGCCCCTCGCGGTAGTGCCGACGAGGAAAACACTACGAGGTCGCGGCTCGTTACCGCCCAGACTGCTTGGCGTTCCAAAGCGGGACCCACGTACCGCCGCCGAAGTTCGCGGGGTGGAGTGCGTACAGCACCTTCGTGCCGAGCAGTACCCGTACGAGATTCTGACGGTCGAGCCCCGAGTCGAACCAGAACCCGTTGCCGGAGATCGTCGGGTTGACGAAGTCGACCCAATCGGGCTTCGACAACTGCGTGTTCTGCACCTGCACCGCGGCGAGCGCGTAGCCGCTCATTGCGAAGTTCACGAGCGGCGTCGGACGGGTGAGCCCGCCGAAGTTGTGACCACCGATGATCACCGCGTAGTCCGACATACCGGCCGCGTCGATCTTCACGTTCGTGAAGCTCAAGATCCGCTCGGGGTGCAGGTTCGTGTGGCTGTTCACCGCTCGCAACAACAAGCCGCCACCGGCATTGCCGTAGAGCGTGATGTCGCGGTACGTGTAGAGGTTGAAGTACGAGCCGTGATCGATGCCTTTGCCCGTGTCGTAGTACGCGGTGAAGTTCTGGATCACGTGAGGCTGGGTGGAGTTCTGCCACACGAAGATGCCTTGTTCGTGACTGTTGTGCGAGACGTTGTTGTTGAACAACCACTCGCCGTCAGAACCTTCGTTGTCGGACCAGAAGAACCCGGCCGACTCGTTCTTCGCGTCGAGCCCGACTGCGACCGAGTTCGTGAGTTGGTTGCCGGCACCGAAGCCCATGCGGAACGCGCTTGTGCGGGTACCGGACGAACCGACGACCTGACGTTCCCGCGCGATGAGCATGTGATCGATGACCGTGTTGTTGGTCGGTATCTGGTGGGTGATGTTCTTCGGGTCCCACCACATTGCGGTGTTGCGGACGTTGTACGCGAGATCGTCGACGAACGTCACGCCCATACTGGCGTGCGGCACGAACGCATGGTTCTTCGTGTCGTGCAGGGCTACGCCTTGCACAACCGATCCGATGCTGCCGTCGCCACTCATGTGGAAGTGCAGCGCGTACCGGCCGGTGCCATCTTGCGCGGGAACCTTCGGTTGCGGCGCGAGGTAGCGCAGTTCGGCGTACCTGACCGACTGCGGTTGGTTCGAGTGCACGAACACGTGGCTGTAGCCCGACGTCGTGCCCTCGATCACGACGTTGCGTGTGAGGTTCCCGACTTCCGCGGTCCATTGGCCGTGCACCACGGGGTGTGGGTAGGTCGTGGGCGTATCGATCGTGACGGTGTTCCCCGACACCGACGTGATCGTGCCTTCGTCGAAGCCGCGGAAGCTCGCGTCACCGGCGGTCGGCGGTTGCGTCGGCGCGATGAAGATGCGATCGCCGACCCGCCACCCGGCGGCGCTGGCGACGGTGAAACTCGTCGCGCCCAGTGCGATCGCGCCTGACGCGTTCGTCCAACTGGTCTTCGGCGCGCCGTTCAACTGCAGCCGGCCCGCTTCCATGACCCAGAGACCGACATCGGATGCGAGCACCGCCATCCCGCCACCGACGAAGTTCGCCTCGTTGATGTTCACGAACTGCAAGTCGTGCCGCACGTCTACGGACGCGGGCTGCATCACGAGCGTGCCCATGTCGACGACGTTGCGGCTGCTGCGCATCGTGCAACCGAGTTGCGGATCGAACGTGAGCGACGCGCCCGCCTCGATCGTGATGCCGCCGACTGCGTTGTCGCCCGAACACGTGACCGCGCGCGTGACGTCGACCGCCGTGCCCGCGGAGGGCACGGCACCGCTCGACCAGGTTGCTGGATCCGTCCATGCACCGTCTTTGACGGTCGTGGCGGTGGTCGCGGCCGCAGCGGGCGAAACCATCGTGGCGCTGATGGTGACGATTCCGTGGACCCCTGTGAGAAGACAACAGGCAGCAAACGAGGCGAGCAGTTTCGTGCGGCGCATACAACGCTCCGGTGGGTAGCCGAGCTTCGACCGGGGGTCACTTCCCGCCCCAACCCGCACGACAAACGATGCGGCTACGCGTCGGACTCCCGGTCTGAGATATCGGCCGCGACCGGTTCCGCGCTGAAGCGACCGGCGCGTCTTTCCTGCGCAAATGACGCGGGCGCGTCAGGCGTTTGGTGGCCGAACGAGCCTTGTGGGCGGGCTTCGGGGTTTTGCACCAGTGAGGACAGGCGCGTCGCCCGCAGCCTTATTAGGGTCGCCTCGGACGTGGCGGACGACCTCGCCGCCACCGGAACCAGCAGGGACCGCAATGGCCGACCTCATGCCCATGGTCCACGCCGAGCGCCAGAGCCTCGCCGACTTCCTCGGCACGGTCAGCCCCGAACAGTGGACGACCCCGACCTGCTGCGACATGTGGAATGTGCAGCAGATGGTCGGCCATCTCGTGGCCGCCGGCAACATCACCGCCGGGCACTTCATCCCCGGCTTCATCGGGACGGGCTTCAACTTCAACAAGTTCGTCGACAAAGACCTGCAGCAGTACGCGAAGGGCACACCCGACGAAGTGCTCACGCGTTTTCGCACCATCATCACGAGCACCCGCAAGCCACCCGGGCCGTCGTACGTCGCGCTGGGCGAGATCGTGGTGCACGGCGAGGACATCCGACGCGCGCTCGGCAGCCGCGGCGACCACTCCCCCGAACATCTCGTCACGTTGGCGGATCTCTACAGGAAAGCCGGAGCGCCGCTGGGCGCGAAGAAACGCCTCGCCGGGTTGCGACTGCAGGCCACCGACGTCGACTGGTCGACCGGCGAAGGCCCGGAGGTGCGCGGTCCCGCCATCTCGCTCATCCTCGCCATGGTCGGTCGCGCTGGCGCGCTCGACGACTGCAGTGGAGACGGCGTAGAAACGCTGCGTGCCCGCGCCTAGAGCCGGCGCGCGGCACCTAATCTTCTCGCCCCTATACCGGCGACGAACAGGAGCACTTCACCCATGGAAATCGACGGCAACGTCGCGCTCGTCACCGGTGGCGCATCCGGTCTCGGAAAAGCAACCGCGCGCTACATGTCGAGCCGCGGCGCGAAGGTCGTGATCTTCGACCGCGATGACACCAAAGCCAAAGAAGTGGCGAATGAGCTCGGCGCCGGTGCCGTCGCGGTCGCGGGCAGCATTCTCGACGAAGTCGAAACGCAAGCCGCGGTCGACGCCGCCGCCACACTCGGCGATCTGCGGATGGTGTTCGCGATCGCCGGTGGCGCCACTGCCGCGAGCGCCGGCCGCACGGTGAGTCGCAATGGCACGCCGCTATCGCTCGAAGGGTTCTCGAGCACCGTCGAGTTGAACCTCGTCGGTACGTTCAACACGTTGCGGCTCGGGGCGGCCGCGATGGCGAAACTCGATCCCGCCAATGACGACGGCGAACGCGGCGTGATCGTCAACACCGCGTCGATCGCGGGTTACGAAGGCCAGATCGGGCAGGTGGCGTACGGCTCCGCGAAGGCGGGGATCATCGGGATGACATTGATCGCCGCACGCGACCTCGCGAGCGCCGGCATCCGCGTGAACTGCATCGCGCCGGGCACGATGGGGACGGAGGCGTGGGGGCTCGCTCCCAGCGAAATGCGCGAAACCCTCGAGGCGAAGGTTCCCTTCCCCCGGCGCTTCGGAAAACCCGAGGAGTTCGCCGCGCTCGCCGAACATCTCGTAACCAACCGTTACCTGAACGGGCATGTCGCCCGGCTCGACGGTGCCATCCGGTTCGACCCGAAGTAGAACGACCAGCATGAGCAACGACCTCTACGACGCGCGCACGTTCTGGGACCTCCTTTCGCGGCGGGCGGCGGCATCACCCGACCACCCGATGCTCATCGACGCGAACGACCGCACTGTGACGTTCGGAGAGTTCGTCGCCTGGGCCGAACGAGTGGCGGCCGGTTTCTACGAACTCGGCGTACGCGAAGGCAGCACGGTGAGCTGGCAGTTGTCGACGCGTATCGAGACCGTCGTCGCGTCGATGGCGCTCTCGCGCCTCGGCGCGGTGCAGAACCCGATCATCCACATCTACCGCGAGCGCGAAGTGCGCTACGTGCTGAAAGACGCGAACGCGCAACTGTTCCTCGTGCCCGGCACGTGGCGCGGTTTCGACTACCGCGCCATGGCCGAAACCATCACTGCCGAGCTCGATCACCCGGTGCAGGTCGTCGAGGCCTACGACTCGCTGCCCGAAGGCGACCCGTCGACATTGCCACCGCCGCCGGCACCGCCGCGCGACGGCGAGGACGCGCCGATCCGCTGGCTTTATTACACGTCGGGCACGACCGCGAACCCGAAGGGTGTGCGCCACACCGACGAAACCCTGATCGCAGGCGCCGCGGGCCTCGCGATCGCGCTCGACATGAGTCCCGACGACGTCGGTTCGATGGCCTTCCCGTTCGCGCACATCGCCGGCCCCGACTACCTCGGCACCATGTTGATCCTCGGCTTCCCCGCCGTGGTCCTCGAAGCGTTCGTGCCCGCCGAAGCCGTCGACGTGTACACGCGCCACAACGCGACAATGGCTGGTGGGAGTACGGCCTTTTACACGGCCTTCCTCACCGAACAACGTAAGGACCCTGGGAAGAAGGTGATCCCGTCGTTGCGGCTGCTGTCGGGCGGCGGCGCGCCGAAACCCCCGGAAATCTTCTACGAGGTACAGCGCGAGATCGGCGTGCCCGTCGTACACGGCTACGGCATGACCGAATGCCCGATGATCGCGAACGGTTCACCCCACGACACCGACGAACAACTGGCCAATACCGACGGCGCCGCCGTGCGCGACTGCGACATCAAGATCACGCAGGAAGACGGATCACGCGCCCCCGCCGACGTCGTCGGCGAAGTGCGCGTGCGCGGCCCGATGGTGTGCAAGGGCTACACGGACCCCGCGCTCACCGTGGCAGCATTCGACGAAGATGGCTACTTCAAGACCGGCGACGTCGGGTACTTACGCGACGACGGCCACATCGTGCTGACCGGTCGCATCAAAGACATCATCATTCGCAAGGGCGAGAACATCGCCGCGAAAGACATCGAAGACCTTCTGTACCAACATCCCAAGATCGCGGAGGTCGCGGTCATCGGGCTGCCCGACCGGGAGCGCGGTGAGCGCGTTTGTGCCGTGGTGGAGCTTGCGTCGGGCGAAGCGTCGCTGACGTTCCCTGAAATGCAGCAGTTCTGCCGCGACGCCGGCCTTATGACACAGAAGATCCCGGAACAGCTCGAGATCATCGACGCAATGCCGCGCAACGCGACGATGAAGATCCTCAAGTTCGAATTGCGCGACCGTTTCTCCACGTGACATCTCACGCGGTGCTCGTGCGTCACGGCCAAACCGAGTGGTCCGAGTCGGGCCGCCACACCAGCCGCACCGACGTGCCACTCACCGCGGAGGGACGCGAACAAGCCCGGCGACTCGCGGCGCATCTCACGGCGCGTCATTTCGCGCTGGTGCTGTGCAGCCCGTTGCAACGGGCGCGTGAAACGTGCGAGCTCGCCAGCTTCAGCGGTGCCGCGGAGTACACCCAGGATGTCGTGGAATGGGACTACGGCGAATACGAGGGCCGCACGACCGACGACATCCGCCACGACGTGCCGAACTGGTCGCTGTGGCGAAACGGCGTGCCCGGTGGAGAAACCGCGGACGACGTGGGCGCGCGCGCCGATCGCGTGATCGCACGAGTGCGCGCCACCGACGGCGACAGCATCGTGTTCTCCCACGGCCATTTCCTTCGCGTGCTTGGAGCGCGTTGGGTAGAGCTGGCACCTACTGACGGCGGCCGCTTCGCGCTCTCCCCCGCAGCGATCAGCGAACTCGGTTGGGAACGCGAAACCCCCGTCTTCGACCAATGGAACGTGCGTCGCTAGACAACAAATAGTGTTGTCTAGCGACGCACGCTCTCCCGGCGTTACGGGAGGGCGAGGGTGAGGTAGGCGAAGCCGAGGACGCGGCGGTAGCCGTGTAACCAGCCGTGGCGGTGTTCGTCGAGCATCTCGCGCACAGCTTCCGCGTCGGGCGCGTCGGGGTGCGCGAGCAACCAGCGTTCACGGCCTGCGCACCAGCGCGATTCGAAGCTGTCCCACTCGTCGCCATTTGCAACCGACAGCGCGAGAATTCGGAACCCGCACACCATCGCAAGGTCGACCAACGCCGCGACCGAACGGAACTCGTCGGCCGTCGCACCCAAAGCGGAAAGCGCGTCTTCGCTCGGGGGCTGTTCCCATATGCCGTCGCCGAAGAGGAGCCGGCCACCGGGCCGCAACTGCGCGCGCATTGCTTCCAACGCCGCTCTCGTCCCACCCCACGCGTGGCTCGACCCGATCGCGATCGCGACGTCAGGTGGGTCGCCGTGCCATTCGGTTACGTCGGCTTCGACCAACCGCACCCGCGCGTCGAGCCCGCGCGCGGCGGCGTTGGCGCGACCCCGCGCCAACGCGACCGTGTCGGTATCCACGCCGATGCCACGCGCCGCCGGCTCGGCTTCGACGAGCCGGAGCAGCAGCTCCGCCCACCCGCACCCGAAATCGACGACGCGCGCGCCGGCGAGCGGTTGCAGCGAACCCACGAGCTCGCTCGCGCGAGCGTCGGAGAGCGGTGCGTTGAAGTCGAGATATGTATGCCCCGAGGGGACGTCGGGGCCCATTTCGAATTCAGCGACGGGCGGCGTCGGCGTCGAGCTCGGCAACGATGTCGCGGTAGCGGCTCGCCTTGGCGTGCAATTCGGCGAGGAACCCTTGCAGCAGCCCGAGCCTCTCGTTCACTTCGCGCTGCAGCCGGGCATTGAGGTCCATCGCTTCGGTCACCATCTCCCGGCGCCGGTCGGGCGACGTGCCGCGCGCAGCTTCGGCTCTCAGCTGCGCGAGCCGGTCCTCCGTTTGGAGGATGAGACGGATGCGTTCGAGGTCGAAACCCATCACGTCGCGCAGTTCGAGAATCCGTTGCAGCCGGTCGACATCGGCGTCGGAGTAGAGCCGATTGCCGCGCATCGTCACGCCCGACGGGTGCAGCAACCCCATCTCCTGGTAGTAGCGCAACGTGCGCGTGGTCACGCCGGCGCGTCGCGCGACGGCACCGATCGCGAGCAGCGCGCTCTGCTTCCCCTTCGGAACCGGTTCCCCCGTCATGCCAGCGACCATTGTTCCGCGGTCAGCGCTTCGCCGCCACGCCCGTCTGCCCGACAAAATGCGGTAGAGCTATCCGCCGCTGAGGAACGCGAACCGGGTCAACCGGTCGTCCACGTCGCGCGACTCCTGCGCGACCGCCCCGCCGAAGCACCGCAGACGCGGCCCGACCGCCGCAGCGGTCATATGCGATGTTGATTCCATTCGCGTAGATCCTGGCCATGGCCTGACACTACGAGCCCGATCGGGCTTCCGAAATCGCGGCCGATTTCGGAAACCGCGGCGGGTACTCTCGACGTAGTACCGAGCGGAGCCACGCCTTGTCGGCGCGGACGGGGAGCTCGAAGCGATGCCTGAACAGCCGGGTCCGCTGGAATTTGAGCGACGCGTGTTGCTGCGTCTCGGCGTTGCCGCGGCGACCCTCGGTGGCGCGTCCGCGTTCGTCGCTGCTCGTGTTTCCGCCGCGACACGTTCGCCGTTCGACCCGCCCCCTGGGGTCCGCCCGGTTGCAGTGGCGCACACGCGCCCGAAGCCGGCCGGCACCGCGACGCTCAGCCCGTTGAACATCGTGAGCCGCGCGGCGTGGGGCGCCGACGAGCACTTGCGTGGCAAGGCCGACTTCGACCGCCACGTCGAGAAGCTGATCGTGCACCACACCGCGACGAGGAACACCGCGTCCGACTGGCCGGCCCAGGTCCGAGGGATCTACCGCAACACGATCGCCCGGTCGTACCGCGACATGCCGTACCACTGGTTGATCGATCCGAACGGTTTCATCTACGAGGGACGCTGGGCGCGTGCCGTTCCCGTGAACGCGGTACCAAACGGTGAAGACGCGCAGCACCGGTCCGTTCGCGGCGGCCACGCGCTCGGCCATAACGCGCGCACGATCGGCATTGCGCTGCTCGGCAACTTCGACGACCACGAGCCGACCCCCGCCTCATTCCGTGCGTTGATCGGGCTGACGGCTTGGAAATGTGAGCGATGGAACATCGATCCGCAAGCCGCGAGCCCGTACCGGCGTGACGACGATGACACGGAGACGTTCCCCAATATCTCGGGCCACCGACGGGTCTTTTCTACCGACTGCCCGGGCCGCCGGTTGAACGCGATGCTCCCGCTGTTGCGCGCTGCCGTGGCGCAGCACGTCGCCTGACCCAAGATCCACACCGTCGGGTCGGTACCTTCGTCGCCCATGCTCTTGTTGCGCCCCAAGTGGGTCGCCGGCCACTTGCTGGCGCTCGTGCTCACCGGGGTGTTCATCTCCGCGGGCTTCTGGCAGATCGCGCGCAACCGCGAAGCCAACCACAAGCTTGCACACGAGAAGGCGGTGTTCGCCGCGCCCGCGCCGAGTGTCACAACCATTGACCCCGCGTTGGCCGCGCGACGCGGAGGTCGGGCGACGGCCACCGGCACGTTCGATACCGCGCACGACTACCTCCTGCGCAACCAGGTGCGCGGCAGCGCCACCGGTTTCGACGTCCTCACACCTCTGCGCCTCTCGACCGGCACCGCAGTGCTCGTCGATCGCGGCTGGGTGAGCATCGACACGGTCGTAGGCGGCTGGCACGAGCGGAACCCACCGACCGGAATCGTCACCGTGCGCGGCACGCTCCGCCCGGACACGCCGCTGCGGGCCGGCGAAACTGCGAAGAAGGAGAGCGGCGTGCCGTCGGTTCCACGCGCCGACCTCGCGCTCATTGCCCGCACCACCGGCGCGAAGCTGCTGCCGGCGTACGTGGTGGCGGAGTACCAGCAGCCCACACCGGCGAAGAGTGCGCCGCAACTCCCGAAGCCGGCCAAGACCACGTCGGTGAACCACATCTCGTACGCGATCCAGTGGTTCTCGTTCGCCGCCATCGCCGTGATCGGCTGGCCGATCGTGCTTCGCCGCGCCACCCGCCGCGTTCATTAGCCTGCCCGCCATGCCGCTTGCTGCCGCCGAACATGCCCTGCTCACCGAACGCCGTCCGCTCACGCGCGACGAAGCTTTGGCGGTCGCCGCGCTGCCACTCGACGAACTTCCGTCGCTGGTCGCGCTTGCGCACAAGGTTCGCCTCGCGTGGTGTGGGCCCGAGGTCGAACTCGAAAGCCTGATCAACGCGAAGTCGGGTGCATGCCCCGAAGATTGTGCGTTCTGTTCACAGTCGGTGCGCTTCGATTCGGGCGTCGACGTCTACGCGTTTCTCGACGTCGACGAGATCGTCGAAGCCGCACACGCGACGCGTGCCGCGGGCGCGACGCAGTTCTGCATCGTTGTGGCAGTGCGCGGCCCCGAAGAACGGCTCCTTCGTCGCGTGATCGACGCCGTCGACGCCGTGCACCGCGAAACCGGACTCGAAGTTGCATGCTCGCTCGGCTTGCTCGACACCGCGCAGGCGGAACGCCTCGCGAAGGCGGGCGTGCGTCGCTACAACCACAATCTCGAAACGTGCCGCGAGCTCTTTCCGCAGGTGTGCACCACGCACAGCTACGACGACCGGGTCGACACCGCGCGCCGGGCGATCGACGCCGGGATGGAGCTTTGCTGCGGCGGCATCCTCGGCATGGGCGAGAGTCTCGAGCAGCGCATCGACTTCGCGTTCGAGCTGGCGTCGCTGAACCCGTGCGAGGTGCCGATCAACCTGCTCGATCCGCGGCCGGGCACACCGCTCGCGGATCACACCGTGCTGTCGCCGCGCGAAGCCTTGCAGGCCATCGCGTTGTTCCGGCTCATCCTCCCCGGTGCTTGGCTGCGACTCGCCGGCGGTCGCGAACGTGTGCTCGGCGAACTGCAGGCCATGGGGCTGCTCGCCGGCGCGAACGCGCTCATCATCGGCAACTACCTCACCACGACGGGCCGCCCGGCTGAAGCCGACCACGCGCTTCTCGAAGCGCTCGGCATGCCCGCGGCGGAAGGTCCGGGCGAAGGCCGGTTCATCGTCGACGCCACCGGCGGTCACCCGATGCCGGCGCGCCGCACGATCCCGGTCACACCGCTAGGTGCGCCGTCTCGTTGAACGACACGAGTTGCGGCCGGTCGTCCTGACCGCAGCCGACCCGTGTGATCGACGCCAAGCCGAGCTGCATCCGCCACGTCACCGACGGGCCGACGTCGAGCGCCCAGCACACTGCGGCCTTGATCGGCGACACGTGGCTCACCGCGACGACGAGGTCGTCGCGCCACTCGTCGAGCCGCGAGCGGCAGAAGTCGATCACGCGCGCGGTTACCGCTTCGAGGCTCTCGCCACCGGGCGGGGCGAACGATGGCGTGTCGCGCCAGTGCCGCCACGCGTCGATCGGGATGTCGGTGAGCAGGCGCTGGTCCCATTCGCCGTAGTCGAGTTCGACCAGCCGATGGTCGAGTTCCACCTCCACACCGATCGCGGCGGCAATTGCCTCCGCCGTCGTGCGGGCGCGCGTCAACGGACTGGTGATCACGCGCACCGGCGATTCGACGGCGAGCGCTCGCGCGACGCGCTGCGCCTGCGCCACACCCAGCTCGGTGAGCGGCGCGTCGAAGCGACCTTGTAGCTGACCGTTCCGGTTCACCGCCGTCTGGCCGTGGCGCACAAACGCGATCACGGCGACACGACCCGCACGCGGCCGGTGCGGAAGAATTCGAAGCGTCGAGCGCGGTTGTCGAGACCGAAACGCCGGTAACACCACACCACGAGCGCGACCCCGATCGCCTCTTCCACGAGGATCACGGGGACCGGGGGGAGCAGCGCGGCATGCACCCGGCCCGATCCGAACAACGGCCACCAGAACACCTGCTTGTGCGCCCAACTGCCGGAGAGCACGAGACCGCTGAACCAACCGATCGGCAAGCCGAGGAGGCGGCGGCGTAGGAGCCGGTGCCCACGCCCGAACGTCGCGAGCATCACGACGGTCAATGCGACGATCGGCGCGATCAGCGCATGTGCGTAGGTCTGTTCCGCGAACGGCGCGTCCAGCACCACGGGCAGCAGTGCGCCGATCGCGATGAAGCGCATGTCGAGCCCGGGGCTCTGGAACACGTTCCACACCAGGAACACGGCGCCGGCTGCGTACCAGAGGATCATCGGCCGGCGGCGGCGTCGAGCGCCTGGTTCACCAGCGCGTCGGCCTGGGTGTTCTTCTCCCGCCGGACGTGCGCGAGGTCGACTGACTCATATCCCCGCAGCAGCGCCCGCGCTTCCTCGACCAGGGGGCGGAGGCCTTCGTGCTTCACCTTCCAGACACCGCGGAGCTGGTTGATCACAAGCAGCGAATCGGCACGCACGCGGACGCGCCGGGCATGGAACGGTGCCGCGGCTTCCAAGCCGGCGATCAGCGCGCGATATTCGGCGACGTTGTTCGTGGTGACGCCGATCGTCTCGCTCACCGTCGCCAGGACGCGAGGCGGCTCGGTCGACGGGTCGAGCACCACTGCGCCGATCGCGGCGGGACCGGGGTTCCCACGCGAGCCGCCGTCGCAGTACACGACCACTTCGTCGAGCTGCTGCTCGGTCAACGCTGTCCGTTCACGGAACGAGGATCGCGCCGCAATTATCGCAGTACGAAATCGACCCTTCAGGCGCACGCCGGATGTTTTCGACTTCGGTCGACGGAATCGAAAGGTGACAGGCCTGGCAAGTGTCCCCGATGAGCCGCGCAGCACCCGCGCCACGATTGTGGCCGCGCCGGCGCTCGTAGTCGGCCAGCAACGACGGCGTGACGCGCGTCGCGTGGTCGGCACGCGCCTCTTCCTCGACCGCGGTCTCGGCGTCGATCTCGCGTTCGGCGTCGGCGATCGCGGCCCGCAGGCGCTCGACCTCGGCCCGCAATTCGGCCAACGTCGCTTCCGCGGTCGCGAGCTGCTGGTCGAAGCGTTCGCGTTGCTCCATGAACTCGAGCTCGTTGTCTTCGATGCCTTCGCGGTTTCGCTTCAGCATGTCGACGTCCGCCTGCATCGCTTGCAGCTCCCGCGGCGACGAAATCGTGCCTGAGTAGAGCCGCTGTTCCATCTCGCGAACGCGCTCGGCCATCGAACGGGCTTCGTCGTCGAGCCGGCGCTCCTCCGACAACACTTCGTCGCGGCCACGTTGCAGTTCCTTCACCTCAGCGTCGACCCGCGCGGCATCAGTTTCGCGCGCGGCAAGTTCGGATCGCTCCGGTAACGATGTGCGGCGGTGGCGCAACCGATCGAGCGCGAGATCGCGCTCCTGGACGAGGAGCAGCTCGTCGAGAGTGCTCACGGCCCTCCACCTCCGCCCGGTCCGCCTCCGGTGGGAGACGTGGTGCCAGGCGGGTTCGTCTTGGGCGGCTTCTTGGTATCCGGAGTCGTGGTGCCCGGGGGCCGGTTCTTCGGATTGGTGGTGGCCGTGGTCACGGGCGGTGGCGTGGTCGCGAAGGTTGGGGGCGGCGGCGGGACGTAGTGGAGGCTGCGGCCGTTCTCGTCGATGAACTGCGGCGACGGCCACAGCCCAGGATTCGGCGGCACGAAGTCGAGCGCCGGCAGGTTGGCGACAGCCGATTGCATGAACGAATGCCACATCAGTGCGGGGAACTTGCCACCGAACACTGGTCCGAGTACCGGCGTCATCGAGAACTCGCCGAGCGGGTCGCCCATCCATACCGCCGCCGTGTACTGCGGTGTGTACCCCACGAACCACGCGTCGGCGTGGTCGGTCGTGGTGCCGGTCTTGCCCGCCGCGGGCCTTCCGATATTCGCGTTGGTGCCCGTACCGCCCGTGATGACGCCACGCAGCATCTGGGTCTCGGTCGAAGCGACCTGCGGGCTCAACACCGGTGTGCCGGCGCCGAGGTCTTGAAACACGACCTTGCCGTCGGGGCCCACGACCTTGGTCACGAACATCGGGGCCCGGCGGATGCCGTTGTTCGCGAACACTGAGTACGCGCCGGCCATTTCGAGCACCGACGTGGGGCTCGTACCGAGCGTCAGCGACGGCACCGCGCTCAGTTTGCTCGTGTCGATCCCGAGCCGGCCGGCCATCGCGACCACGCGCTGCGCACCGTCGGTTCCGGAGTGGCCGGGGCCGAGGGAGATCAGGGTGCGGGCGAACGCGCAGTTGTCGGACTTGGCGATTGCGGTCGAGAGGCTCTCGACTGGCGCGCCGCAGTCGGTGTGGAGATTCCACGGTGCCTGACCGGGCTGCGGGTACAGGAGCGACGAGCCGTTCACCGTGTCGTTGGGTGAATACCCGGCTTCGAGCGCGGTCGCGAGCGTGATGCCTTTGAACGTCGAACCGGTCTGGCGGATGCCCTGCGTGGCGAGGTTGAACTTCGACACTTGGAAGTTCGGGCCGCCGACCATCGCGACGACCGCACCATTCGAGTTGTCGAGCGCAACCATCGACGCGGTGAACTTCGAGGCCGGCAGGTTCGCGCGCACGGCGTCGAGCGCGCGGTTCTGCATGAACGGGTCGAAGGTCGTGTAGATCTTCAAACCGCCGCGGAACACGGCGTCGTACGGCGATGTGTAGTTGGTCTTGAGAACCTCGCCGACGTCGCCCTTCACCTTCGGGTCGTCTTGCAGCAGGATGTGGTTCAGGACCCACGACAAGAAGTAGGAGTTGTCGGGGTTTCCGGTCGGGTTGGTGTTGTGCGACTGGGTCGGAAGCACCTGGCGCTTCGCGAACTGCGCCGCGCCCCTCGGGATCTTCCGGTACCGCACCATCGCGTCGAGCACGGTCGCCCGGCGCAGTCGCGCCGCGTGCGGATGCGTGATCGGGTTCAGTTGTTCGGGCGACTGAATGAGGCCGCCGAGCATCGCGCACTCGGCCAGGGTGAGCTGCTTGGGCTCCTTGCCGAAGTAGCGCTCCGCCGCCGAGCGCATGCCGTACGCACCGTTGCCGAGGTAGATCACGTTGAGGTAGCGCTCGAGAATCTGGCTCTTCGTGAGTTCCTTCTCGAGACGGGTGGCCAAGAAGGCTTCTTGAATCTTGCGTTGGACGTCGCGCTTCGGATGCTTGATGAGCGTGTTCTTCACGAGCTGCTGCGTGATCGTGGACCCACCCTGTTGCACGTGGCCGTTCTGAAGGTTGTCGATCAGCGCGCGCAAGGTGGCCTTCGCGTCGACGCCATGGTGGTGGTAGAAGTTGTGGTCTTCGATCGACAAGACCGCGTCGATGAGCGTCTGCGGAATTTCCTTCAGCGAGATCGGCTGGCGGTCTTCGGAGTAGAGCGTGTCGATCGGGTTGCCGTACTTGTCGTAGACGATCGAGCGCTCAGCGGGGCGCGTCAGCTTCGGCAAGATCGAGCCGTAGGCCGTGGTGCCGAAGATGATCGTGCGGAACGCGGGCGCGACGAGCGCGAGGCAGCCGCCGAGCGCGAGCGCGCCCACCACCACGATCGCGGTGAAGCGAAGGAAATACCGGGCAATCTTCAAGGCAGGGTCAAGGATGGCATACCACCCACCGCGCGCCGGGTTCGCCTCAGGCCGCTGGTGTCCGACCCCGGGCCAGCGCGCCCGCGCCGACGAGGAGCGCGACGATGCCAACGACCAGCGCCGCGACCGCGAGCCCCTTCGAACTGTCGCTCTTTGAACTGGTGGTCGACGCGGCGGGCGCCGTGGTGACACCCGGCGTGGCGGAGCTGCCGGCTGCCGTCAGGGTCAGCGTCGGGGCGGGATGATCAGGTTCCGTGCCCCCGACCGGCGTCTCGATCCAGCGCACGACCTGGCCGTTCGAGTAGGTCTGCAATGCCTTGAACACGAGCGAGTCGGTGTCGGTGGGCAGGCCGACCGACACCGAGAAGTTCTGGAACTGGCCCGGCCCGATCGAGCCGCCTGACCACGTGATGCGCGAGACGTACTCCGTTACGTCACCATTGTCAGTTTTGATCGGTTTGGCCGCCTTGGCCCGCTCGACCTTGGCCGTCCAGCCGGGGATCGGTTCGGTGAACGCGTCGGCAATCGGGTGATCGGTCGGGAACGCGATGACCACCTGGGTGGTGGCGGCGTTGTCCATCTCGTTCGGCACCGTGAACGCCAAGACGGCGTCGGAACCCTTTGCGGCCTCGGGCGGTTCGATCGTGACGTGGGCGCTCGCCGGCCCGGCCAGTGCGACCGCCAGCGCGCCCATCACCGCGAAAGCACCCAGCGCCGTTCCACACCGCTTCAACATCTTCCCCCCGAGTTCGGCCCACAGTGTTATCGCACCATCAGTCGTTCGAACCACTACGAAGGTTCGCGGGTAGCTCGAAATGGCATCATCTCGCGGGATGAAGAAGCTCCTCGTACTCGCCGCGACGACGGTCGCCGTCCTCATCGCGACGGCGGCTCCTGCGTTTGCCCACGCGGTCCTCGACGGCACGATCCCCGCACCAAGCTCGACGGTGCGCACGTCTCCGAAATCGGTCGAATTGCAGTTCAGCGAACCGGTCACATTCCAGTCGAATGGCATCCGGGTCTTCAACACGAAAGGCGACGCCGTTTCGACGGGAAAGCCGCAGCACGCGAACGGGAAATCCAACACCGCGGCCGTGAGCATCCCGACGCTGAGCGACGGCACGTACGTCGTCACGTGGCGTGTCATCTCGTCCGATACGCACCCGGTGCAAGGTGCGTTCTCGTTCGCGGTCGGCAACGCACAGGTGAGCTCCACCGACAGCGCGATCGCGCAGCGGTTGCTGTCGAAACAGGGCGGCCACGACACGGTCGTTGGCGTGACCTTCGGCGTCGTGCGTTTCCTCACGTTCGTTTCGCTCGCGCTCCTCATCGGTATCGGGGCATTCCTCGTCGCGCTGTGGCCGGCCGGATGGGGCAGCACGCGGGTGCAGCGCGTCCTCGTCGGGTCGTGGGTCGTCGCGTTCCTCACCGCCCTGGCGGCGATCCCACTGCAAGCCGCGTACGCGAGCGGTGGCGGCCTGGCGAAGGCCACCGATTCCGCCGCACTGTCCGACACCATCGGCACGCGGGCCGGCCACGCATGGATTGCACGCGCCATCTTGTTGCTGGTCGCCATCCCGTTGTTGCGGGCGCTTTCCCGACGACGTGACAGCCGGCCGTTGATCGTCGGAGGCGTGGCGCTCGGCGCGCTCCTCAGCCTCACCCTTTCGCTCGCGGGTCACGCCACCACCGGACGTTGGGTCGCGCTGGCGGTCCCCGCTGACGCACTACACGTCATGGCGATGGCGGCGTGGTTCGGCGGTCTGGCGGTTCTCGCGTTGGAGCCGTTACGCGGCGCCGACATCGACGCGGTCGAACGGGTCGTCGACCGCTTCTCGACGATGGCGATGAGCTGCGTCGCGGTGATCGTCGCCACCGGGGCGTTCCAGTCGGTGCGCCAGGTCGAACATCTGAACGACCTGCTCCACACCGGATACGGGCGTCTGCTGCTCGTGAAGCTCGGCGGGTTCGCCGCGGTGCTGATCGTCGCTTCCGCGAGCCGTGACATCGTGCGCTACGAGGTACGAAGCTCCGGCCGGGCAGCGCTCAATCCGTTGCCGGCCGGCCCGGGAGCGATGCTCGCGACACCCGATCTGCCCGAGCCCGAAGACACCGTGCGCCGGCTCCGCAGTGCGGTTTGGTTCGAGATCGTGTTCGCGCTCGCCGTTCTGGCCGTGACCGCGTTGCTCGTGAACGCCGCGCCAGTCAGCGCGCAGAGTGCGATGAAGCCATACCTCGCGACGGTGAAGAGCGCCGACGGCAAGACGTGGTTCGAGGTGGAAGTCGCGCCGGCCCGCGTGGGAGCGAACCAGGTACACGTCACCGCCGAGCAACCAACCGGCGTCGTGCAGCCGGTTCTGCAGCTCCACGTATTTCTGTCCGAGCCGGCAAAGAACATCGCGCCGATCGAAGTGAAGATGATCCGGCTCGGGCCGGGTCACTACGCGAGCACCGGTGCGTCGATCCCGTTCCCCGGTCAGTGGACCATCACTTGCAAAGCGTTAGTGACCGATATCAACGAAGAAGTCGGGATCGGAACGTTCAAAGCCGGAAGTTAACGGCGCGCATAGCCATCCACCTCCTCGCAGCCCGCATATAGCAGTCTGCACGTCACGCCGAGGAGGCACCGATGAAACGGTTCATCGCAGCTGGAGTACTTATCGGCGTGTCGTTCGCTCCGGTGCTCGCAACGGAAGTGCCGGCATCCGCGAAGCACCCTCCGAAGTCGTTGAGCGGCGCGCTCAGCGGCGGCACCGGCTACGGGCCGAGCAGCGAATGCTCCTTCCTGCACCAAGACTTTCTGTTCGCGGTCGCGCGGACCAAGAAGGCGTCCGCCGCCATCGCGATCGACGGTTGCACGTACGTCGACGCGGGCGGGAACAGCGTGTTCCCGTTTACGGGGCATTTCATCTTCTTCGCCGGTGGTGGTTCGCTCACTGGCTCGGTTAGCGGCACGACCGCCCACGACCTCACCACCAACGTCGCGGTGCAACTCACGCTGACGGTCGACTCGGGCACGGGACCGTTGCTCTCGAAGGCCGGCACCATGACCATCAGCGCTACTTGGGACGCGAGCGTCGCGCCCAGCCCGGACCCGGTAACGGGGACGCTCACCACTGCCCTTTCGGGCTGATTGCCTTTATGCTCCATCCGTGGCACAGGGGTGGGCCTGGTGTTCCTGATCGCGTTGCGCGACCTGCAATGGCGGCGGCGGCGGTTTCTCATCGGTGTGATCGCGACGGGCCTCGTGTTTGCGCTCGCGTTGTTGATCACCGGCATGGGGGCGAGTTTCAGCAACGAGGTGCGGCGCACGGTGCGGTTCATGGGTGCCGACGCCTGGGTCGTGCCCCGGAGTAGTTCGGGGCCGTTCACCGCCGCGAGCGCGTTCCCGGCTTCGGTGGCAAACGACGTTGCGAAAGAACCGGGTGTGAAGGCGGCGAGCGCGCTCGCGGTGTTGCACTTCACCGTGCGCGCACCGAGCCTGCGCGACATCAATGTGATCGGCGTGACGATCGGTGGCGTCGGCGCACCGCACCCGGACCGCGGGCGCACGCTACGAACACCCGGCGAACTGGTCGCCAATTCGAGTCTCGGTCGCCACATCGGCGACGCCCTCGTGATCGGCGGGAAGTCGTTCAAGGTGGTCGGCACCACTCACGGCATCTCGTTCCTCGGTGGCACACCCGCCGTGTTCATCTCGCTGGCCGACGCTCAAGCGATTGCGCTCGGCGATCAACGACTCGCGACCTCGATTGTCACGAGTGGTGTGCCGCAACGACTCCCAGCCGGAATGCGCACGATGACGAACGCGGCGGTGATCTCCGACCTGAGCCGCCCCCTCAAACACGCGACACAGACGATCACCTTCCTGTGCGTCCTGCTCTGGATCGTCGCCGCCGGAATCATCGGTTCCGTCGTCTATCTGCAGGCGCTTGAACGCGTCCGCGACTTCGCGGTACTCAAGGCAACGGGCACCACGAACGGAGCGTTGCTCGCCGGTCTTGCCTTCCAGTCGGTGCTGTTGTCGCTCGCGGCTGCGGTCGCGGCAGTTGTGCTGTCGACGTTGCTCGCGCCGCTGCTCGCGATGCCGGCGGAGATCTCGGCCGGCGCCTACGCACTGCTCCCACTCGTCGCGGTGATCGTCGGTCTGCTCGCCAGCTTGTTCGGGCTGCGGCGCGCGGTCGGCGTCGATCCTGCGCTCGCGTTCGGAAGCGCGTGATGGACGCGGTCCTCGACGCCAACGTGACCGTCCGCGGCATCACCATCGAGTATTCGAGTGGTGGGTACGTCGCAAAACCGATCGACAGCCTCGATATGGACGCGAAGGGCGGCGAGCTGGTGCTGCTGCTCGGCGCGAGCGGGTGCGGCAAAACGAGCTTGCTGTCCGTGCTCGCCGGCATCCTGCGCCCGGCCCGCGGGTCGGCAGTGGTGGCCGGGGTCGAGGTCACGAAGCTGCGCGGCTCCGCACTCACGAAGTACCGACGCGACACCGTGGGCGTGGTGTTCCAGGCGTTCAACCTGGTGCCGAGCCTGACCGCGACCGAGAACACGATGGCGCCCCTGCGCGCGGCACGGATCCCGCGAGCCGCGGCCCGCGCTCGCGCGACGCAACTCCTCGAGCAGGTCGGGTTGGGCGACCGGCTGCAGTTCCGGCCGGGCGACCTGTCGGGCGGCCAGCAACAACGTGTCGCGATCGCGCGGGCGCTGGTGCACGACCCGCCGGTGTTGCTCGCAGACGAGCCGACCGCGCACCTCGACTACATCCAGGTAGAAGGTGTGCTGCGTCTCCTACGCGACCTCGCCGACACCGGCCGCGTCGTGATCGTCGCGACGCACGACGAACGGATCATGCCGCTGGCCGATCGCGTCATCCACCTCACGGCGCCCGCGTCCGGTGGTCCCCACGAACCTGAAATGATCGAACTCGCCGCCGGCGAGGTGTTGTTCAACCAAGGCGACCGCGGCGCGCTGGTGTACGTGGTCGACGAAGGCGCGGTGGAGATCCTGCGCGTACGCGACGACGGCACCGAGGAACGATTGAACGTCGTGACGCCTGGGAGTTACTTCGGCGAGTTCAGCCCGATGTTCGGCTTGCCCCGCTCCGCGACCGCGCGCGGCACGGGGCCTACCGTCGTCACCGGCTACGGGTTACGCGAGTTTCGCGACCGGTTCCAGTTGCACTCGGCCGCACGAGTCCTCGCCGACGCCGCCGATGCCGACCTCGACTAGTCGACGTTAGGGTCTCGCCCGCCGACGAGGAGGCCCGCACGTGTTCGATCCGATTTCGAGCCCCACTACCGCCGTTGCCGCGAACCGCGAGCCGCAATTCGTGCATGGGGAGCAGGTCGGCGCGGCCGAGCGCAAGATCGAAGAGTACGCCCGGACTCACGGTGGGCGCCGCCCGAACATCCTCGTGGTGCTGATGGACGACGTCGGGTGGGGCGACTTCGGCTGCTACGGCGGCGGGATCGCGGTGGGTGCGCCCACTCCCAACATCGACCGCCTCGCACGCACCGGTTTGCAGCTCACGTCGTGCTACTCGGAACCGTCATGCACGCCGTCGCGCGCGACGCTCATGACCGGCCGCGTCCCGATGCGCCACGGCCTGCAACGCCCACCGATGTATGGCGATCAGGGCGGCCTGCAAGGTGAGATCACCGTCGCGCAACTGCTTTCCGACGCCGGCTACGTCACACAGTGCGTCGGCAAGTGGCACATGGGCGAGAACCGCGACTCGCAACCGCAACACGTGGGGTTCGACGACTTCTACGGCTTCCTCTCCGTGTCCGACATGTACACGGAATGGCGCGACCCCTACTTCTTCCCCGAAGTCGTCTACAGCCAAGCGCGCACCGAATGGATCCAGAACCAGCCGTTCAGCAAGTGCTTCGTGCACGCGACTCGAGGTGGCGACGTCGAAGAAGTGGAAGAGGTGACGATCCCTGCCCTCACGCTTCTCGACGAGAAATGGGCGCAGTACTCCGTCGACTTCATCCGCACGATGGCCGCCGTCGATCAGCCATGGTTCCTCTACCACAACACGCGCGGCGCCCATTTCGACAACTACCCGAGCGAGCAGTGGGTGGGTGCGTCGCCGGCGAAGCACCCTTACAAGGACACGATCCTCGAACTGGACGACATCGTCGGCCGTCTCATTCGCACCCTCGAGGAGACCGGCCAACTCGAACACACGCTGGTGTGGGTGTCGTCCGATAACGGCCCGGAAATGGAGACGTGGCCCGACGCGGCGTACACGCCCTTCCGGTGCGCGAAAGGCTCGACGTGGGAAGGCGGCGTGCGCGTACCGTCGATCTTCTCGTGGCCGGGCATGATCGACGCCGCGCGCAGCTCCGACGGCCTCTTCACGTTCAGCGACTTCCTGCCCACGATGTTGTCGCTCGCCCGTGCGCTCGATCGCGTGCCCACCGACCGCTTCATCGACGGCATCGACCAGACGTCGTTCCTGCTCGCGCCGGACGGTCTCAGCAATCGGAAGCATCAGTACTACTGGCTCGGCCAGATGTTCTCGGCGCTGCGAGTCGGTGAGTACAAATACATGCTGGCGTCGATCTCCGACGACGACACCGACGTGCTCAACCCGGGCGGCTTCACCGGCCGTAGCCAGAAATATCCCTACGGCCGGCTTTACAACCTGTACCTGGACCCGAAGGAAACCCGCAGCTACCTGATCCGCAAGCTCGCGTATCTCGACGCCATCCAACGCGGCATCCGCGAACACGTCACGACGTTCCGCGACTACCCGCCGAAGCTGGTCATCGGCCTCAACGTCTAACGTTCACGGGTTGCGAAATGCGTTCGTAACAACGCCGACGCGGCATCGTCATGGCGCTGACTCGATTGCGCAACGCTTCGCTCTTACCTTGCGCCGAGATGCTGAGCAATCGGCGAATGTGACAACGGGACCCACGACCAATGGTTGCTCGTGGAGATCATCCGGCCCCGACGAACGTTGAGCTCGTCGACGCCGGCGAAATTGCCAAACGCTTGAACCTGCGCCACCGCAACGTGGTGCTCGATTGGCGTTTGCACCGATTCCATTTCCCGGCTCCGGTGATGCGCAGGCGCACGTACCTGTGGAACTGGGCCGAGGTCGCGAAATGGAGCGCCGAGCACGCGACCGACGTTCTCGCGATGCGGACTCGGAGACAGGGAGGCTAGGGGCACAAGGTCCCATTTCGTTCGGGACACTGTCGCGTTATCGGTGCCCCTCGGCTCTCGTGCCCGCCTGTCCATGCGCCCACGATGAAGACACCTGAAACAGCGCGGTTCACGCGTACAGGGTCGGCGCAAGGAGAGACATGGCGCGATTTCGGAGTTGGTTGAAGTCGGTTCCCTCACTGGCAATCATCGGGACGATCCTGTTCCTGGTGATGTCGGTCGGTGGTGGTCTGCTGCTGTGGGGCTCGAACTTCTCGAGCAACATGGTCCACGACCAGTTGTCGGCACAGAGGATCCACTTCCCCGAAAAGGGTGCCGCGAATTTCGCAGCGAAGGACTATCCGACGCTGCAGCAGTACGCCGGCCAGACCGTCGACAGCGGCCCGAAGGCCAAGGCGTACGCGAACGACTTCATCAACGCACACCTCCAGGGCATCGGCGGCGGCAAGACCTACTCCGAGCTGAGCGCCCAATCGATAGCGAAC
Source organism: Actinomycetes bacterium (assembly GCA_025463905.1). Lineage (GTDB taxonomy): Bacteria > Actinomycetota > Acidimicrobiia > IMCC26256 > PALSA-610 > JAODBJ01. The sequence continues at coordinate 23,078 of JAODBJ010000344.1, forward strand.
CCCACCGACCAGAAGCTCGCCGGCAGCGTGCAGGCGATGTTCCGCGGTGAGACGCTGCGTGGTCTCCTGCTCTACGCATGGGGCTGGTCGGTCGTTGGTTTGATCGCCTACTACGCAGGTATCGCGGCACTCATCGGCGCATTCGGTGTCGCGTCCGCATTGGCGCTCGGGTTTGCGCTCCACGAGCGCGAGGTGAAGGCGCATGCCACTGCCCTCGCAATCGGTGGCGCCATGCCACTACCGGTCGTGTAAGTACGCCGGATCTCAATCTCGAATCGATGGCCCGCTCCTCGGAGCGGGCCATCGTCGCGTCTGGATAAATGTGGAAACACACGCGCGTTGCTGGCGCGCGTAACGCGTGCGCGTTGCGCCGGCGCGTTGGTACTACCCGGCGCAAACAACTAGCGTCGCGGCGCGCGGCTGCCATTGCAGCCGAGTTCCGTGGGGAACGGTGGGGAAACCGAATGGACTTGAGCGCGGCGCGAATCGGGCCGGCTGCCGTCGAGGAGATCTGCGCGCTCCAAGACGACTGCTACCGCAACCACTGGATCACCTACGCGTACTCGGACCTGTCGGTTCGGCTCGCGGCGATCACCGGCGGGAATGCGAACTGGTTCACCTTCGGTCGGTGGTCGTCGTACACGGTGGGCGAAAACCTGCGCACGGATAAGCCGAGCCTGGGCTTCGCACAACTCGTGCAGAGCAGCCCGCTGATGCGTCTCTTCTCGGATCCGCTCACGCGTTTGCAGCGCAATCTGCGAATGCTGAGCGACGCCGCGATGCCACGCGCACTTGCTCTCGGCAACCAGCTGGTGTTCCACGAGATCGCCTACGTGATCGCAAGATTCCTCGAATGGCACGAACACCAGCCCATCACGTTCGAAGCGTTCGTCGGCTCCATCGAGGCGATGCCCGCGTCCGACATGTACTGCCCGGGCGACGTGTCGTGGCTGCGCGAAGGCGTCGACTGTTACTACCGGGCAACGCGCGAGCAGAACGCGAAGCAGCAAGCGGAGCTCGTGCTACGCGGCAACCTGCGGCTTGCGCAGTACGAGCAGTGGCGGCTGCAACCGGTGATCCAGATCGCGCTGGACCCAGTGGCGAAGCACCTGGTCGAGTTCGTCGACTCCAATCCGCACGAGCCCCGCGAAGCCCAGGTGATCCTGAAGCGCCGGGGCACCCAATGGGCGTTCCGGCATCGCTCCGCCTTCATCCAGTGGGCGACGGAGCATTACGAGGAGTTCATGACGACCCACGTGTTCGCGTGGGAAGGGCCGATCCGCGGCCCGCTCGCGCCGTTGTACCTCGGGCGCGGACTCGCCGATAACCCGGGTGGTAGGCCGCTCTACCCGTGGCCGCTCGATCACATCGACGATCTCGACACCGCCACGTTGGTACGAGAATTCGATCGTTCCAACGGGACCTACAAAGGGCGCGGCGCGCGTAACTGGACCCGGTTCGCCGAGCGCATGAACTTCGTAGTGAGCCTGTTTCGCGCCGAGCAACAAGACCAAGGTCTCTTCCAACCGGTGTCGAAGCGAGAGCTTCGAATCCTCGATCTCGACCTCAGCGATGCGCACCTCGACCGTCTGCGCCAAGTTGGCGACGCCGAGATCGACGCGTATGTCGAGAACTACTGCCAAAACAATGAGCACGACGCTCGATCACTTGTGCACGAGATGGTCAAGCACGGGATGTACAGCTACGACGACCTGCGCGAGCGCGCGACCCTCCCGTCGTGGGCGAATCCCGAGACGCTGCAGCGGGGGCAGGATTTCCTGCGCGAGCACGGGTTGGAAATCGCGTCCGCGCTGTTCTGCGGGTCGTTGCCGTTCAGCTACACCGCCGCCGATGGCGCGCGTGTGCTGACGCGCACCGCGGAGTTGACGACCGGCCACACCACGCGCCGCCTCGCCGAGACCGGCCAGATGTTGTTGGACCTGATGGCAGGCGACGAGCCGCCGTTAGCGCCCGGTTCCCTTGGATCAAACGCGGTGCGCGGCGTGCGCCTGTTCCATGCGGCAGTCCGTCACATGATCGGAAACGACCAGCAGCCGTGGCCGACCGCGACCGCCGGTGTGCCGATCAATCAGGAAGACCTCGTCGGAACGCTGGTGGTGTTCACCGTCGTGGTCCTCGACGCGCTCGACGAGATGGGCGTGGTGAGCAACTCGCCCGAGACCGAGGCCGACCGCGACGCGTATCTCCATTTCTGGCTGGCGGTCGGACATCTGCTCGGCATCGACTACGCCGGCCTTCGGCGCGGTGATGAGCTCGGGCCCGAGGAGCAACCGCTGACGCTCGAGGAACTCCGCCTCACCGGCGAAGCGATCTTCCGTCGCCACGCCGCGAGCAGCGCCGGCGGCCAGGTACTGATGGCCTCGCTCCTCGAGGCGATGCGACGCCAGATGTTTCCGTTGATGCGCGGCTACCCCGCGGCCCTGACGCGCCGGCTGATCGGCAACCGCAACGCCGACCTGCTCGGTGTACCGCCCGCCGGGCCGACGCGCTGGCTGTTCGACGTGCTGCGCCCGGTCGCGCGCGCCGTCGCTCCGCGCGCCCACGGCCGCGTGTTCAGGTGCTTCGCGCGCTGGACGACGCGGCGGCTCTACCAGGATTGGATCAATAACCAGCCCGAGGCGCGGCCACCGTGGCGGATCGAGCCGGTTGCGAAGGCGTGGGGACTACACCCGCGCAAGAGCAACGGCAATGGCAGCGGCAACTCAGGGGACGTCGATATCGTCACAGGCGCGCAGCAAAGCGAGCGCGCCGCTCGAGGCGGCAGTGGTACGGACGGCGTCGATGAGCGGCGCGGCGCGCCTCGCTCCCCCGCCAGTTCCGACGACTAGTCGGGCGGTTTCGAGCTGCGTTTCGGCCAGGAGGAGCGGAGCCCGCACGCGCTCGTGCGCATCGATTGCCCGCTCGAAATGCCGTATCGCCGCACGCGTGTCGCCGAGTGTCGCGGCGAGCATCCCGAGAGCGTGATGACCGACCGGCTTGGCCACCGTGGTGTTCGTGTACCTCGTCGCACTCGGAAGGAGCACGTCGTACAGCACTTGGGCGCCGGTTGCGTCGTTGAGGCGAGCCGCGAGGTAGGAGAGGTTGTAGAGCGTCGGGAGCGCGAGCATGTCGCGCCGGGGCGGTAACTCGAGCCGCGACATCACCGCCGCGTATGCGTCGGCGGCGGCCGCGTGCTCTCCGGCGTCGTAGAGGTAGCGCGTGAGCGAGTAGCCGAAATCGATGTCGTCACGGCCGGCAAGGCCACCGAACACGTCGAGCAACTCGGAAAGGCGGTCCTGCCAGCGCCGGATCTCGAGGACCTGCTCCGTGTAGTAGATGAACGCTTCCTCGCCCTGCCCGGCGCGCGTGCCGAGTTCTAGCGTCTCCGAGGCGCAGGTTGCCGCTTCGTCGAGCCGGCCCTCCACGATGAGCCTCGAAGTGCGCATGAAGCTGGCTTGCCACACCAACCTCGGTTGGCGAAGCTCTTTCGCGAGTGCGGTCGCGATCTCCTCCATCTCGTTCGTCGCGTCGATGTCGCCCGATTCCCATGCCGTGCTGCTGTGTGCGAACGCCGCATCGAACGTGATCGCCGGGTCTTGCAGTTCGGCGGCGATCTCGACCAGCTCGCCGCGCGTCGCGAGACGCGCGTCCAGCGTGTCGGGGGCGGGAATCGTCATCATTGCCCGTAACAGCACCGTCGCCAGCGTCCGATGGTCACCGACGCGCCGGGCGATGTCGATCGCGCTCGCACTCAACTCGAAACGGCGATCTCCGTCGGGCGCCCACACGAGTTCGGACGCCAGCGTCGCGAGAAGTTCCGCCAGTTCGGCCGTGTCGCCGGGCGGCTGCGCGGCGATCGCATCCTCGAGACTCGCGACGAGTTCTTCGTCGGTTTGACCGATGCGAGCGAAGTATCCGCGGTTGACCGCGAGCGCGGCGTGCGCTTGACGCTGGGTATCGCCGATGGTGCGCGCGATGTCGTACGCGCGCAGCAGCGTGGTGCGGCCCATTGGCTGACCCGCGCGCAGTTCGGCGCGGCCGAGGAGCAGGCACAAGTCGCACGCCTGCGGCGCCGGAACCGGCGTGCCGTTCAGGCGGGCGTGCTCAGCGGCGGCAAGTCCCCGTCGAGCAACGTTGATCGCATCCTCGAACGCGAGGCTGTCGAGCGCGGCGGTCGCGGCGTCGATGGCGTAGGGCACCGCCTTCGCGGGTGCCGCCTCGGCGTAGTGGTACACCAACTCCGGGAAGTGCTCCTGGAGGTGCGCCTGGTGCACGGCTTCGATCGCGGCGCCGATCTGGCCGTGCAACCACAACCGGCGGCTCGCGCTCACGGTGTCGCTCAACGCCCCCCGCACGATCGCGTGGGCGAAGACGAAACGGTTCGGGGCAAGCTCTTCGACGAGGTGCGCGCGGGCGGCGTCTTCGAGCGCCTCGAGGAGTGCACCGGTCCCGACGTCGACCAGCGCGTGCTGCAACACCGCGACGTCGAATTCGGCACCCACCAGCGCGGCGACCGTGAGCGCTTGGCGCGCCACGGCCGGCAGCCGTCCGACGCGCCGCATCACCACTTCGCGTGCCGCGACGGGGATGGCCGTACCGGTCGGTTGGAGCTCGTCGAGGGCACCCTTGGTTTCGGCGAGGTTCCGCACGATCTCGTTCACGAAAAAGGGGTTGCCCGCTGTCTGTTCGAACACGGCCCGCGCGAAGTCGGCGCCCGCCGCGTCGAGGTCGCGGCCCGCGGCTGCTCGGACGAACGCCACGACCGCGCGCTCGTCGAGGCCGCGCAACGCGACCCGATCGACCCGTGGCACGCGGCGCAAGTCGGCGAGCATCTCGCCCAGGACGGGGGCGTCGGAGAGTTCCGAATCGCGATAGGTCGCGATCAGCAGCAGTCGCATCGACCGATCGGAAAGGATGAGGTGGCGCAGCAGGAGGATGGTCGGCGGCGCGGCCCAGTGCAGGTCGTCGACCACGAGCACCACCGGCACGTCCCGCGACACGGCCGCGAGCCATGCGCACACGGCGTCGAACAGGCGGAACTGCTCAGTGGCCGGGTCTGACTGCAACGGCGGTTGCAACGCCAAGTCGCGCTCGGCCAGCTCGGGGGCGAGGCGGACGAGCTCGTTCGCGTAGCCGCCGAGTGTTGCCGCGAGCGTCGCATCGTCGCTCGCTTCGACATGGTCCCGCAGCGCTTCCACAAAGGGTTGGTACGGCACGCCGAGGCCTTCGTCGCAGCGGCCGTGCAACACGTACGCCCCGTCGGCCTGGGCCGCGACCGCCAGCTCGGCCGCGAGCCGCGTCTTGCCAATGCCGGGTTCTCCCGCGACCAAGACCGTTTCGTGCCGGCCGCGACGCGCACGATCCCACCCGCCGACCATGCTCTCGAGCTCATGCTCGCGTCCCACGAAACGCGGACCCGTCGCGGCTGCCGCGAACAGCCGCGACCCCGACGGGCGTTCCTCCGCCCGCCGCCGAACCACGGGCGGCACAGGGTCGAGCGCCGGGTCGCCTTCGAGCATCGCGATTTCGAGGCGACGCAGCTCCGGACCGGGCTCGACGCCCAGCGCCTCGACGAGGGTTTTGCGCGCCCGTTGGTATGCCGCGAGCGCGTCGCCCTGCCGGCCCGATCGGTACAGCGCCAGCACGAGCGCGTGCCACAGCGCCTCCCTGAGCGGGTGCGCGGCAAGAAGTGACTCAACCTCGGCGACGAGCGCCGCGTGAGAGCCGAGCGCGAGGTCGGCCGCGATCCGATCTTCGAGCGCGTTCATGCGGAGCTCTTCGAGGCGGACGGCCTCCGCCTGCAGTGGCTCCGCGCCCCGGCAATCGGCCAGGGCGTCGCCGCGCCACAACGCAAGCGCGCCCGACAGTTCGTGGCTCGCCTGGCCCGGATCTCCGGCGACCAACGCGTCGTGGCCCGCGTTCGCCAACCGCTCGAACCGCACGGCGTCGATGCGGTCCGGCTCGACACGCAAGAGGTACCCGGGATCGCGCGTCACAACGGCGTCGGCGAGCTGGGCCGCTTCCATGGCTCGGCGGAGGTGAGCCACGTGCGCTTGCAGGGTCTTGGCCGCCGTGGCCGGCGGCGTCTCGCCCCACAACCCGTCGATCAGGCTCGAGGCGGGCACCACCTCGTTCGGGCGCGCCGCGAGGAGCGCTAGAACCAGGCGTTCTTTCGCGCCGCGAAACAAAACCGGCCCAGCGGGTCCGATTACCTCGAATGGGCCAAGGAGCACCAGCTCCACGAGGCGAAGCGTACGCGCGTGTCGGAGCGCACAACCATTCTGCAACCGGCCCGAGCCACGATTGCCTCGCACACGGCAGGGAGGTCGAGTTCACCGAGTCGGCCCAGGGCAGGGGACGTTGAGCAGTGCAGTGGCTAGAGCAACACTTCGAAGAAGAAACGCAGGTGGGGGCTCTACGAGCGGTTCCAACGTTCGCGGAGTACAGCGTCGAAGAGCTCAGATTGGTCGATGCACTGACGCTCGAGTTGAACATGCCTCCCCGCCGTGTGCTTGCAGAGACGGGCAGCCGTGCCAACCAGGTGCTGTTCCTCGTCGGAGGGTTTGCCCTCGTGATGCGCGACAGCCACATCGTCGGCACCCTGGGACCGGGCGCATGTATCGGTGGCCATGAAGTGCTGGCCGATCGGCCGCACGAAACAACGGTGACCGCCGACGGCCCGGTCGTGGTGCGCGTCGCCACCGAACGCGCGTTCCTCTCTCTCGTGGAAGGCATTCCGCGTCTCGCCCGGCAAGTCGCGCCGCGGATCGCGGGCGACACAGGGTGTGATGAAACGCGCCGTGATTCGCAGTAACCTCGCGGGCGAGGCCGTTCGAGCACCCGCCCCCACCGGGATGCTCGCGGCCTCACTTTTTATTCGCTCGCGCGGCGTTCAAACGGGTAGCCATACCTCATGCGCATCGGTGTGGTGTTCCCGCAGACCGAAATAGGTGCCAACCCCGCGGTGATTCGCGGCTACGCACAGAAGGTGGAGCAGTTCGGCTTCAACCATCTGCTCGCGTACGACCATGTGGTCGGAGCCGATCCCGCGGTGCACAAAGGTTGGAGCGGTCCGTACGACGTGCGCACCACGTTCCACGAACCGTTCGTGTTGTTCGGCTATCTCGCCGCGCTCACGTCACTCGAACTCGTAACCGGCATCATCATCCTGCCGCAACGACAAACAGTGCTCGTCGCCAAACAAGCCGCCGAAGTCGATCTTCTCACCGGCGGCCGCTTCCGCCTCGGTGTCGGCCTCGGATGGAACGCGGTCGAGTACGAAGCGTTGGGTCGCGACTTCCACGACCGCGGTCGCCGCATCGAGGAGCAGGTCGAGGTCATGCGCCGGCTGTGGACCGAGCCGAGCGTCACCCACGAAGGCACGTCTGAGCGCGTAACCGGCGCGGGACTCGCGCCGCTTCCGGTGCAGCGCCCGATCCCGGTCTGGTTCGGCGGGCAATCGAAGCGCGCGTATGAGCGTATTGGCCGCCTCGCCGACGGATGGTTCCCGCAGGTCGCGCCCGGCTCCGAGCTCGACGAGGCGCGAGCAATCGTGAACGCGGCCGCGACCGACGCGGGGCGCGACCCGGCGGCGTTGGGCATGGAAGGCCGCGTGAGCTTCGGCGAGGGGGGTGTCGAACGCGTTGTCCACCAGATCGGCAAGTGGAGCGACGCCGGCGCGACGCACGTGGCGATCAACACGATGAACGCTGGTTTCGACTCGCCCGACGACCACCTCACCGCGTTGGCGTCGGCCTCGAACGCGTTGAGCCTTCCGCACGGTTGACGAAGACGTCATGCTGCCGCCGCCTGGGTGGTCGTTGGCTCTAGGCCATTAAGGGGCTCGGTCGACGTCCCGATACTCGCGAGGTGGCGCATCGTCCAATGAGCGATCGCGTGCGCGTGGCATGCGCCGATCATGTG
>JAODBJ010000359.1 GCA_025463905.1 Actinomycetes bacterium
GCACCGGCACGCGGGCGAGGAGGGACAGCCCGAGCTTCTCGCCGATCTCCTGCGCCGTGTGGACGCGCGTGTCCAGCGCTTCGCGGAGGAACGCGAGCCCGAGCCCAAGCACGATCCCGAGCGCGAGCCCGAGGATGCCGTTGCGCGTCGGCTTCGGCTGCACACGGATGGCGGCATCGGCCCGCTTCACGACCGACGCGTTCGACGTCTGCAGCGCCTCCATCGTCGTCAGTGTCTGTTGGCGTTCGACGAGGCTGGCATAGAGCGCCGAATGGCTGTCGCCGGCGTCCGCCAGCTCGGTGATCTTCTGGTCGACGCTCGCGAGCGCGCGGACGATGGAGGCCGTGTCGAGCTGGCGCCGGTACACCGTGTAGGCGGACGCATAGGCATTGACGAGTCGCTGCGCGAGAGCGCGGTCGTGGTTCGTCACGAAGAAGGTCAGGATGTCGGCGTTCGTCGCCGTCGACACGTTCGAGTCCGCGAGGAGCTCCTCAACCGTGAGCCCGGAGCCGGCGACGCGCGCGAGCACCCTGCGCGCGAGGTCGGGCACGCGGGCAACCGACGCCTGCGTCTGGGCGATGCGGTCGGGCTGCAGGTTGATCCCCGTCGTCTGGGTGCCGGTCAACTGGGCGGCGAGGTTCTGCGAGCTGAGCAGCACCTGCGAGGAGGCCTGGTAGAGCTTCTGCTGGTGGAGCGAGAAGAGCACGGCCGCAAGCGGCACCAGTACGACCGCCTGCAGGATGATCCAGCGGCGGCGTCGAACGACGTGCACGTAGTCCCGCAGCGTCGCCGGATGCCCGGCATGTCCTTCCATAAGTCGATCCACCTCTCCCCTTGAAGTACCGCAGCCCCCCGAATGGGGTAGTGGACCACATACTTAGGGCATATCGCCCGTCGATCAATAGGTCCATGGTCCTACTCGATTGAGGGACAGGCCTGTCTTTTCGCACCGGTTTGCGCAAAAAAGAACAGTTTTAAAGAGATTAACGAGTCATCGGCCATGGTTCGGACCATCGGCTGGAGGGATGGTTCTTTACCCCTGATCGAGCCATCGGCGTTCGTCAGGCCTGTTCCCCCGTTGGAGTGAACCTGCGCGAGGATCCCCCATTCGAGGGGTATCCCTCACCCTTTTGTGGTGGATACTTCCGATAAGGGGTACGTCTGCGGCACGAAAGGGGTACGTCTGCGGTCAAATGGGGTACTCCTGCGACACGCTTTTTCCCGTCCAGAGCTATGGGATCTCTCGAATGTCCCAAGGGGGTTGCGACCACTGTGGCTAAGAACCGGTTCAAGTCCAAGACGTATCTGAAGTTTCTCGTGGCGGCCGGTGTGCTTGCGGTCGTCGGCGGCGGCGCCGGCACGTTCGCGACGTTCAACGCCGAGACGAAGAACGCGGGCAACACGTTCGCGACCGGCACCCTGTTGCTCAGCGACAGCGTTCACAACGGGACGGCGTGCTACTCCGACAGCGGGAGCGCCAACGCCGGATCCTGCTCCGCGATCATCAACACGTCGAACCTCTACACGAACCACACGTCGTCTGAGTTCCTGACGATCAGCAACACGGGCTCGCTCGACTCGAGCGACTTGAAGCTCTTCGGCTCGACGTGCGTGAACTCCACGGTCGGCACGTTCTCCGCGGGCTCGACGCTGCCGCATACGGGAGACGTGTGCGCACAGTTGAAGCTCTCGCTCGAGCAGAACGCGACGGCAGGCGGAACCGCAACGAGCTGCCTCGTCGGCTCCGAGGTGGGCAGCGGCGACCACTCCTGCGATCCAACGCAGGGAACCTCGCTCGGCGCGTTCCTCACGGCGCACGGCACCGCGACCAATGGCTACGACTTCGCCGGTGACAGCATCGCGGCCGGCGCGTCGCGCTACTACACGGTTCACCTCTACCTACCGGATGAGAACAACACCTTCCAGGGTCGTGCTGCAACCTTCGACCTGACCTGGCACATCGACCAGTAACGGCGGGTACCGGCGAATCGAGGGACCCGGCGATGGATACGGCCATTTCGTTTCGTGGGCTGAAAGGGCTGCTCCTGTTCTTCATGGCGATCGGTGCTGCTGCCTACTTTGGGGGCAGCGGCACCTTCGCCTCGTTTAGCGCCGAGACGACCAACACCGGCGGTGCCGTTTCCTCCGGGACGCTGACGATGAGCGACCAGGTCAACACGGGCTCTGCGTGCTTGACGGCGAACGCCGTGACTCAGAACAACGTCAACGGGGCGTGCGGCGCGGTTCTCGCGCTCACGAACGTCGCCCCTGGCGCGTTCGGCGGGATCGCGCAGGTCGCGATTCAGAACACCGGCAGCCTCGACGCGTCGAAGTTCTACTTCTGGGCGCCGCCGGTCAACGCCACGCTCTCCGCCGGGTTGTCGCTCGGTGTCGCCCCGCCGAGCCTCGCCGTGACGCCGCTCGAGGGGACGGTCGCGAGCGGCGACGCGATCGTCGTCAGCTACGGAACACACACGCAGACCTTCGCCGCGAGCGCCGCCGCGAGCGGTGGCTCGACGGCGATCAGCGTGGCCTCTCAGGCCGCCGACTTCTCGTACCCGGCCGGGACGATCGTCACGGACACGAGCAGCAACACGGGCTCGAACAACACCGACTGTTACGACAAGACGACGACGACTCCCGGGACGCCGAGCGCGACCAAGGGCTCGGACTTGAACTTCAACCCGATCGCCGGCAACCCCTTCTGCAACACGGCGCTGATCTACGTGCAGGAGACGACGGGAAATCGCAACTACTGCTGGCTCGGCAAGGGCACCGGATCGGCAACAGGAATGTGCGTCGCGCCGATCTCGGTGAACCTCACGAGCGCGCTCACCATGACCGGGCCGATCCTCTCGCTGCCGGTCGCGGGCCTGAACGGGAATGTGTCGTCCGGCGACTCGATCGTCGTGACGTCGGGATCCAACACGCAGACGTTCACTGCATCCGCGAGCGCCTACATCGGCGCCACCGCGATTGCCGTCAATTCCTTGACGCCGAACTTCGCCTACCCGACGACGTCGGTCGTGACGGACGCCTCGACGCTGGCCTCACTGAACGCGGACACGACCGACACGATCCGGAACTTCGACACCGCGCACAACACGATCGGAAAGATCCAGCTCTTCCCGGTCACTGC
>JAODBJ010000366.1 GCA_025463905.1 Actinomycetes bacterium
CGGGAGATGCGCGCCGCGAGCGCGCGGTGGGTGCGGATCGAACCGATGCAGTAGCCGCCGCCATGGAGGTAGAGGACCGCGGTGCCGGCACGCGCACCGTCGGCTCGCACCCACTCGGCGGGAACGCCGTTGGCGTCGACCGTTTCCACGGTGACCGCGTCGGGCACGACGTCCGGCACCCACGATTCCATCTGGGCCCGCAACGCGGGCGCGCTGGTGTCGGACGGGAGGGGGTTCGCGCGCAACGCGCCCACGATTGCTTGGAGTTGTTCGCTCGCCATTGCGTGAACGTAACGCGAAGGGGGCGGCGATGCCCGAGCACCGGGGGGAGCCACTACCGTGCCACCTTCGTGCGCCCTTCCAAATACTTCTCCGTTTGCGCGCTCGTCGCGCTGTTCGTGCTCGCCGTTGCCGCCTGTGGCAGCAGCAAGAGCTCCGTCTCCGCCAACGGCGCGGCAACAGCCACCACCACTCCGGGCAGCGCCACCACCGCTTCGTGCGGCCAAACGACCAAGCCCCAGGTATCAGTGCCGAAGACACCGGCGCCAACGAAGTTGGTGGTGAAGGACCTGAAGCCCGGGTCCGGTGCGGCGGTGAAGGCGGGCGACAACATCACCGTCAACTACGTGGGTGTGCACTACACCGACGGCACGCAGTTCGACGCGTCGTGGGACCGAAACCAGGCACTACCGCTCCAGATCGGTGTGGGCGGGGTGATTCCGGGATGGGATCAGGGCCTCATCGGTATGAAGGTGTGCGGCGAGCGCGAACTCATCATCCCGCCCGCGCTCGCGTACGGCGCCCAGGGCTCCGGCAGCACGATCAAGCCGGGCGAGACATTGGTGTTCGTCGTCGACCTCGTCGGGATCCAGTAGCTCAAGGCGACCGCTCGTCGCTCTCGGTCTGCACCCGCCACCGTTCGGGTGCACCCTCGCGCGCGTCGTACTTGCATTCGTAGCCGGTACGGATCGACGCCCGCAGCGCGTCCGCGAGCTGCGGTGCGTCGCGACCGATGCTCTCGATCGCCCGCCGGATCGCCTTCTGCACCGCGGTACGGGCGCGTTCGTTCGCGTCGTCAAACCGACGGGACCGCCCACCGCGGCCGGAGGCGGCACGCGCGTGCGCGATCAGCGCGTCGAGCTCGTCCTGCAAGCGTTGCACCGCGTCCTTGTCGTCGCGCAGCGCCGCCCGATCGATGCCATCCTCGAGGTCGACCATCCGCTGCCGTAGCGCTCGTAGCGCGGCGGCGTCGAGTACGTCGTACGACGCCGACGTGAGTTCCACGCCCGCCAGCTGACCGGCACTCACGTCGATGCCCGGCGACGCGAGCAACGCGGCGACGTAACGCATGCCGACCGAGTCGGCGACGCGCGCCCCTTCGCCGAGCGCGGCAATCTCCCATTCCTCACCGTGGCGCACGCAGGTCGCGCTCGACGATTCGGCGGGCGCGGTCGGAGCCGCCTGCTCGGCGACTTCCCTCGCGCGGACGAGGCTCGCCACCCGACCGTGGAGGTTCATGCGGCGCGCGGCGTCGAGGGCGTTGTCGAGCAACCCGACCGCACGTTCGCGGTCGCCCGGCGCGTCGCGTTCCAACAGCGTGCCGGCAAGGTCGCCGCGGGTGATTGCGGTGAGGGGCCGGTTGCCGAGCCGTTGGTTGGCGGCCACCGCGTCTTCGAGATGTCCGACTGCATCGTCGAGGCGGCCGGCGACGCGTGCGGCGATCCCGAGCGACCGATGGGTAGATCCGAAGCAGCACACGCCGAGTGACCCGAGCACGGGCAGGTCCGCGTAGGGCAAGAGGTTCGCGTACAGACGCTCCGCCAACGCGGCGTCGGCGAGGAAACGCACGGCCTCCACCAGCGCGAACATCGTGGTGAGCCACGACGACGTGGGCAGGACGTTGTCGAGCGGCTCCAACTGTGCGATCGATCGCGCCGCGAGGTCCACGTCGCCGGATTCGGCGGCCAGCGCGGCAACGACCGACACGAACACCGGGTTCTCGTCCGGCATCTGCGACGATGCCGCGAATTGCTGCGCGACTTCGAGCAACTCCAGTGCTTCGCCGGCGTACCACGCGAGGCCGAGCGCGTGGGCCGCGTAGTACGTGGTGGCGTCGGGGTCGCCGACTTCGAGCCCGCGCTGCAGGCATGCCTCCGCTGCTGCGCTGGCGTCTTTCATCTCGCCGGCGCGCATCAGGCGCATCACGTCGATCGCGTCGAGCACGTAGATCGTCACTGCCATCCCGAGCGCGTCGGCGCGGGCACGTACCGCCGCGAGCGCGCGGTCGGCGTCGCGGCCGAGGAGGAGGTCGTCGACTGCGTGCCAGAGCAAGCCCATCAACAGGTTCACTTCGTCGCCGCAGGAGCGCGCGACGTCGAGAAGCTCCGCCGTCACCTCGACGCGCTCCTCGGCGAAGATCGGTCCGAGCATCACCTGGTGCAGAAGCGAGAGCCCGGCGCTCAGGTCGTGAGGTGCGCCGACCTCGCGCACACCTTCGAAAGCAGTACGGATTTCGTCGATCGATGCGTCGCCGAGCGCGCCTCGCTCAACCGCGAGCCGTAGCCGCAAAGCGGCAACGAGCCGGAGCGCGCGCCCAGACGGATCGTGGGTGAGGCGCGCGATCGCACGCGCGACCGTGTTCACGTAGTTGCGGCTCTCTTCCGGGTCGCGTTGCTCTCGCACCTGGAGGCCGCCGAGCCCGAGCACGGCTTCGGCATAGGTGATCGGGTCAGCCGCGCGTTCCGCCGCGGCGGTGGCCTCGGCGAAGCGGTGCCGAGCGTCAGAGAGGCGCCCGGTTCCGAGCAACGCACGGCCCAATTCCACGAGCACCGGCGCGACATCGCCGAGGCGCGCGGTGTCGTGCGCCTCGAGCGCGTCGCAAAGCAGATCGACCGCGCGTTCCGGCGATCCGTGCGACATGAGAAGGGCCGCGCTCGCACGCGCCGTCGCGACGGCATCGCGCGCGTCGTCGGTCGAGAGTGCGGCCAGCGCGAGCGCGTGACGAGCGCGCCGGAGCGCAACCTCCGCAGATGAGCGCGGTTCGAGCGCCGAGAGGCTGGCGCGGTGAAGGGCGGCGCGCCGCGCCGGCGAAAGCTGCGTCAGCACTGCTTCGCGAGCGAGGTCATGGGTGAACGAGAACCGGTTGCCGGCATCTGCGCGCAGCAAACCGGTCGCGATGGCGCGGCGGCGCGCGTCAGCGAGCGTGGCTCCGTCACACTCGCTTACCAAGGCGATCTCGGCCGCGGTCGCGGGTGGACCGAGGACCGCGGCGGCTTCGAGCACAACGCGCGTCGTCGGGTCGAGAAGCGCGAGTTTTGTGTCGAGCAGCGTGCGCGCGCCGTCGGGCATCGCGACGTCGCCGTCGTGAAGATCGGCTTGCAGCGCCTGCTCGACCAGGAAGGGATTGCCGTCGGTCAATTCCTGCACCCGGTCCACCACCGCGTCGGCCGGCAGTTCGCCGAGCGCGGCCATCAGCTCCGCGAGATCGCGCCCGTCGAAGCCTTCAAGTGGGCATACCGTCGCTTCCCGCGCGATTTCGGTAAGCGCAGTAATGGTGGCGGTCGGGACGTCGGCGGTACTGCGGTGCGTCACGACGAGAAGCACCGGCCGAGTCGCCACGGCGCGGGCAACGAACCGGGTGAGGAGGAGGCCGTCGCCGTCCATGCTGTGCGCGTCGTCGAGCACGATGACGAGAGGGCGCCGTGCGCTCGCCTGCCACAACGCCTGGCTCACTGCTCGGAACCGGTGAAATCGTTCGGTGTCGGCACCTGTACCCGAACTGTCGAGGGCGGCCGCCGCCTCAGCGTCGATCGTTACGAGTACCTCCTGCCAGGGCCAGTACGCGGGCGCACCACCGCCGGGCCATCCCGCCGCCCACACCACGGCCATGTCGCGATCGCGGGCCAAGGCGGTTACTTCGCGCGCGAGGCGCGACTTGCCGATACCGGCCTCGCCTGCGAGCACGAGCACGCAACCGTGACCGGCCGCGGTGGCGTCGAGCGCGGCGCGCGCAACCGCCAACTCTTGGCGACGTCCGACGAACCGGCCGGGCACTGGGCCGCCTCCTGTCACGCGGGTGCCTCGGGGGAATGGCACACGACGTCACAGAGCATGGCACGCCTTCCTGATAGCGGGCACGACGTGCGAGTGGCCGTGTGAGGCAGGAGAAGGCGCGATGCAGGGGAAATGGTCCGAGCGGCACTCGCTATGTGCAACCGCACATGCAGCATCTCGGTATTACGTATACGCAACCGAATGGGTTCGGTTGTACGTATGCATAAATGCCGCGCTGGTGCCCCAACTTGCAAAGCTCTACTTTGCTTTTCATGCGCTTCGGTATCGACACTGCCCAACAGCGGATGACGTGGGACGAACTCGTTGGTCGCGTGCAGTTCGGCGAGCAACTCGGGTTCGACGGTGCGTGGGGCTTCGACCACTTCCAGCCGATGTACGGCGAAGGGCCCGGTGAGTGCTTCGAGGGGATGACCACGCTCGCGGCGCTCAGCGGCGTGACCACTCGCATCCGACTCGGGCTGCTCGTCGCCGGCGTGACGTACCGGCACCCGTCGTTGTTCGCGACGCAGGCGCTGACGATCGACCATGCGTCACACGGGCGGCTCGAAATGTCGCTCGGCGCCGCGTGGTTCGAGGCGGAGCACCGCGCGCTCGGCATTCCGTTCCCTCGCACCGGTGAACGATTCGACCTCCTCGAAGAAGCGCTCGAAGTAGTGACCCGGTTGATGACCGGCGAACGGGTGTCGTTCCCGGGCAAGCATGTGCAGTTACAAGACGCGCAAGTGCGGCCGCTGCCCGTGCAACAACCCCATCCGCCAATTTGGATCGGCGGCAGCGGCATGCGCCGCACGCTGCCGATCGCAGCGAAATACGCGGACGCGTGGCACACCTGGGGCGCGCCCGACCAGATGGCAGTGATGTCACACCATCTCGACGACCTCGCTGAACAGTGCGGCCGGGATCCGTCGTCGATCGTGCGCGCCTCGTCCCTTTCGTTGTCGGAGCCGTGGGATCAAGTGCGGCGCAACATCGAGGGCATGCGCAAGGTGGGGATGCAGTACCTCGTGTGTGGCTGGCCGAGCGAAGGTCGGTCGCGCGTGGAGGAATTCGCGACGAAGGTCATGCCGGATTACACGGGCTGACGCGGTCGTACGACCAACGTCCACTGTTGATCGGGACGCGCACCGGCAGATGGTGTGGGAACCGCAGCCCTCGGCTGTGATCCCCCACCACTGAAGGAGCACTCATGTTCAGCCGCCCCGCAATCGCTCGGCTTGTCGTCGCTTCGGGCATTCTCGCCTCGAGCCTCGCCGTTGCTGTGCCCGCCGCCCACGCCAAGTCCGGTGATGTGCGCAAGACCGTGACCTGCAGCAAGGGTTCCAGGGCCACGCTCAAGATCGGCGCGCGCGACGGAGTCATCGAGACGGAGTTCGAAGTCGACTCCAACGTCGTCGGCCAGCGGTGGAGCAACACGATCACCGACAACGGCACGACCGTCTTCAGCGGCGCGCGCAAGACGACCGCGCCGAGCGGTTCGTTCACCATCGAGACTCGCCCCGCC
>JAODBJ010000029.1 GCA_025463905.1 Actinomycetes bacterium
AGCACACGCGCGGCGTCCACGGTGCGCGGGTCGAGGTGCTCCCAGAACGTACCGACCGTGCGCACCACGACGGCGACGTTGAAGAAGACGTGCGCAAGCAGGATGGGCGCAACCCCGCGCTCCCAACCGAGGAAACCCAACGGCCCACCCGGTTGCAGGAGCGCAAGGAACGCGATCGCCACCACGACCGTCGGCATGACGAAAGGCACGATCACGAATGCTCGCAGCCAGCGTCGTCCCGGTATTGCGCTCCGCGCCACCACATACGTAAGCGGCCACGCGACCACGAACGTGCATACCGTCGACACCACTGCCTGCCAGGTTGTGAACCAGGCGATGGAACGCAACCGCGAGTCGCGCACGACGTCGAGTACCGGCGACGGATCGACGTGACCGCGCTGGCCGAGCCCACGCCCGATGATCGATGCAACCGGGTACGCGAAGAACACCCCGAGGAACACGAGCGGTACCAGCAGGCAGAAGATCCGCCACAGCCACGAACGGTTCAACGCAGCACCGTTCAATGCAGCACGGTGTTGGTCCACGACTTGATCCACTCGTCGCGATGCTTGCCGATCTCACCCGGCGCGATCCCGGCCGGGTGCGGAGCGAGCGCGCCGAATTTCGTGAAGACCGGCGGCAGTGGCGTGTCGCGCCGCACCGGATACACGTACATCTCGAGCGGAACATCGCGCTGGAAAGGTTCACTGATCATGAAGTCCACCAGGCGCCGGGCTGCGTTCGGATGCTTCGCGCCTCGCAACACCCCGACGAACTCGACTTGCCGGAAACACGACGTGTCCACCACGCCGACGCGCGGTACTGCCCGGTGCGGTGAGCTGAACACGACGTCGGCCGGCGGGCTCGACGCGTACGACACCACGATGGGGCGCTTGCCGCCGCTGACGGTGAAATCACCGTCGTACGCCTGGTCCCAACCGTCGTCGACGAGTACACCATTCTTGCGCAGGTTCGCCCAGTACGTCTGCCAACCCCCGTCGCCGTACGTCGCGATCGTCGCGAGCAAGAACCCCAGCCCTGGCGACGACGACGCCGGATTCTCCACGACCGTCAAACCCTTGTATGCGGGCTTCACGAGGTCGCCGGCCGATGTGGGTGCGGCCGGCCGACCGTCGTGACCGAACCAGGTCTTGTCGTAGTTGAGGCAGATGTCGCCGTAGTCGACCGGCGTGACGCGATGGTGCGACTCGAGAACGAACGCGCCGTTCACGCGGCCGATATCGCCCGCGCGGTAGGGCTCGAAGATGTTGTTGTCGAGGGCGCGGCTGAGGAACGTGTTGTCGACACCGAACATGGCGTCCGCGAGCGGATGGTCCTTGGTGAGGATCGCCTGGTTCAGTTCCGCACCGGCGTCCCCGGCCTTCAAGACCTTCACCTTGATCCCCGACGCGCGTTCGAACGCCGCCAGCACCGGCTTCGACACCGCGAACGAATCGTGGGTCATCAGCACCACCGTCGTGTCCTTCGACGCCTTCGACGTGCTGGACATGTGCGAACTGCCGCACGCGGCGACCACGACGGCCATGGCGATCGCGAGCGCCGCGATTCGACGCGTCATTGCAGACCTCCGAAGGGCTGCACCGCGAGCACTACTCCCGCTTCCAGGGTCACGGTGGCGGCGTGATCCAACATTTCGTTGCTGACGCCGCGGGTGGAGCCGGGCAAGAGGTCTTCGTGTTCGAGGGGATATCGCAGACCTGTGGTTCGCACACCCCGGGCCGTGCCGCCGAGCGCGAGCAGCGTCACGATGCTGCCGGGCTCGCCGTGGAGTTCGGTGCGGTCACGCACCACCGAGATGCGTGCCTCACCGACGAGCGCTCGAATCTGCAGCGCCGCGAAGTCGGGCGACGCAAGCAACAGCAAATTGGCGAGAAAGTGGTCGAGGCGGCCACCGGACCCACCGACCACGAGCACCTCGGTTGCCCCGAGGCGCGCCGCGGTTTGCAAGGCAAGTTCGAGGTCGGTGAAGTCTTTGTCGACCGGGAACTGCTCAGTGCGCGCGCCGTTCGCGATTGCGTCGGCGAGGCGGGCTTCGTCGACCGAATCGAAGTCGCCGACGACCACGTCGACCGCGACACCGAGCGTTTGCGCGTGGTGCAGACCTGAGTCGGCGGCGACCACCGTCGCGTCGGGCGGTAGCTGAGCGCGCAACCGTGGGTCGACCGGGTCGCCACCCGAGAACACGACAACGACGTGAGCAGTTTCTGCCACGTGTCCCTCCCTTCGCCGGTATTACCCGGAGCAGGTTCGAGGGGTCGGTGGCGGTGCGATCGCTCGCGTGGCCACCCTCTCAGCCCGGCTTCCCCGAGCTCCCCATGGGTTGTAAAGACCGCAGCGTACCGCCGCGCACCGAAGTAGCGCGCTCGCGGTTATTCGCCTCGCAGCGCGGTGGCCGGGGCGACTCGCGACGCCTTCCACGCGGGGATCGCCGCTGTCGCGGACGTGCCGATCAGCACCGCCGGAATGACCAGCACGATCGCAAGGGCGGGGACGATCGGGTTCACAGTCGTGCCGATCTGCTCGGCGACGATTTTCCACGCCGATCGGCCGATGATGATTCCGAGCGGGACCCCGACTACAAGGCCGGCCAACGTGAGCCACCA
The DNA here is from genome assembly GCA_025463905.1 of Actinomycetes bacterium. Taxonomy (GTDB): domain Bacteria; phylum Actinomycetota; class Acidimicrobiia; order IMCC26256; family PALSA-610; genus JAODBJ01. The sequence continues at coordinate 2,625 of JAODBJ010000029.1, forward strand.
GGTCTGCCACAAGACGGTCGCGGCGAGCTGACGTCGCACGAAACCGCAGGCGCGTGCGATCGCGAGGTCTTTGCGTCCTCGCCCGACGCCGGTCACGAGCGCGTGCGCGAGCGCCGCGACCGCGAGCAGCGCGACGAGGGCAGCGAGAAGCGCGGGGAGCGCCGCGACGCGTCCGACGTTCTCGACGTCTTGCGCGGCGATGTGGCGGAGCACGACGTGGCCAAAGTCGCGCTGCAGGCTCATGTAACCCGCGTGCTGGTCAGCACCTGGTGCGTAGTTCACAACGAAGAGGGTGACCATCGTGTTGGTCGGAGCGAGCCGCCGGAGCGCGTCGAGCGTCACGACGCCACCTTGGTCGAGGCGGCCGGTCAACACGTCACCGGCGGACGTGTTCATCATCCGCCCGACGATCCGCAGCGACGCCTGGTGGGTGCCGACCGCGACTCGTACGCGGTCGCCGATCGTTCGGTGGAGGGCGGCGATCGTGTGGCTTGCGAGCATGATCTCATCGGGAGTCGTCGGAGGCCGGCCTTCGAGGATCACGGGATAGACGCCACCTCGAACCGCGTCGATGCCGACAACGTCCACTTGCTGGCCGTCGATGGTCAACCCGGTGAACGTCGACCCGATGCTGCTGAACCCTCCGACGAGTGGGTTCTTCGCGAGCAGCCGTACACCACGTGCTTGTTGGTCCGTTTGGGTGTTCTTGTTGCCGACGAGCACGTCGAAGTTCCACCCTTGCAGACGCGGCGTGTCGATCAGGTGGGCGAGGTTGGTGCTGAAGGTGAGAACGGCCGTGACGCTTGCGATTGCCGCGACGAGGGCGAGCGCCGCGCCGCGCTTGCGCAGCGCGGCTTGGCTGCGATCACCGGAAAGGTTTGACGCCATCGTGATCGGAACCACGGGCCGGTAGCCGAGACGACCGGACACATTCCAACCGCGCACGCGTGGCCGGGCGGCGTTCCTGGCGGGTCGCGCCGCCGAGCTCGCGGTGAACGCGGGCACGAGTGCGCACAGCACGACCGCGCCGACGATGACGAAGAATCCACCTGCCGTCACTGCGAGATTGAACGTAACGCCGGGATGGATCTCAGCTTGCCGCGCGAGTCCGATCGGCGTCAGTGGCGACAACGCAACCGCGATCACAACCGCCAGACCGGCACCCACGATGGCGACCACGACGGGCCGCGCCAGCGCACGCGCGAGGAGTTGACGCCTCGTCATGCCCATCGCGCCGAGCGTCGGATTATCTCGTGCGTCGGCGCGGATCTGCCGGGCGAGGATCTGACCGACGACGCCAATCGTCGCAATCAATGCGAGCGCTCCGAACACCAGCAGCGCCCATGCCTCGACCGCGATTCCTCGCTGGGCGGCATTCGCAGCAACGCGCGTGTCCGAGCCGTCTTGGATCTGCACGTGGTCACCCGCGACCGCGAGCGCACCGCGCCGGAACGACGCGAGATCGGCCGCGCCGCGGCCCAGACGCACCCGCACGATCTCGGTGCCGGCCAGGCGATCCAGAGGCGCCTGAAGCGAGGCCGCGTAGCGACGCACGAACGCAGGCGTGAAGTACACGAGACCGGTCGCTTCGTACGAAACGTCTTGGCGCACCGGGACGACAGTCACGCTGGTCGGCTGCCGAACGATCCCGACGACTTGCGTGACGAACTGCGGTCCCCGCGGGGCGCTCGGCGCAAAGAAGGCGTTCGCGGCCGAAAGCTGCTTCGCGGAGTACGCGTACACCGGAAGCCGCGAACCGATGTGCAGGTGCCGTTGCCGCGCGGCAGCCTCGTCGACAACTACTTCAGACGGTTCGTCGACGCGCGCCAAACGCCCCCGGACGACGAGTGGACGCTCGATGATGTGCAACCCCACATCGTCGATGACGCCGAACGTTCCTACGCCATCGAACCTCGAATTCGACATGGAGACGAAGAGATACGGCATTTGCGTGACGGACGCGACTTCGGGCAGTCGCAGCACGCGCGGGAACAACGCCGGCGACGGATTGATCACCGCGACGAGGTCCTCCGGCTGGTTGTACGCCAAGAACCGCTGCATCGAAGTCTGCGTGCGTCGCGCTCCGACCAGCGCCGTCAACGCGACGCCGCCGCCGATCCCGACCAGCAAGGCGATCGCGACAACCGCTTTCCACGACGCCCGCAGATCCCCCCGCGAGCGCATCCACGCCGCACCCATCGCGATCATTTGGCCACACGCATCGAGGGAAGCCAAGCGCGCTAGCCGGTACATCCACAGGGAGGCCAACCTCCCCGTGGATGCTCGTCGAGGGTTACGGGCGGAGCATGAGACCGACGGCGGTGCCGGTGATGCGGGCCGGGAAGCCGAGGCGGCGGGCATCGCCGAGCGCGATGACGGTGCCGTCGACGGTCTCGACCCAGTATCCGTGACCGGTCGGGCTGGCGAGCAGACGCGATGCCGACGAGAACCCGCAACCGGCCACGCTGCCGTAGAACGGCGCGTCGCCGAACGAGTACACGCTGCCGTCGGCACCGAGCATCCAGTAGCCGCGACCCGATGCTGTACGCGCCATCGACACGATCGGCGCCGGCAGGTGACGAGCGCCGAGCGACCCGTAGAACCTCGCGTCGCCGAACGAGAACAGGCCGCCGTCGGATGCAAAGAGCCAGTAGCCGTTGCCCGACGCGGTGCGTTCCATCCCGAGCACCGGCGCGTTGAGATGACGGTGCCCCATGGACCCGTGGAACCTCGCGTCGCCGAACGAGAACACGCCACCGTCGAACGCGACGAGCCAGTAGCCGTGGCCCTGAACCGTTCGCTTCATCCCGAGGATCGGAGCGACGAGATGGATGCGGCCGGTCGAGCCATAGAAGCCGGCGCGCCCGTAGTTGAAGATGCCACCGTCGGTTGCGGCCATCCAGTAGCCACTGCCGGCCGGGTTCGATTCGGCACCGATGATCGGCTTGCGCAACGGGAGGTTGCCGGCCGAACCGAAGAACTGCGCGCTGCCAAATGTCTGGATGCCACCATCGGAGCCCGCAACCCAGTAGCCGCGACCCGACTGCGCCGACGACCCACCCGGCGAATACGGCAGACACGCGGCACGTGCGCCGCTGTACACGAGCGCCTCGGAGTAGAGCTTGATGATTTCGACGCCGTAGTTCGGCGCGGTCGCCCAGATTGCTTTGCCACTCGAACCGCCGAACAGCTCCCAGATCGGCGCCACACCGATGCGGTCCCCCGGCGGGTGGATGAGGAGGCGCATGTTGCGCGTCGTCGAGTCGGCGTACCCGCGTAACAATTGGATCTGCGTGCGGATGCCAACCGCGGCGGACGCGAAGCAACGACTCGGCGCGGCCTCATCTGAGCAGTGGTAGCCACGCGCGCGGCCGTTGAAGGCGAACATCCCGGCGAAGTTGTTGAACCACGGGCGGATCTGGCCGTAGTCGGGGAACGAGAACCAACCGGTCTCGATGATCGACTGCACAAACGCGAGGTCGCCCCGCACGCCTTGCATCCGGCCTTCGTCGATGAAGGTCTGCGCGAGCACGCGCACGTCGTTGTTGACGCCCGGCGCGCTCGGAGGAGTACCGCCGCGTACATGGTTGTACCAACGCGCGAGTTGGTCCGCGTTGAGAAGGTTCGCCCCCATGACCGGCGTATGCGTAGTCGGCCGGCTTGCCGCGCGCATGAGTGCCGGTCGCGCGGCACCGAGCGGCGCGGCCATGAGTGCGATCAAGGCCGTGGCGATCACGGAAATACGAACGAAACGCTGCTTTGCTTGGAGCATGTGTACGTTCTCGCTCGGGGCTCGGGGTCAGGGCAAGTACGCCTGCGACGAGGGCATTACGCCCTCTGGCCCCTCCCGCCGAACGCGCACCCTAGACGACGCAATGCGCAGATGGAACCCGACCGTTGCAACTGCGCACCGATTTGGGCGACGAACCGCGCGCTTTCGCGCCGATTCGTTCCGGCTCGCGGCGGTTCAGGTCGGGAGGTCGGTAAAACCGGCCATCTCGCGCGCGGTTGCTTTGGCCGTGCGGTAGTCGGGTTTCCCGTTCGGCAGGCGCGGCACTTCGGCGACGAGCAGCAGTTGGCGCGGCACCTTGTAGCCCGCGATCTGGGCCCGGGCGTGTTGCTGCAGGTCGTCGAGCGTCGGCGTGCAGCCCGGCCGAGGTTGCAGCAACGCCGCGACCGATTCACCCCACCGTTCGTCGGGGAGGCCGACCACGAGCACGTCGAACACCTCAGGATGCGACTTCAGCGCGCCCTCGACCTCTTCGGGATAGATCTTCTCGCCGCCGGAGTTGATCGACTGCGAACCGCGACCCAGCAGCGTGATGCGACCGTCGGCTTCGAGCATGGCGTAGTCGCCCGGGATCGACCAGCGCCGACCCTGCTTGTCGATGAGGAACGTCGCCGCGGTCTTCTCCGGGTCGTTGTAGTAACCGATCGGGATGTTGCCACCACGAGCGAGCCGGCCGACCTTGCCGGTGCCGGGCGCCAACAGTTCGAGGTCGTCGTCGAGCACAACGGTGTCCGCCGACGCGAGCACGGTTGTGATGCCTTCTTTCGGCGCGTCGCCCTTCTGCACCATGCGGATGCCGTTCATGCCGCTCTCCGTGGAACCGATCGCGTCGGTCATCACGACGTGGTCGGGAAGGAGGCGCTGAAGCTGTTCTTTCACCGTCTGGGAGAAGATCGCGGCGGTACTACCGAACGACAACACCGACGACACGTCGAGTTCGTCGCCGAGGCGTTCGAGGGTGTCGGCCAGCGGTCGCGCCATGGCGTCGCCCGTGACCGACAACACGTTGATGCGCTCGCGCGCGACGAGCCGCCACACGTTCTCTGCGTCGAACTTGTCGACGATCACTGCTGTGTTGCCCTCGAAGAGAGAGCGGAAGGTGCCGAACTGACCGGCCCCGTGCATGAGCGGCGGGACGGGCATCATCACCATCCCGGGCGCGTCAGCATTGATCTTGTCGGACGCGAAGAGCGGCGACGTGACCCGCTCGCCGGTGAACGTGTCGATCCCGCCGCCGAGCGCGTAGTACACGTCTTCCTGGCGCCACATGACGCCCTTCGGCATGCCGGTGGTGCCGCCCGTGTAGAGCAGGTAGATGTCGTCGTCGGAGCGTTCGCCGAAGTCTCGTTCGGGTGAGCCGGACGCAATCGCGGCTTCGAATTCGATCGGGGCGAGCGCGCTGTCGTCGGCGTCGGAGCCGTCCCACTCGATCCGGAAGAAGTGCTGCAACTTCGGTTGCGCGTCGCGCGCCTTGGCGATGAGCGGGCCGTACTCGCGCTGGTACACGAGGGCGACGAGATCGGCGTTGTCGAACAGGTAGCGCAACTCGTCTTCCACGTACCGGAAGTTCACGTTCACCGGGACGGCGCGCAGCTTGTAGAGGGCGAACATCGCTTCGATCCACTCGATGCAGTTCGTTGCGTAGATCCCGACGTGGTCGCCCGGCCCGATACCCGCGCCGGCGAACGCATGCGCGAGCCGGTTTGTACGCTGTTCCAGTTCGCCGTATGTGATGCGGCGGCGCACGTCGACAACGGCGGTGCGACCTGGCACCTTGTCGACGGCCAATTCGAACAGGTCGGCGAAGTTGTAGTGCGGCACCATGGCGGAAGTAGAACACGTTCCATATTCGGTCGCAAGCGGCCCGGCAGGCGACGATCGCCCCGTGCTGGTTCGAGCACTGCGCCGGCACGAATACGAATTGTTGAGAACGATCCGGATTGAGATGCTCGAGGACGCGCCCGACGCGTTTACGATCACGGCCGATTCGGAACGTGGGCGGCCACTGTCGTGGTGGCGCGAACGTCTCGTCGCCACCTGCGCGGACCCGAAGCGGGTCGCGCTGGTCGCCGAGATCGGCGACGACGCCGTCGGTTCGGCGCTCGGCGTGATCGACACATGGGACCGATCGCTCTCCCACCTGTACGCGCTCTGGGTCAGCCCGCAAGCCCGCCGCCGCGGTGTCGCGGGCGCGCTCGTCGATCGCGTGTTCGAGTGGGCTCGTGAACGCGGCGCCGCCACCGTCGAGCTGTCGGTGACGGTCGGGAATGTGGCCGCGACGAAGCTTTACGAAGGCGCGGGCTTTTGCGACACGGGCGATCGCGAACCGCTGCGGCCCGGCTCGCCGCTGAAGCTCATGAAGATGCGGGCTCCGCTGTAGCGGGGTCGTCGAGCAAGAACCTCGCCGCGATCTCGAGGTCTTCGTCGACCCGCTCGGCGGGATCGACACCGCCGACCCAACCCACGAGCGACGAGTTCCACACCAACGTGAGCACGCGCGCGACTTGCACGTCGCGGTCGGTCGTCTCGCCATCGGGACGAATCGCGCGCGTGATCACATCGCCCATGATCTCGCCCACCCGCCGCACGACATCGGCGTCTTCGGGCCGCGCCGAACCAAATGCCCGAACCATCGCCGCGGTCACGTCGGGGTGGCGTTTGAGCGCCCGGTTCGCTCGGCGCAACACGTTGCTCACCCGCTCGGACGCCGTCGCGCCCGGCGGAGGGTGGCCTTGGAGGTGGGCGCGCAGGTCGGCTTGCTGCTCGGCCATCGCTTCGAGGAGCAGGCGCTCCTTCGACGAGAAGTAGCGGTAGACGGTGCCGAGCGCGACATCGGCCGCGGCGGCGACGTCACGCATCTGCACAGCGTCGAAGCCGCCCTCCCCCGCGAGTTGCAACGTCGCATCGATCACGCGGCGGCGTCGGGCGGCCTGGCTGCGCGCGAGCGCCGTGCGCGTGGGATCGTGCGGCAAGGCCGTGGTCATCCCAAAATTGAAACACGTTCTGATTTGCGCTTCAAGGAGCGCCCTATAGCGTCGGCTCCGTCACAAAGTTCCCAGTTCCCTAACTGCAATCCGGAGAGGCGAATGCCGAGCGAGCTGTTGGAGCGGGCCGAACAGCTGTTCACGGGCGAGCTGCCCATCGAGTCGCACCATCCCTTCGCCTCGAGCGGCGAACTCGCCGAGGTCCAGCCCGGCCTCGTATTCGTCGACGCCTTCGCGAACTCCTCGGCGGTCGATACCGACGAGGGCCTGGTCGTGGTCGACACGAGCGGCGTCATGCACGCCAAGCAGGTGCACGCGACGCTGCGCCGCTGGTCGGCGAGCCCGCTGCACACGGCGATCTTCACCCACGGCCACATCGACCACGTGTTCGGCGTCGATCTGTACGAAGAAGAAGCCCGCACCAACGGTTGGCCAGCACCGCGCGTGGTCGCGCACGAAGCCGTCGCCGATCGCTTCGACCGCTACCAGCTGACCGCGGGCTACAACGCGGTGATCAACCAGCGGCAGTTCCGCATCCCCGGGCTCCGATGGCCCACCGAATATCGATATCCCGACAAGACATATCGCACGCGCGTCGACCTCGAAGTCGGCGGCGAAACCCTCGAACTTCATCACGCGCGCGGCGAAACCGACGACGGCACGTGGGTGTGGTCGCCGGAACGGCGCGTCGTGTTCGCGGGCGACCTCTTCATCTGGGCGTCGCCGAACTGCGGCAACCCGCAGAAGGTGCAGCGCTACCCCGTCGACTGGGCCCGCGCGCTACGCACGATCGGCGACCTTGGTGCCGACGTGTTGCTGCCCGGACATGGGCTTCCGATCGTCGGGAGAGAGCGCGTGCGCCAGGCGGTGACCGAGGCGGCCGAATTGCTCGAGACGTTGGTCGAACAGACGCTCGTGCTCATGAACGAAGGCGCACGCCTCAACGACGTGTTGCACGCGGTGCACGCACCGGACCATCTCCTCGCTCGCCCGTACCTGCGCCCGATCTACGACGAACCGGAATTCGTCGTGCACAACGTCTGGCGCCTCTACGGCGGTTGGTACGACGGCAACCCCGCGCATCTCAAACCGGCGCGCGACTCCGAGCTCGCGGCGGAGCTCGCGTCGCTCGTTGGCGGTGCCGGCCGTCTCGCCGAACGCGCGCAGGAACTCGCGAGCGCCGGCGACCTACGCCTGGCCGGCCACCTCGCAGAACTCGCGGCGCTCGCCGCGCCCGATGATCAGGGCGTGCACCGGATGCGAGTCGAGGTGTTCCGCCGCTGTGCAAAAGACGCGTCGTCGACGATGTCGAAGGGCGTGTTCTCCTGGGCCGCGCAGCAGTCGGAAGTCGCTCAGTCGTCGAAGGAGACGGGATGAAGCTCGAGGGAGCAAAGGTCTTAGTTACGGGCGCGTCGTCGGGAATCGGCGCCGCGCTCGCGCCGCTGCTCGCCGAGCGGGGGGCCATCGTCGGGATCGTGGCGCGGCGCCGCGAACGGCTCGAAGAAGTGCTCGAGCAGTGCCGGTGGCACACGCCCGATTCACGCCTGTGGGCGACGGACCTCGGCGACCTCGATGCCGCCGCCGCGGTCGCGCGCGAAGCGTGGGACGCGTTCGGTGGGCTCGATTCGATCGTGCACAACGCCGGGATCCCGAAGCGGACGGCGGTACCGGACCTGAAAATGGACGACGTCACCCACCTGATGGAAGTCGACTTCCATTCACCGGTGCGCATGACACTCGAAGTGTTGCCCGACATGCTCACGCGTGGCTCGGGGCAGTTCGTGTTCGTGTCGAGCATGGGTGGCCGCACCGCGATCGCCAACGAAGCTGCGTACAACGCGGCGAAGTTCGCGATGTGCGGGTTCGCGGAAGCGATGTACATCGACGTGTTCGGCACGGGTGTCGAAGTGAAGCTCGTGTTGCCCGGGCCGATCGACACCGAGATCTGGGACCAGGCCGGCAACGAAGCACCGCTGTTCGAGATCGACAAGGTGCCGGCGAGCGACTGCGCGGTCGAGATTGCGAACGCGATGGAAGACGACGGCTTCGAGTACTACACGCCGCAGATCTACCCGGGTGGTCTCGACGCGAAGGCGATGGTCGTCGGCAAGACGAAAGACTGCACGGCGTACTTGCGCGGTATGGGCCAGTTCGCCGCATCGCTGCGAGCAGACTGACCCACGACCGCTCGTTATTGCGGGTCGAGTACCGGCCCGGAGTTCGTGTTGTCGACGATCGTCACCGTCGCGAACGACGGTGTAAGCGTCACGCTGTTGTCGGCCACGTGGAACTGCACCCGGAAGGTTTCGTCGACTTCCTGCGTGTCGTCACCGACCACCGTTACCACGACGTTCTGCGCGGCGGTTGACCCGGCTACGAACGTGAGCGTGCCCGTTTGGGTGACGAAGTCGGAGCCTGCCGTCGCGTCCACACCGACCAACTCGTACGTCACGACGACGTCGTGCGCGGCCGCTTGCACCGGCGCGATCGACACGACGCCGTCGCTCAACCCACCGGTGTGCGGCTCGCTCACAGATGCGTCCGTCACGTTCACGGCGAACGCCGGCGGCGGCGGTGGCGGTGGCGGTGTCGTCGCCGGTGTGATCGTCGCAGTGCCGACGACGTCGGGCAGGCGGTCCCTCACACCGTGCCTTATCCCGGCCGTCACGACCAACGTGAACGTCTCGGCCCCTTCGGTAACCGCGTCACCACGAACCCGGACGTTGACGGTCTTCGACGTCGGCCCGTCCGGGGAGAACGCGAGCAGCCGCCAGATCGGGACGTAGTCGCCGGTCTGCCACCGAGCGGTGCCGTTCTCGGTGTGGACCGGCAGGAACATGATGTGCGCGGGCGCCGCGCTCACCGAGACCGTGAACGACGCGAGTGCGCTGGCGCCCGCAACCGGTTCGACGATGCTGACGTCCGACACGGTGACGGTCGGGCGGGTGTCGGCCGGCCGAGTGGCGGGCTTGTGTCGCTCGTCCGCGAACGCGCTGCCTGCCGACAACATCACGACGAGCGGCACGATGGCGAGCACGCTCCCCGCACGGGCAGTGGAAGAACGAGCCACGTTGAACCTCCGGTGCAATCCCGGCTCGCCCCGCACGTGACGTATCGGCGCAACTCCTTATAAATCTTTACCCGCGCTGCGGTTCAGCGGACAGCGGGTGCGATCTCCACCGGAATCCCGTTGAGCACCGCGTTGCCCGAAAGGGGATCGAAGACCGCGGTGCTCGCCAGCACGTTGCTGTTGGTGCCGGCGTGCTTGGCGGCAACCCGCATCTCCGTGCCGGGTGTGTCGTGGCCCCAGCCGTGCGGGATCGAGACGACGCCGGGCATCACCGCATCGGTGACCTCAGCCGGCAGCACCACCTCACCGGTGGCCGACCACACGCGCGTCAACGCGCCGTCGACAACCCCGGTGCGCGCGGCGTCGTTCGGGTGCACGTGCACCGTGCAGCGTTCTTTGCCTTTCACGAGCACGTCGATGTTGTGCATCCACGAATTGTTGGACCGCAGGTCGCGCCGGCCCACCAGCCGGAGCGGTGACGCGCCATTCGTCGCGAACGCACCGCGCAGTCGTTCGACGTCGGCGATCACTGTTTCGGGTGCCAGTTCAATCGCGCCGCTCGGCGTGCGCAGCGCGTCGGGGATGCGGGGTTGCAGCGCGCCGAAGTCGATGCCGTGCGGGTTCTCTTCGAGTTTCGCGAGCGAGAGCCCGTCGGGGTCGGCACCGAAGCCGTCGCCGTACGGCCCGGTGCGCAGCATGAAGTCGAGGACCCGTTCTGGACCGCGACGCGTGGCAAGCGTGCCGAGCAAGTCTTCGGCGTCGCGACCTTCCACGTTCGAACCGCCGCGCCCAACCGCCTTGTGCACCAAGCCGCCCACGACAACGTCGTCGAGCGCGTCGATGTCGGCGCCGGCGCCTTGGCCGGCCACGATCGCGCTGAGCCGCAACAACGTCTGCCACTCGGGCCGCTCGGTCGCGCCAACATCGATCACTGGCGGCGAGTAGTTCGCGACGTTGCGAATCGCGAGCGAGTAGAGCGCAAGGTCGTAGTGACCCCGCGCAAGCTCGCGTTCCGGTGGCAGGATCACGTTGGCGTGGCGGGTCGTCTCGTTGCGGTAGATGTCGACGCTGACCATGAAGTCGAGCGTCGACAATGCACGGTCGAGCCGCTGCGCGTCGGGGTTCGACACCGCGGGATTGCCGGCGATGGTCAGCAGCGCCTTCACCTGGCCGTCACCCGGCGTTTCGATTTCCTCCGCGAGGCACACCACGGGGAGTTCGCCGTAGAACTCGGGCGCCTGGCGCACGCGGCTGGTGCGGCGCCCGAACTTCACGCCTCTCCCCCGCCCGCCGCTGCCTCCCGTGTTCGCGCCGCCGACCGCGGGGCGGGTGAACATCGCGCCCCCGGCCCGGTCGAGGTTGCCGGTGCAGATGTTGATCACGTCGACCAACCACGAGGCGAGCGTGCCGAACTCATGCGTGCACGTGCCGATGCGCCCGTACACCGCCGCGGTCGGCGCGGCGACGAGCTCATTCGCGATGCGGCGGATCGTCAACGCATCGATGCCGCACACCGGAGCCACAACTTCGGGTGCGAAGTCGAGCGCGACGCGCGCGACTTCTTCGGCGCCGTTCAGGTGTTCGGCGACGGTGCCGTAACGCACGAGGTTGTCGTCGAACAGCGTGTGCACGATCCCCATGAGGAAATGTGCGTCGGTGCCCGGCCGGATGAACAGATGCTCGCTTGCCTCTTCCGCGGTCTTCGTACGCCTCGGGTCGACCACTACGAGCCGGCCACCGCGTTCCCGCAACGCTCGTAGGCGGCCGGGGATGTCGGCCGCCGTCATCAGGCTGCCGTTCGACGCGAACGGGTTCGCGCCGAGCATCAACAGGTAGTCGGTGCGGTCGACGTCGGGAACCGGAATCGTGAGCGCGGCGCCGAACATCAAGCCGGCCGACACCTGCTTCGGCATCTGGTCGACAGTGCTCGCCGAGTACACGTTCTGCGAGCGCAGCGATTGGATCAGTACCCGGTTGTAGACGAGACCCGCCAGATTGTGCGCGTTTGGGTTGCCGAGATAAAGCGCGACCGCGTCACGACCGTGGGCGTCGATGATGCGCGTGAGGTTCGCGTCGATTTCGGCGAATGCATCGTCCCACGACACGTCGAACCAGTTGTCGCCGCGACGCAGTTGCGGTACGCGGATGCGGTCCGGGTCCGCTTCGAGGCCGCGAATCGCGGTGCCCTTCGGGCAGAGGTAGCCGTGGCTGAAGACGTCGTCGTGGTCGCCGCGCACAAGGGCGATGTCGTCGTCCTCGAGGTGGAGTTCGAGGCCGCACGTGGCCTCGCACAAGTGACAGGTTCGGTACACCACACGCCGCTCGCTCATTCGCGGAGTGTACGAGCGAAGGCGCGTGCGGTGTTAGTGCTCCAGACGGGCCTTGATCGTCTGGAGCGCTTCGGCGAGATCGCGGTTGATCGCCTCGCGGTCGCCGTGGTCCGAGTGCAAGGTGACCATCACTCGCGCGCCGTGGTCGGTGGGCGAAACCGTCACTTCTCCCCGGTAGTCGCTACTGAGCGCGCCCCACTCGAGGCGGCGGTCGGGAAGGACTTTCACCCAGGCGTCGTCGGCCGCGGTGTGCTCAGCGCCGTTGGCGTCGGGCACCTTGGCAATCACCCGCACCTCGCCCGCACTGTTGCGTTCGGCGTGCACGATGCGGGGCAGGTATTGAGGCAACTTCTCGACGTTGCCGACGTACGCGAACGCCGTGTCGGCGTCGACCGCTACCTCTATTGCGTGAGTGAAGTCCATACCTGCTTCATACCCCCTACGCTGCCGCCGCAATGACCGACGACCGCATGTACTTCCGCCAGTTGCTCGCAGGACGCGACTTCGCCCGCGACGACATGGTCGCGCAGCAGATGGTGAACTTCGCCTACCTCATCGGCGATCGCGAAACCGGCGAGGCGATCGCAGTGGATCCGGCGTACGGCGTCGGCGAACTGGTGGAATTTCTCGCCGCCGACGGGATGCGCCTCACGGGCGTGCTCGCGTCCCACTACCACCCCGACCACGTCGGTGGAGATCTCATGGGATTTCGGATCGAGGGAATCGCGGAGCTGCTGCAGCTCGGCGAGCCCGCGAAGGTGCACGTACAAGCGGAAGAGGCGCTCGGCGTGAAGCGCGTGACCGGCGCATCGGACTCCGACCTCGTGCTGCACTCGTCGGGCGACGTCGTGAGCGTCGGCGCAATCGACGTGACGTTGATTCATACACCGGGCCATACGCCGGGATCGCAATGCTTCTACATCGAGACACCTGCGGGCGGGCGGCTCGTGTCGGGAGACACGCTCTTCCTCGATGGGTGCGGCCGAACCGACTTGCCCGGCGGCGACGCCGACGCGTTGTACGAGTCACTCACACAACGGCTCGCGGTCGTGCCCGACGACACGATTCTTTACCCGGGCCACCTGTACGCGCCGGAACCCAGTGCGCCCCTCGGAGAAGTCCGGGCGCGCAACTGGGTGTTCCGGATGGGCCGCGCGGCCTTCGACCTCTAACTCGTCAGGCCGCGTCGAGCGTCGTTGGGGTGGTGGGGCGAGGCACCAAGCGAAGCACCGTTGCGTCGCCGTCGTGAGGGATACGCGGTGTCCCGCCGTCGGAGCGACCCTGCTCACGTCGCCCCGACGTCGGGTGCGCAGCAATCGAAGCTTCGAGGGCCTCGAGCACGCGTGCGTGCGGGGACCTCGTCTTTCGCCACTCTCGTGTACCGCGCATAACGCCCCTGTCTCCACCCGCTGGGTGCCTTCTCTTTCGGCATCCCAGCCACCAACTAAAGGGCCGCGGTGACGGCGGCGTCGCACCTGCCGGAGCACGCCCCGGCAACTTAGATTCCCGAAGGTGGGGCCAGAGCAACGAGAACGGGCATCTAAGCGTCCGGCATGCTGAACTGCATCGCCAGCGAGGCGGCCATGTCTCAGTAAGCGCGGGGTACTAGTTCAGATGGGGAACGAATGGCGACCACGCATACCCGACCCGCAGCATGCGATGGCTCACTTCCGCGCAGTTCGTGCCGCGAGCATCGCGCGCGAAAGCGCCGCGTCATCACGAGTTGAGGGCTCCTCTGCCGAACGGAGTGGACCGGTGAGCCACTGCTATCTGTGCAACCGCGGGATCAATGCAATCCCGACGCGGGAGATCGACAACCGGCCGGTCGGCGCCTGCGCGATCTGCGGCGTGTTCGCCTGCGAAGGCCACGCCTTGCGCGACGCCAATCTGCGAAAGCTTCGGTGTGCGGTATGCGTACCAGCACTGCTCACCGCATCGGCCCTGGTGCAGTCCGACAGGATCCGCGTGCGACCTGAACACCAGGTGGCAATCGCCAACGACCAGCTGGTCTCGACGCTGGACGAATTCCTCGCGACGGCACCGGAGTACGCACCAATTGTTCGCGAACTCACGCAAGGACTTCTTGAGACCGCTCCAAAAGTGTTTACGGACGACCTCACGGAACCGCTCTGGTCATCGATGCCCCCGGAATCGCGGCGACTTCTGGCGGCGGCGGCAGCGATAGCCAAAGAACTGCACCTGCCACCGAGCGATGTTCCGGTCATTCTGGAGGAACTGATGCGTCGATGGCTTTGACCAACTGGAAGGTGCGAGCCGACACGGAATCTGGCCGACCGGGCGAAGCACGCGCCCCTAACAAGTGGTTCAGCCACGATGCGGGCGGTCAGAAGCCCTACGTAAGGATCTCGGTGCAGGCAGCGAGTGACGTCTTCGCGGTCGTGCCGAGCGGGGCACCGCAAGGTGATCAGCTGATCGTGGCGCCGGGAACCTTCGGCCTTGACGACAACCAAGAAGCCCTCGCGAAATGCGAGCCACTGTCCACGAGTGATTACAGACGGCATTGGATCCTGCATACCGCGGCCGGGAACTTGACCTTGTTCGGTCTCCTTCTCGTCGCGGCCGGTCAGTTCATCCAGATCAGCCTCGACATCGGTGAGCATTGGGTGGTCTTCGACCTGGGCGCGGGTGGCGTCGCACTCGCAAAGGCCACCAAAGGCGCGCTCACGATCGGCGGCGCCACCCTCGCCTTTTGGCAAGGACTGATAAAGGGCTGACCCTCGCCGGCGGCGCGGTCAGGTGGGGTCGTAGAGGACGTTGAGCGAGCGGGGGCCGCGGAAGGCGTAGCCCTCGATCACCGGGAGTTCGGCGTCGGGGTCGAGGCGCAGGTTCGGGAGGCGATCGAGGATCACGTCGAGACCGACGCGGAGTTCGAGCCGAGCCAGGTGCATTCCGAGGCACTGGTGCTGGCCGGTGCCGAACGCAAGGTGGTGCTGCACGGGTCGCCCGAGCTTCCACTCGTGCGCGTCGGGCCAGCGCGAGTCGTCTCGGTCCGCGGAGCCGGTGAGGACGTTGATCGGCGAGCCCGCCGCGATCGGGCAGCCCGCGACGTTCGTATCGCGCGTCGAAATGCGCGACACCATCGTGACCGAGGTCTCCCACCGCAAGGTCTCTTCGATCACTTCGGGCAGGAGATCGCGGTCGGCGAGGACCTGGGCGAGCGCGTCGGGGTGCGTGAGTAGCGCGGCGAGGCAGTTGCCCATCACCCGGAACGTCGTTTCGGCGCCGGCGGGGAGGAGGAGACGAAGAAAACCGTAGATCTTGCCGTCGGTGAGTTGTTCGCCGTCGATTTCGCTGTGCACGAGGTCGCTGATCAAGTCGTCGGCCGGCTCGGCGCGGCGGCGCTCCACGATCGGGCGGAGATAGTCGACCATCGCCTGCGACGCCTGCATGCCGCGCTCGGGCGAAAGCGGGCCGGTGTTCACCTGTTCCGCCCACGCCGCGAACTGTTGGGCGTCTTCGAGCGGTACGCCGACGACCCCGCAGATCACCTCCACGGGGTAGCGCGACGTGATGCTCGCGACGAGGTCGGCGCGTCCGAGCGGGGCGATCTCGTCGAGCAGACCGATGATGGCGGGACGCACCAGCGTCTCGTCCCACTTCTCGAGCTGCGAGGCACGGAACGCCTTGGCCACGAGGTTGCGGTACTGGCGGTGTTCCTGCCCGTCCATGGCGAGGATCAGCTCACCCATGAACTTCCCGATGTGCTCGGCGTTGATCGTCGACGAGAAGGTCTCGCCGTCGCGCAGCACCGCTTCCGCGTCTTTGTACGCGGCGATCTGGTAGCTGTCGCGCGAGTCGAAGTTGGACCCGCCGAGGTGCAGCACCGGGCATTCCGATCGGCGGGTTGCGTCCCACTCGTCGTAGGGCTGCGCGCGCAGCCAATCGATCCCTGGACCCGCGTCGGCTGCCATACCTGACACGGTAGTCAGGTACCGCGACTGCCGGTCAAGGGGGGCACCCGAGCCGCCGATGCACGGAGCGTGGGCAAAGCCACCAAGAGTGAGAAGAGCGACAAGGGCGAGAAGCCCAAGAAGTCGAAGAAGCGCCGGAAGCCGGCCGGACCTGCGACCGTCCTGAAACCGGTGATCATCGGCAGCCTCCTCCTGTCAGCCGCCGGCGCCATCCTCCCCAAGGTCCTCTAGGCGTGCGTCGATAGGGGACACTATTTGTCCCCTATCG
>JAODBJ010000054.1 GCA_025463905.1 Actinomycetes bacterium
CGAGGCCGTGATCGCGACCGCGAGCCTGCGAGCGGTGGAGGTGGAGGTGGCGGTGGTGCGAGCGCCACCACCACGACCGCTCCGCCGAGCCGGCCGGAACCGCGTCAGCAAGACGACTTCGCGGGAGAGCCCATCGAGATCGAAGGGCTCCTCGATTTGCGCGACGAGGGCTACGGCTTCCTGCGCGCAACCGGGTACCTGCCGGGTCGCAACGATGCGTACGTGTCGGCTTCGCAGGTGCGGCGGTTCAGCCTGCGCAAGGGCGACTACGTGAAGGGCGCCACTCGTCCGCCGGCGAGCAACGAGAAATACCCGGCGCTCATGCGCGTCGACACCATCAACGAAATGACGCCCGACGAAGCGCGTGGCCGCGTCCGCTTCGAAGACCTCACCCCGCTGTTCCCCGACGAGCGGCTCCGGCTCGAGCTGGCCGACAACCCGACCGAGAACACGGGCCGCATCATCGACCTGATCTCACCGATCGGGAAAGGCCAACGCGGTCTCGTCGTGTCACCGCCCAAGGCGGGCAAGACAACGATCCTGAAACAGATCGTGTACGCGATCGAGCGCAACAACCCTGAAGTGCACCTCATGGTGCTGCTCGTCGACGAGCGGCCCGAAGAGGTCACCGACATGCGCCGGCACGTGCAGCGCGGCGAAGTCGTCGCCTCGACGTTCGACCGTCCCTCAGACGAGCACACCCAGGTCGCGGAACTCACGATCGACCGCGCCAAGCGGCTCGTCGAACTCGGCCGTGACGTGGTGATCGTGCTCGACGGCATCACACGCCTCGCCCGGGCCTACAACCTCGCCGCCCCCGCATCGGGCCGCATCATGTCGGGTGGTGTCGACTCTTCGGCGCTCTACCCGCCGAAGAAGTTCTTCGGGGCCGCCCGCAACATCGAAGAAGGCGGCTCGCTCACGATCATCGCGACGGCGCTCATCGAGACCGGCTCGAAGATGGACGAAGTGATCTTCGAGGAGTTCAAGGGCACCGGCAACATGGAGCTGCGGCTCGACCGTCGTCTCGCCGAGCGCCGCATCTACCCCGCGATCGACGTGGAAGCGTCGAGCACCCGGCACGAGGAACTGCTCTTCGACCGCATGGCGCTCCAACAGGTGTGGAAGCTGCGGCGCGTGATGAACGCGCTCGAAGGTGGCGCCGGCCTCGAGTTGCTGATCGACAAGATCCGCACCACGAAGAGCAACGACCAATTCCTGAGCGAGATCGCCAAAGCCCCGTCCGGCATGGCCTAACCAACTGGTTTTGATCGCAGAAACCGGCCGTTTTCGGTGTGCTTCTGAGATCAAAACGGGTGGCGGAATGCCGTGGCGCCGCGGGTTGTTCCGGGCCCTGAGGCCTGAAGGCCCGCCGACTCCTACACTGGAGCCCTTATGAAGACCGACATTCACCCCGAATACACCGAGTGCCTCGTGCACTGTTCGTGCGGCAACGAGTTCACGACTCGCTCGACCGTACCGAGCCTGCGGGTGGAACTCTGCTCGGAGTGCCACCCCTTCTACACCGGCAAGCAGAAACTGGTCGACACTGGCGGTCGCGTCGAGCGCTTCAACAAGCGCGTTGCGAAGACCAACAAACTCGCCGCTGCGGCCGCGAAGAAGAAGTAACCCGCCGCACACCCGGAATCGAGCACCGCATGGCGAAGTCGGAACCTCGCTACTTCGGCGGTCAAGCGGTGATCGAGGGTGTGATGATGCGCGGCGCGAACACGTGGGCCGTCGCAGTGCGAAAAGACGATGGCGCGGTCGAGGTGACGGTGCACGACGTCCCGAGCTGGGCGGAGCGTTACCGGAACCTCCCGATCGTCCGGGGCGTCGCCACCCTCGGTGAATCAATGTCGCTCGGGTACCGGGCGCTCACGTGGTCGGCCAACCAGCAGGTGCCCGAGGAGCAGCAGGTTTCGGAGCGAGCGCTCGGCTGGACCGTCGTGGTCGCAGGCCTGTTCTTCAGCGCGCTGTTCCTCGTGATCCCCGCCCTCGCCGGGCGCGACGTCGGCCAGTCGTTCTCATTCATGCCGCCGCATCTCGCCGAGGGCGTGCTGCGCCTCGTGCTGTTCGTCGGGTATCTCCTGGCGATCTCGCTGATCCCCGACATCCGTCGCACGTTCGAGTATCACGGCGCCGAGCACAAGACGATCGCCGCGTACGAGAACGGCGTCGAGCTCACGCCCGAATCGGCGCAGCGTTTCACCACCGCCCACGTGCGGTGCGGCACCAACTTCCTCCTCACGGTGATGGTGGTGGCGATCGGGGTGTACACGTTCGTTCCGTTCCACAGCGTGCTGATGGTGGTGGCGTCGCGCGTGGTGTTGATACCGCTGATCGCCGGCTTGAGCTACGAAGTGATCCGCCTCGCGGCGCGCAACATGCACCGCGCGTGGGTACGGGCGCTCATGCAGCCGGGCCTCTGGTTGCAGCGCCTTACGACGCGCCAGCCGTCGCTCGAGCAGCTCGACGTCGCGATCACGTCGCTGCGGGCGGTGCTTTCGGCCGACGAACTGGTCGAAGTGGAATCGCGTCCGGTGACGCGCGGCGTGGTGCAGCCGGCGCTCGGCACTGCCTGAATCGGCGCGTCGGCGCGTCAGCGCGGCGTCGTGGTCGCCCAGGCAGTGACGGTGGCTTGAATCGACGCCGTCTCGAGCGCGACGAACTGTTCGTCGATTGACGCGTCGGCATAGTCGAGCCAGTTGAGGACGGCGTCGACGAGGTGGTCGAACAGCGTTTGCGCAGCCCACTCGGCGACCGGCGCGGCGACGAGCGAGGCGACCACTTCACGGGCGGCGCTCACCGCGATGTCGCGCAGGTCGTGCGCGTAGTCGGCGAACTGCGGTTCACGCGCCGCATGGCGCCACAGCAGGCGGAACCCGTCGGGCCACTCGCGCCCGACGGCCAGCAGTGCCCGCGTGGCCCCGGCCGCTTGGAGGCCTTGTGCGATGTTGTCGACGAACAGTTCGGCTTGCCGGGCAAACACCTGCTCGAGCACCGACCGGTAGAGCGCTTCCTTCGAGTCGAAGTGGCGGTACACGATCAGCTTGGTGACCCCGGACGCGGCGGCGATGTCTTCCATCGACGTGGCGGCGTATCCGGCCCGGGCGAACGCGCCGGCTGCCGCGGCGAGGATCGCTTCACGGCGCTCCCGGCGGGGGAGTGGCGCGGTGCGCGGAGCGGCGAGCGGAAGCGCGGGCACTGGCATGGGTATACCGCTGAGTATACACTCCTGAGTAACACCTGTCAGGGAGCCGGCCGATGACCGAACTGCACGTGCATTACCGCGAAGACGAGTTGCTCGCCGACAACGAGATCGCGCAGCCGCTGTTCGCCGGCGGCGTGCGCTGCCACGGCGGCTACACCGACGACGGCGCGTACCTGCCACCGCGCACGAAGTACCGCGTTCCCGCGACCAAGGCGTGGCAGCACTCGCATCGCGCCCAGTTCGGCACGGAGATCCTCGACGCACCGATCGACCTCTGGCCCGAGCCGTACCCGAACGTTGCGCAGGCGAAGTACCTCCTCTCGGAAGGTGTGCGCGAGCCGATCATCACGAGCCTCACCCGAATCGGCACGGTCGAGGGCTTCGGTTCGATGATTCGTCATGTCGGCGTCGGCGACATGCAACCGTTTTTCGACGAAAGCATCGACGGCACGTGCACCCAACACCTGCAGCGCGGCTTGTTCGAAGCCCAGGCGCGCGACGAAGCGGGGCACGGCAACGAAGCGGGCCACCGCCAGATGTGGTTCGCCGCGCGCGACATCGCGTTCGAACATCCCGTCACGGAAGACGAGACGCAGCTCATGCTGCAACGCATGGGCATCGCGCCACCGGGTGGAGCCGGTGCAGCCGCGGCGGAGGTCGTGCCGTTCTTCCCCGATCTCGATCTCAGCCTCGAGATGATGTTGCGGCGCATGACCTCGTTGCTGTTCATCGAGATCTCCGCGTTTCACACGTTCGCGTGGGCGGAAGCGGTTCTCTCCGACACCGAACTCGTCGCGGGCGACGGCGAAGCCGCCACCCTCGTCGCCTGTATTCGCGCCGACGAGACGCCCCACGTCGACTATTTACGCACTGCCCTTACTGAGATGCGTGACCGTACGTTCATCGGGTCGTCAGGGAAGAAGATCGCCGGCACTGCCGTGATCGGCACGCTGTGGGACGCGCTGCTCGCCGACTCGCTCGGCGCGCGCCGCAACGCGCTGTTGAAGACCACTCTCGCCGAAGTGGAACACGCCCTCCACGGCAATCGCCGTCACGACGAGATCCTCGACGGGTTCCATGCCCACGGATCCGTTCGTCCCCCATTTGTTCAGGAGACCTCGCGATGAAGTTCGGCATCTTCTACGAGCACCAACTGCCGCGGCCGTGGACCGAGGAGTCGGAATTCGAGACGCTGCAGAACGCGCTCGAGCAGATCGAGTTCGCCGACGCGCTGGGCATCGACTACGTGTGGGAAGTCGAACATCACTTCCTCGAGGAGTACAGCCACTCCAGCGCGCCCGAAGTGTTCCTCGCGGCCGTGTCGCAACGCACGAAGAACATCCGTCTCGGTCACGGCATTGTGCAGACGCCGCCACCGTTCAACCATCCGGCGCGCATCGCGGAACGCATCGCCACCCTCGATTTGCTCTCCAACGGGCGGGTCGATTTCGGCAGCGGCGAATCGTCGTCGGAAGCGGAACTCGGTGGGTTCATGATCGACCCCGAGCACAAACGCGATATGTGGGAAGAAGGGCTACGGGTCGCGATCCGTTGCCTCACGGAGACGCCCTTCACGGGTCACTCCGGCAAGTTCGTCACGATGCCGCCGCGCAACGTGGTGCCGAAGCCGCGTCAAAAGCCGCACCCGCCGCTGTGGGTCGCGTGCAGCCGCCGCGACACGATCCATCTCGCCGCGCAGAAGGGACTCGGCGCGCTGTCGTTCGCGTTCATCGACCCGGAAGACGCGCGCCATTGGGTCGACGACTACTACACGACCCTCGCAAAGGAAGGTGTGCCGATGGGCGACGCGGTGAACGCGAACCTCGCGTGCGTCACCACCTTCATGTGTCACGCCGACGAAGACGTCGCGCTCGAACGGGGCCTCGAAGGCGCCAACTTCTTCGGCTATTCGCTCGCGCACTACTACGTGTTCGGCCGTCACGCTCCGGGCGCTACCGACGTGTGGTCCGAGTTCCAACACCGCCGGGCCGAGCACGGGTTCTCACCCGAAGCGGTGCAGGCGGCGTCGCAGAACGGTGAACGGCTCGGCGCAAAGATCGTGGAGGAAGGCGACGGCTCCGCCGGCTTGCGGGGCGCGATCGGAACGCCCGACCAGGTCCGTGAGTACCTCCGCCGCTACGAGGACTGCGGTGTTGACCAAGTGATCTTCACATCGCAGGCCGGCAAGAACCGCCACGAGCACATCATGGAATCGCTCGAGCTTTTCGGACGCGAAGTGCTGCCCGAGTTCAAAGAGCGCGACGAACGGCTCCAGCGCGACAAAGCGCAGCGCCTCGAACGGGTGATCGAAACCGTGATGGCCCGGAAACCGGCCGAAGACCATCCGCCGCTGCCCGACGGCTACACATTCCCGGCGATCCCGCGCGCACTCGCCGATCGGTTCGGCAACGACGACTTCCACCGCATGCTCGACGACCTCGCGGAGCAATCCGCGGTCGGCCCGAGCCAGCTCGACGAGTTGCTGCGGGGCCGCTAAGCCCGAGCGGGCCCTACTTCTTTCGGTGCCGCCGCCGAATGATCGGGGGCGCCGTAGTGGCGGTACACAGCCGCGGCTGCACCCGGATCATGCGATCGCGACATCTGCGGTTGCGACGGGGCGTGGTCGAGGATCTGCGCCACTTCCCTGCCCACCGACAGGAAGGCGTCGCCCCCGTCGATCGACGGCGTGGCGTCGATGTTGCCGTCGCCGTTGCGGTCGAACCATGCCGCGAGCGCTCCCGCTGGTGAGGCCACCGCGTCGGGCACGCCTCGCGTCGACTGGGCCCGTGGTTCGGCCGATGCGTTCTCCGGTCGAATGGGAACGGACGCGCGCTGGGGGTTGACCCCGCTCACATTGAGCTCCATCTCGCCGTCCTTGGCTCGGTGCCCAGCCCCGCCTCGACCCTCGTTATCGGCAGCCGCCGTTTCGGACTTGAGCGTTCGCCGCGAAGTGTCGCCGTTACCCTGACCCTTGAGATGTTCGAGCAACTGCAAGACCTCGAAGCCGAACTCGACCGCCTCGAAGCGGAACTTCCGGGCGTGTTCGCGGCCGGCGACCGTGCCGCGTCCCGCGACGCGGGGCGGCGCCACGCGGAGCTGAAGCCGGTCGTCGACGCGTACCGGGCGTGGCGCAAGGCGAACGCCGATCTCATCGAAGCACGCGACCTGCTCGACGGTGAAACCGACGCTGAGATGCGCTCGTACCTCAAAGGCGAGATCGCGGAGAAGGAGGTCGCCGCGGCCGACCTCGAAGCCGAGATCAAGCAGTTGCTCCTGCCACGCGACCCGAACGAGGGCCGCAACGTGATCGTGGAGATCCAAGGTACGGAAGGCGGCGAGGAGGCGAACCTCTGGGCGGGCGACCTGTTCCGCATGTACCAGCGGTTCGCCGAAGGAAACGGGTTGCGGATCGAAGTGCTGTCGAGTCAGCCGTCGGAGCACGGCGGCTACCGCGACGTGACGTTCCTCGTGAAGGGCCCCACCGCCTGGTCGCGGTTCAAGTACGAGGGCGGTCCGCACCGAGTGCAGCGCGTTCCCGAAACGGAGAGCCAGGGCCGCGTACACACGAGCGCGGCGACGGTCGCGGTGCTCCCCGAAGCTGACGAAATCGACGTTGCGATCGACCCGAACGATCTCGACATCGACGTGTTTCGTTCCACCGGCCCCGGCGGACAATCGGTGAACACCACCGACTCCGCGGTGCGCATGACGCACAAACCGAGCGGCCTCGTGGTGACGTGCCAGGACGAGAAGAGTCAGCTGCAGAACAAGGAGAAAGCGCTGCGCATCCTGCGCGCGCGTCTCATGCAGATCGAACAGGACCGCCAGCACGCCGAGACCGCGTCGGCGCGCCGCGATCAGGTGAAGGGCGGCGGACGTTCGGAGAAGATCCGTACGTACAACTTCAAAGAGAACCGGGTCACCGACCATCGCATCGGGTTGACGCTCTACTCCCTCGACCGGGTGCTTGCCGGTGCCCTCGACGATGTTGTCGACGCGCTCGCGGCCGCCGAACGGCAGCGCCAGCTCGGGTCGGAGTGAGCGAGGTTCCTCCCAGGTGGCTCGCCGCACGTGCCGTGATTGCGGCTCGGCTTGCTGGCGCCGGTATCGCGACCTTCGAGGCGGAGGCGCGGTGGATGACGGAGGAGGCGTCGGGTTACGGCGGCGCCGACTGGATCGACGGGCGCACCGTGGTGCCGCAAGAACGCGCGTGGCGCCGCCTCGAAGCGATGTGCGAACGGCGCGTCGCGGGAGCGCCGCTGCAATACGTGCTGGGTTCGTGGTCGTTCCGAGGGCTCGACCTCATGGTCGACGAGCGAGTGTTGATCCCGCGTCCCGAAACCGAAGTGGTCGTGGAGGTCGCCCTCGACGAAGCGGTGCGCCTCGGTTACCGGCGCGGACCGCGGCCGCTCATCGGGCGTGAACCGCGCGGCGTGGTCGCCGATCTCGGTACGGGATCGGGCGCGATCGCCTTGGCGCTCGAAGCGGAACTGCCCGAGGCGGAGGTGTGGGCGACCGACTTGAGCGAGGACGCACTCGCCGTGGCACGCGCCAATCTTGCCGGAACCGGCGCCGCGCGCGTCCGTCTCGCCGCCGGGTCGTGGTTCCACGCGCTTCCGGTGGAGCTACGCGGGCGGATCGACCTGATCGTGTCGAACCCCCCGTACGTGGCCGACGCGGAATTCGCGACGCTGCCCGACGAAGTGGCGCGCTACGAACCGCGGCGCGCGCTCGTGTCGGGGCCGGCCGGCACCGAGGCGCTCGAGCACCTGGTCGTCCACGCGCCCTCGTGGCTGGCGGCCAACGGAGTACTCGTGTGCGAGATCGCCCCGCACCAGGCCGACACGGTCACCGAGCAGGCTCGACGGGCCGGGTTCGAGTCGGTTGAGGTACGACCAGACCTCACCGGGCGGCTGCGGGCGCTCATCGCACGCCGTACGGGTAGCGTCGAGCCTCGTGACGGCTGACCAACTCGACGTCGACGCGATGCTCGCCCGGTTCCGGGCGCGAGCAGACGCCGTGCGTACCCGACCGCTCCCACCCGTGACGGGCGCGGACCGCGAACGCTTCGTCGAGCAGGCCCAACTCGACTTCCAGGACTTCGCGATCGTCGCCGACGCGACATGGGAGTTCGACGGCGGCGTGCTGGTGTTGCGCGTCGATCTCGCCGGTTCGTAACCCGCTTACCGAGACGGTTAGTAGCGGCGCAACTGCTCGTCTTGCGCTTCGTTCGCGTCGAGCCGTTGTAGGAAGGCCCGGTCGATCGCGACCCACATCGTCTTCGAGAACGGGTACGCGAAGATCGGCCCGATCACCATGAGCGGCACGAGGATCGCGAGCAACGGCACGACCGGGATGTTGGGGATCGTGAGCGCGAGCACGACCACGAACGTGATCGCGAAAACGCCGCCCACGAGGATGAGGTTCACCGCGAGGGCGCCCGCCCAGTAGCCCGCTTCCCGTTCGAAGTGCAGCCCACAGCGCGGACAGTCAGGGACCATCGATACCCAATGCCGGAAGAGATGGCCGCTCCCGCAGCGGGGACAACGGCGCGTCGCGCCCCGCAAGAGCATGGTTGCCCGGCTCGGTCCCGTCGACGGAGGCGCGAGCCAACGATACCGATCAGTGCGAAAACTCCCTACGCAGAGACGGTATTGACGGTGCCGTCGTTGACGGTCTTGATGGTGCGGCCTTCCCACGCCTCGCTCATCATCGAGGTCATCACGCCGGTGTCGCGAGTGGTGGCGAGGCCGCGGCGCCCGTCGCCGGTGAGGCCCGCGACGATCGCGCTCGACGGCGTCCCGTCGCGCTCGACCGCTACTGATGTTGCCTCGATCGTCATGGCACCGTCGAGCATCCCGGCGACGGCCCGACGCGGCAGTGCGTCGATGCGCGCCTGGGTTGTCTCGTGCGGGACTCGGACGAAGCGTTCGCGCGGTGGTGTCGTCGACCAGATCCCCGCGGAGTGCTTCGTCGCGTACCACCCGAGCGCGGTCGTCAACGCGAACGAACCGGGATCGGCTCGCAGCAACTCGACCATCCGCGCGATCGCGTGTGTGGGGTAGTTGTTCACCGGGCCGCCCGCGAACCCGAGGCCGCCGGTCACGGTCAACGGCCGGTCGCCCCCTTCACTCGGAGCTTTCAGATTCAGCGCGCGTTGTGCGAGCTGCACCGCCGACGGGAAGCACGAATAGAAGTCGAAGCGGGCACAGTCGTCGATGCCCACACCGGCTGCATCGAGCGCGTCGCGTACGACGGTGCCGATACCGGGGGAGTCGTGCAGTGTGTCGCGCTCAGTGACGAACCAATGGTCGTGGCCGTCGGCACCGGCATGTAAGAACACGAGACGATCGTCGGCGACGCCGGCCGCGCGTGCCGTGCCGTAGGAGCACAGCAACAGGGCGGCGGATTGGTCGACGTCGATGTTGGAGCACATCAACTTCGGATACGGGAACGCGACCATGCGGTTCTCGGGGGTCACCGTGCGGATCTGTTCGGGTGTGTACGCGGTGCGAGACCAGGCGTTGGGGTTGTCGGCCGCGACCGCGGCGAACGTCGACCAGAGTTCACTCACCGCCTGTTGGTGGGTCGCGATGTCGCGCCCGGCGGCGGCGCGTAGCGCGGTTTCGAACAACGGGTACACGAGCGTCGGCGCGGCGGCGCCGTGCGCGAGTTCGTAGTCGCTCACGCCGGGGCGGTCGTCGCCGATCACATCGCGGCACGGTTCGTCGTCGCCGGTCTCCCAATCGAGGTGCGTGCGCGGTTCGCGCCGGGCGCGCCAGCGGGTGTGCATCGCTTCCGCGCCGCCCAACAGCACGACGTCGGCGCGCCCTTCGAGGATCCGTTGCCCCATCTCATTCAAGAGGAGTTGTGGGCTGTTGCCCCCAACGGTCGACATAACGGTTGATCGGGGCTCGAGCCCGAGGCGGCGCGCGACGAACGCCGCCGCGTTGGGATACGGCCACGACACGATCTGGACGACTGCCACCGTGTCGACCCGTTTGAAGAGCCCGTAGCCGGCGTCGTCTCCCGCCACGCGCGCAACGTCTTCGAGCAAGTCGATGGGCGAGCGCGCCGCCGCCGGAACACTGCGTTGCGACAGTTGCCCGACGCCGACAATGACAGGGGTCCGGGGATCGAGCACGACGCCGGACCCTAGCCAGCGTGCGTCGATAGGGGACAAATAATGTCCCCTATCGTCGCACGCCTACTGGCGCAGGCCGAGGGCGGCCCATTCGGGTTCGCCGGTTGCCGCGCTGTCGGCGCAGATCGATCGGTAACGACAGGTGCGACATATCTGCGCTTCACCACAGCCGCGCCAGCTCTCTTGCGAGAACATCGAATGCACCGCGCCGTGGAGACGGGCGGCGATCGCTTCGAGGTCGTCGTCGTCGGGTTCGAACGGGTCGGGGTCGTCGTCGATTTCGGGAGCGAGGTACTCGTAGCGGATGCGCAGTCGGAGACCGCGCCGCTGCGCGTGCGGGGCGAGCACGAACGCTTGCACCTGCGCAGCCGGGTCGTCGGCGACACGGTCGTGCCAGCGCTGCCCGGTCTTGTAGTCGCGCGCGTCGAGGATGCCGTCGTGCACCCAGATCGCGTCGATGCGCGCGTTCGCCATGAACATCGGCGCGGGAAAGCGATGGAAGCGGGCGATATCTTTCTCGTGGGCGCCGGCGTCGACGACTTCGGGACACCGTTCCGCGTGGCGTCGGAACATCGTGCGGTGAACGTCGTCGGCCACACCGTGCGCCGACAGCACTTCTTCCACGTGCGCGTTGTCGCGGCAGTTGCCGCGCTCGTGAACAAATCGCAGGAGTTCGTGCACCAACTGGCCGCGGTCGGGGGTGGGGATCGGGTCGCTGGCCGGCACGCCGAGCAGGTGCCCGAGCAGGAACAGCCGGTGGCAGCGCACGAAGCTCTCGTAGCTCGAGGGCGTGAGCGACACGATGTCGGGGAGAAGCTTGCGCGCCATCAACGGTCACCCATGGGCGCGGCACCCGTTCACGAACCGGCACCCCAAACAATCGTGTCCGGCGCGCGGCGCATCGGAATCCGCGATGGATCGGATGAAGGCCACCCGCTCCGCGACCCACTCGTACGCGGCCGGCGCCCGTTCGTCGACGTCGATGTCGAACGTGGCGTGGTCGAGGTTCAGGAGTTCGGCGACGACGAGCCGCAGCGGTCGGCCGTGCGACCAGGGCGCGGCACGAAGCGTGATGAACCGCAGGTCGATGTCGTCGAGCAGTGAGCGGGCGTGACCCCGGTCGCCGACCCGCAAGACCCGCACTTCCACGCCGTCGTCGGTCTCGAGCGCGACGCCGATGTCGCCGACGAGCCGTACTTCGAGCTCGGGGAGCGGCGTCTCGAACGACGTGTCGACGGCCCGGGCCGAGGTGGAACCGAACAGCGTGAGGTAGCCGGCCACGGCGGCGGCGTACACCCGTTGCTGCTCCGCGAGCAGCTCGGTGGGCAGCACGAACGCGCGGGCCTCGGGCGGCGCGAGCTCGGTGTGGGCGAGGCGGGCGTCGGCACTGATCCGGTTCGACACCTCGAAGCGCGCGTTGCCGGGCGGGTTCCCGCGTTGATTGTCCAATTCGAGCGCGAGACGGCGCCGGCACATCTCGTCTGCCTGACGAAGGTGCCGAGGGGTGATCTTGACGAAGTCGTCAGTGGCGACGGGCGTCATTCGGTGAGCGTACGAGAGGGTGACGACATTCATGACCACTGCCGGCGGGACCGCGGAGCCGGTTGACCCCGAACGCGAGGGTGCGCGTCCCTACGATGACGGCCCAATGACGCCCCGCCGCTCGGCTTCCCCCCGCACGCGGCCAGAACGGAGGCGCCGGTGGCCCTGGGTGCTCGGTGTGCTCGCCGTCCTCGCGGTGTGGGCCGCGTTCACCGCCGTTTCGCTCAACCATGCTCGCCAGCGCACCCAGGCCGGCATCGACCGGCTCCATCAAGCTCGCGACGTGCTCAGCCCGGCCGGTTTGGTGCGCGGGCAAGGCATCGGGCTGCTGCGGGCCGCCGAAACCGACTTCGCGAGCGCTCGTCGCAGCGTGCGGTCGCCCCTTGTCGCGCCGCTGCGTTTCCTTCCCGTCGTGGGCCGGCAGGTCCGTTCGGTCGACGCGCTGACGGGCGCCGCGAGGCAGGTGGTCCACGCCGGTGTCGATGCCATCACGCTCGCTCGCGACGAGTTGCGCCGCACCCAGCCGCAGGGCCACGGGCGCGTCGTGATCGTCAGCCAGCTGGGCACGATCTCGGCCCAGGCCCACCAGCGGATCGCGGCCGTCGACCTGGGCCCGAAGCAAGCCTTGATCGGCCCGCTCAGCCGCGCTCGGGAGCGCTTCGCCGTCGAATTGCGCAAGCTCTCCGACGCCACCGCTCGCAGCACGGAGGCGTCGCGGGGGATGGCGAAGTTCCTCGCAGGGCCCAGCACCTACCTCGTGTTCGCGGCGAATAACAACGAGATGCGGGTCGGGTCCGGCACCTTCTTGTCGGTCGGGCAGCTCGAAGTGCGAGATGGGTCCTTCAACCTCGGCCCCATGACGCCCACGGAAGAGTTCGCGCTCCCGCCCGGCGCGGTGCCGGTGACGGGCGACTTCGCCAAGCGCTGGGGTTGGCTCCAACCGACGCAGGAGTGGCGCAACCTCGCGTCATCGCCGATCTTCCCGACCCAGGCCGCACTGGCGAAGAAGATGTGGGTCGCGGCCGGGAAGGCCAAGGTCGACGGCGTCCTCGCGCTCGACCCTGTGGCGCTGCGGGCCTTGATCGAAGCAACCCACCCGGTGCAGGTCGGCGGCAAGCAGTACGGGCCGGCCAACGTGTTGCAGGAGATCTACCTCTACCAATACGCCGGGGTCAGCGGCTACCCCACGCAGATCGCCCGCCGTGACCGCTTGAGCTCGATCGCGCGGGCGGCGATCCAGAACCTGCAGGGCAAGTTCAAGATCGCCGATCTCGTGGATGCGCTCCGGGGCGCCGCCGACGGTCGGCACGTGCTCGGCTGGTCGAGCGACGTGGTCGAGCAGCGGGGATTCGAGGCTGCCGGCGTCGCCGGGACGCTGGGGCGTGACTCGATGTTGCTGGGTGTTCACAACCGCGGCGGCAACAAGCTCGACCAGTTCCTCGACGTGAAGTCCATCCTGAAAACCCACGCCGACTCGAAGGGCACCGCGGTGACGGTTGCCGTGCAACTCCACAATGTCGCTCCGGGCGGCCTCCCGCAGTACGTGTCGGGGCCGTACCCCAACGCGATCGGGAGCGAGGAGGGCAAGTATCAGGGTCTCCTCGTCGCGGAACTGCCCTCCCTGGCCCGCGACATGTACATCACGGACGCGTCGGGGAAGCGCATGACCTTGGCCGCCGTCGGCCCTGACCAGCACTCGTACGTCGCTGCAACCTTCTTCGAGGCCCGTCGCGGCCAGACCGTTGAGGCGACCGTGCACTACCGGCTGCCGCCCGGCGATCGCACGTTGGTGGTCGAACCATCCGCTCGGATGCCGGCCGTCGAATGGAGCGACGGCGGCGCGCATTGGACCGACAGTTCGCCACATAGCGTGGCGTGGTAAACCACAGGGTGTGGATACCACTCTCCGTAGTCGACGGAGGTCACGTTTGTGGGAAATCCTTGTAGGTGCTACGGAGTCCCGCTACACTCCGTGGTAATCAGTCAGTTCGGGAGGCATTTGCATATGGGCAATCTTGGTATTGGCGTCAAGGCGTTGCGCCTGCTGACGGCGGGTGGCATTGCTGCGGCGGTGATGCTTCCCGGCGCTGCAATGGCACAATCGTGCGATTACGGATCAGGCAGTTGTGGGGGGAATCAGGGGTCGCAAGGCGGCCCGGGTTCCAGCCAGACTGGCTCCGCGGGAGCAAACAGCAGTGGTTCGTTGCCCTTCACCGGTGGCGATGTCGTGGGTCTCACGATCATCGGCCTCGGGGCGGTTGGCGGCGGTGCCGTGCTCGCTCGTAGCGGACGCCGGCGTAACGCCGGGGTCTGACATCGAACGATCGGGCGCAGGGCCGGTCGAGATCACACCAAAACGAAAACACGGCGGGCCGATGGCCCGCCGTTGTTTTGTCCCTACTGATCGACGGCTTCGACGTCGGGTTCGGGTACCGCGGCCGTGCGCAGCACCGGCTCGGGCGGTGCCGAGGGGTGCGGCTCCCGGAAGAAGACGCCGCCCGTGCGGATCAGGATCACGATGTCTCGCCAGAGCGACCAGTGCTCGATGTACTGGTTGTCGAAGCGAGCCCGTTCCCGCAGTGACGTGGCCCCGCGGAGCCCGTGGATCTGCGCCCAGCCGGTGAGACCCACGGGGAGCCGGTGGCGGTCGGTGTAGCCGTACACGCTCTGGCTGAACTGCTCGACGAAGTGGCCGAGCTCGGGGCGGGGGCCGACGAGGCTCATGTCGCCCCGCAGGATGTTCCACAGCTGGGGGAGTTCGTCGATGCTGAGTCGTCGGAGCCATCGACCGATCGGGTTGCTGTATTCGACGTCCCACGCGTTCCAGGCCGCCCCGGCCGTGTAGTCGACGGGCAGGGTCCGGAACTTCAAGACCTCGAATTCCGAGCCGTGCTGACCGATGCGGCGCTGGCGGAACAGGATCGGGCCGGGCCCGCTCAGTTTCACGAGCACGGACGCGACCACCATCACCGGCGCGGAGACGGCGAGCATGATCGACGCGACCGTGACGTCGAGGGCGCGCTTGAACCGCCACGCACCGGCGCGCAACGCGGCTTGGCGGACCCGGTATACGGGGATGCCCCAGAGATCGTCGACGTCGGGACCGCGAGGCGCGACGCCCACCTCGAAGAACCGCGGCACGACGTGCACTTCGACGTCGCGCAGTACTGCGGTGCGCAACACGCCGACCAGTTCGGATTCGCGGGTGGGGCCGAACGCGACGAGGACCCGGCGGATGCCGTACTCCGTGATGATGTCGTCGAGGTGGGCGACATCGGCGAGGAGCGGACCGGGCAGGTTGGGGAACGGCGCGCCGACGAAACCGACGACGTCGAGCCCGTACTCGGCGTGGGCAGCAAGAACGTGCGCGAGCTCTATCCCGACGTGTCCGGTACCGGCGATGAGCGTGCGCTCGGTGAGTCCGTTGCGCCGTGCGCGACGGATCGCGCCGTATACGACGGCGCGCACAAGTACCAATGCGACGAGCGACACCACCGCTTGCCACAGCACCGGCCCGGCGTTGTGCGAAAGCGGCGCCACGACGAGGAGCGGCACCGACAGGGCAATAGCGAAGCGAGGCGCTTCATCGAGCGCGCTGAGGCTGATGCGCAGGCGGTACGCAGAGGACGCAGTGAGCGAAACCACTGCCACCAGGGCGTAGACCAGATGCGCGGTGGTGAAGTGGCGCGGCACGCCGACACCGATGGCCAAGGCCGCGAGATCGCCGAGCACAACCAGTGAGCCCGACAACCGTCGGACCCGTTCCCGCTCGACGGGCTGCACGGGTCCCCTCGGGACGACCTGCAATCCTTCGCGGGCGCGTCGACGCGCCGAACGCCGCGCGAGCGAATCGCGCTCGACGATGGGCGTGTTGGGCCTGGCGTCAGTCACGGTGTTGGCTGTACATCACGGAGGGTGAATATTCTCATCAAGGCACTAGTAGGAGCGCAAGGTCTCCCACCCTGCTTCGCATATCGGCGGGTCAGGGCACTGACTGAGTGTCCAGGTATGCCGATCGGTTGCATTCATCCGACGCCGACCGCGTCAGCGGACGGCAGCCCGCCATCGGAGACGGGAGTACAACCCCTCGTATTCGTTGACGACACGGCCCAACGCAAAACGTTCGGCCGCCCGCCGGGCGCCAACTGCGAGGCGCGCACGATACTCGGGATCGTCGGCCAGGCTGATCAGGGCGGCGTACAAATGGGACGGGTTGTTCGACTCCGGAATGATGCCGCAGGTCTCGTCAAGGACCTGGTCGCCGGCGGCGCTCGGGGGCGCTACGACGGGCACCCCGCTGGCGAGCGCTTCGAGCACGCTGTTCGACAGGCCCTCCCGGTCTGACGGCAGCACGAAGGCGTCGGCGGCGTGCAGGTAGGGCCGAACATCGGCGACGGCGCCCGTGATGATGATTCGATCCCGTACTTCTACCCGTCCGAGCTGTTCCCGCAGCGCGGTGGGGCTGTCGACGAGATCGTCGCGGCTGCTGCCGACGAGGACGAGCCGGGCCGGGCGACCGGACGCAACGAGTCGTTCGAACGCCTCGACCAACCGCTCGACTCGTTTGAGCGCCCGGAGATGACCGGTGTACGCAATCACGAGCTCGTCGTCGGTCACGCCGATGGCCCGGCGCGCCGCGCGCCGCTCCTCCGGGGTCGCGGGCCGGAACTCGTCGACGTTCACGGGCGTCGGAATCACGGTCACGTCTCTACCGAGATGGAGGCGGTCGAGTTCCTCACGGAGCGCGGGCGTGAGCGCGACCTGCGCCGCGCTCGACAGGGCTCGGCGGCGGATCGCGCGCAACGGCGCGCGTAGTGGACCGGACGTACCGACGGTGTCGGTCGCGTCACCGAGTCCGGCCCAGCACATCACGGTGCGATCGGCCAGGCCGGCGAGCGCCGCGCTCACCACGAAGTCGGGATACATGATGACGTTGACGACCGCGATGTCGTCGCGGTGTTGGCGCAGCCAGCGCGACATCGACAGCACGAGCAGCTTCATGCGCAGGAACGTGCGGCCCGACGGCCCGACTCGTTGGAGTCGGAGCCCGTTGCGCAGTTCAGAACGCGGCCAATGCAGTTCGAGCCGCTGCGTGAGCACGAGCACGTCGTAGCCGCGCGCACGTAGTTCGCTCGCCTGATTGTGGGTCTGGCGCGTCGTGCCGCCCAGCGTCGGCTCGAAGTCGGGGACGACGAACACCACTGTGCCGGCCCGCCGGCGCACTCCGCGTTCGGCGACATCCGACAACGCCCGAATCAGTTCGCCGTTGTGTCGCCGCGCGCTCTCGCCGTGGTCGACGCGGCGTACCGCTTCCTCGACCGCGCGTTCGCGCAGCGTGTGGTCGTCGAGCGCGTGCTCGAGCGCGCGTGCGAGTTCGTCGGCCCGGCCCGGGCGAACGAGCACGCCCGTCGCGCCGACGACCTCGGCGTTCGCGCCGCGGTCGGTCGCGACGACGGGGACCCCCAGCGCGACGGCGTCGCGCAACGGCGCGGTCGCGCTGTCGGCGCCGACATTTGCGGTGACGGCGACGCGCCAGTGCCGCATCAAACTCAGGTGGTCTTGCGCACGTTCGAAGATCTGGACACGACCGTCGAGGTCGGGACGCGCGGCACGAGCACGCAGAGCCGCCACGACGTGCTTGTCGTCGCCACCGTCGATGTTCACCACTTCGAGCCGCACGTCACGATCGGCGAGTTCGGCGAACGCGTCGAGGAGCACGTCGAGTCCGGCCGCCGAGTGGAATCGGGTGGCGCAACCGATGACGTCGGCGGCCTTGTAAGGCGTGCCGTCGAGGGGCGCCTCGATCGGTGGCATGAGCACCACGGTTTCGATGCCGAGCCAGCGCACCGGACCGGCTGCCGCTTCCGAGGTCGCGATCGCGAGGTCGATGCGACCGTCTCGCAATGACTTCGTGCTCGTGCCCAGCAGTTCTTCTTCGACGAGCAGCACGACGGGAGCGCGGAGCTGCGCCCGCTGCACGACCCGTAAACCGCCCGGGTCGGTCAGTATGAGGTCGGTTTGCGCGGCGAGACGGCGGAGCCGCTTCGCGCTCGCTCGGGTCCCGCCGGCGAGTGGGTACCAGGCCGCGTCGGCGACCGCGGCGCGCGTAGGGGACGCGATCGACGTCTCCCACCCGGCCGTTACGACCGTGGCGGCGGCTTGCAGGAGGAACGGTCGCGCGTCGAGTGGCCCGGTGGCCACGACAAGCACACGAGGTACGTCGAGTTCCTGCTTGCTTCCAGAGCCGATCGCCGTGACGTCGCCGTTGATGTGACGGTCCTTTGTCCTATGCGGCCGAAGCGGAGGCAGCGAGGCTACACGGGGCTTTCAGTACGAGGGTACGGCGGCGGCACGGCACCCGCGAGGATGTCGGTCACTGCCCGCTCGAACCGTTCCCGGAAACAAACCGGAGCAAACTGCTCGGCGTGCGCGCGTACCGCGGCCCGATCGAACTTCGTGTCGTCGAAGTCGCGTAATGCGGCCGCGAGGGTGCCGACCTGGTCCGCGTGACGGTCGTACAACACGCCGGTACGGCCGGGTATGACGGTGTCGAGCACGCCGCCGAGCGCCGGCGCGATCACGGGCGTCCCGCACGCTTCCGCCTCTACCGGGATGATCCCGAAGTCTTCTTCACCGGGGAACAGCAACGCGCGGCAGCGCCGAAAAAGATCGCGGAGCGTGTCGTCGTCGACGCGGCCGAGGAACTCGGTACGCGGGCCGGCCAGTTGCTCCACCTGCGAGCGAGCCCTGCCCTCTCCCACGACCACGAGACGGACATTGGCGCGCCGCGCGGCTTCGATCGCAATGTCGGGACGCTTGTAGGGAACCAGACGCCCGGCGAGCAGGAAGAAGTCTTCGCGCGCGACCTCGGGGTCGGGCTTGTAGTAGTCGGTGTCGACCGGCGGCGATACGACCCACGCGTC
>JAODBJ010000055.1 GCA_025463905.1 Actinomycetes bacterium
TGCACACCGGCGACGTCGGCCGGTTCGACGAGCACGGAGCCCTCGTGGTGACCGGCCGTATCAAGGACGTCATCATCCGCAAGGGCGAGAACATCAGCGCGAAAGAAGTGGAAGACACACTGTTCGCGCACCCGAAGGTCGCCGACGTCGCGGTGCTCGGCCTTCCCGACGCGGAGCGAGGCGAGTTGGTGTGCGCCTGCATCGTGCCGGTCGACGCTTCCGATCCGCCCACCCAGGCCGACATCCTCACGTTCTGCCGCACGCAAGGATTGATGCTGCAGAAGATCCCCGAGCGCATCGAGATCGTCGCCGCGTTACCGCGCACACCAAGCGGCAAAGTCCCCAAGCACGAACTGCGTGCGTCGATAGGGGACAAATAATGTCCCCTATCGACGCACGCCCTTGTCGCGAAGGGTTACGACGATGCTGCTGACGCGCCCGTCGGCGTCGTGCATCACCGCGCTCGTGACGTGACTTGAAGTGCGCCGGCCGTCGCTCCGCACGAGGATCCAGTCGAATTCGGCGTAGCCGGTGCGCATCACGTCGCGCCGGGCGCTCACAATGTCGGCGACCTGCTCGGGTGCCCACCATGGACCCGGCGTCGAAACTGCCAACGCTTCGTCTCGCGACAGGCCGATCATCTCGCAGAACCGGTCGTTCACGTCGATCATGTGACCCTGGAGTGAGATGACGTAGTAGCCGTCCTGGAGGGCAGCGACCAACGCGGCGTAGTGGTCACGTTCGGCGCGTAGTGCTTGATCCGCCGCCTTGCGGTCGGTGATCTCGTGCAATATGGCCAGCACGTGGGCGCGCCCACCGAGCGTCATCAGCTCGTCTCTCACCTCGACCCATCGCGTACCGGTGGGAGTGTCGAGGAACACCTCTCTCGGTTCGGTCACTTGTTCGTCGCGCGCGCGTTGCACGAATTCGTCGCGATCTTTG
This sequence comes from Actinomycetes bacterium, assembly GCA_025463905.1. GTDB lineage: Bacteria > Actinomycetota > Acidimicrobiia > IMCC26256 > PALSA-610 > JAODBJ01. Next base: position 943 of record JAODBJ010000055.1, read on the forward strand.
TCCGGCCACAAGCCGACTTCTTCCGTTGTGCGCGCGAAGAGGTCGCTGTGCGGGCAGCCGAGGATGCGGGAGCACGCGTCGTTCGCCATCACGATGCGGCCATCGCGCAACCGCGTCACGAGCATGCCGTCAGGGGCGAGCTCGAACAAACGGCGCAGCAGGCCGCCCTCACCACGTGCCACGGGCTGCAGGGTACGGCCCCGCGGTCCCGCGAGGAGCAAACCTCAGCCGCACAACCAATCGAAGAGGCGTTGCTGGACCTTGTCGTCGCCCGCGGTGTCCTCGGGGTGCCATTGAACGGCGAGTAACGGTGCCCCATCGAGTTCGAGTGCTTCGACGACGTCGTCGTCGGCGCGTGCCGTGACGGTAAGGCCATCGCCGAGGCGATCAATGGCCTGATGGTGGTGGCACGAGCAACACGCTCGGTCGCTCTCGATCACTGCTGCGAGCGCCGTACCGGAGTCGATCCGAACATCGTGCAGGAGTTGCCCGTTCGCCTCTCCGGGACGGCCATGGGGAGCGACGCCCGGCGTGTCGGGGATGTGTTGGTACAGCGAACCGCCGAGCGCGACGTTCAACACCTGCGTACCGCGACAGATCGCGAGCGTGCGAACACTGCGGTCGATCGCGGAGCGAGCCAACGTGATCTCGAAGTCGTCGGCTTCACGATCGACGCCGTAGGTCTTTGGATGCGCGACTTGGCCGTAGCACTGTGGATCGATATCGGGACCGCCGGTGAGCACGAGCGCGTCGAAGCGTCCGAGCAGCGCGTCGGCTTCCGCCGGCGCGATCGGCGCGGCGTCGAGCATGACGGGCGTCGCGCCGGAGCGACGGAGCGCCTCGAAATACGCGTGGGGCAGCGCCGCCGCGTTCGCGTACGGCCACGTCGACACGCCCGTGCCGAGGCGCCGGCCGGTCACGGCGACGAGCGGGCCGCTCATGGGCGGATCACCACTGGTCGAAGTTGCGGTGTCGCTCCCAATCGGTGACGGCGCGGTTGAACGTCGCCCATTCCTGCTGGGCGGTGTTCAACAGGTGGTAGTGCACGTCTTCACCGAACGCTTCGCGCGCCAACTTGCTCTGTTCGAACGCGTCGATCGCCTCGACGATGGTCCACGGCACGCGGGCCAACTCGGGCGCCGCGTACGCGTTGCCCATGAACGGGGCGCCGGGATCGAGCGTGCGTTCGATTCCGGCGAGACCGGCAGCGATCGTGGCCGCGTACGCGAGGTACGGGTTCACGTCCGCGCCGGGGATGCGCGATTCGAGCCGGTACGACTGGCCGTGCCCGACGACCCGGAACCCGCACGTGCGGTTGTCGTGGCTCCACGCGAGCGCGGTGGGCGCCCACGACTCCGGTTGGTACCGCTTGAACGAGTTGACGGTGGGAGCGAACAGCCACGCAAACTCGCGACCGCACGCGATTTGGCCGCCCATCCACCCCCGGAACACCGGAGAGAGATGCTCGGGCGCGTTGTCGTCCCACATCACCGAACGCTCGCCTTCGGCGTCCCACACGCTCGAGTGCACGTGGCACGACGAGCCGACTTCCTCCATGGAGTACTTCGCCATGAAGGTGATCGAGCGGTCGTGCTGCGACGCGATCTCCTTCGCAGCGTTCTTGTAGATGACGTGCCGGTCGGCCATCTCGACCGGGTCGGAGTACACGAGGTTGATCTCGTGTTGACCGCGGCCGGCTTCGCCCTTCGAGAACTCAACCGGCACTCCTGCCCGATCTACACCGTTGCGGATCGCGCGGATGAGGTACTCGTCGCGGGTTGTCTGGAGGATGTGGTAGTCCTCGATCACATCCGAGTGGGGCGTGAGGTTCGCGAAGCCCTGTTTCGCTGCCTGCTCGGGCGATTCGCGGAAGAGGAAGAACTCGAGTTCCGACGCGAACTTCAGTGAGTAGCCGAGATCGTGCGCCCGCTGCACTTGGCGCTGCAGGATGCGTCGTGGCGACACCTCGACCGGCGAGCCGTCGAGTTCGTCGACCACGTCGCACATCACGAACGCGGTTGCCTCGAGCCACGGGATGCGGCGCAGTGTGGCGAGGTCGGGCACCAGCGCGAAGTCGCCGTAACCCTTGTCCCAATTCGCGTAGCGGTAGCCGGGCACCACGTTCATCTCGCTGTCGACCGCGAGCAGGTAGTTGCACGCGTGGATCGGTTCGCGGCCGCGTGCCATCTGCTCGAGCCAGAAATGGCCGGTGACCCGCTTGCCCATCAACCGGCCCTGCAGGTCGGGGAAGACGACGAGCACGGTGTCGACCGCACCCGTGAAGATCAGATCGTCGAGCTCGTCGGCAGTGAGCATCCCCGGTGTCATTGGGGCGGAACTCTAACTTCCCGGCCCTATTCGGGTGTCACGTAGGCGGCGGTGATGCCGCCGTCGACCACCAGAGCGGCGCCGGTCATGAACGACGAATCGTCGGATGCGAGGAACAGCGCGGCCTTGGCGAGTTCTTCCGCTTGTCCGAGGCGCCCCATCGGGATGTGCACGAGGCGGCGCTGCCGGCGGGCGGGATCCGACATCAGTTCGGCGAGGAGAGGCGTCTCGATCGGGCCCGGACACAGTGCGTTCACACGCACGCCTTGGCGCCCGTATTCGACCGCTATCTCGCGAGACATCGCGAGCACTCCACCCTTGCTGGTCGTGTAGGCGATCTGCGCCGTCGCGGCGCCGAGGAACGCCACGAACGACGCAACGTTGATGATCGATCCGCCACCCGACGCGAGCAACGCCGGGATGCCGGCGCGACATCCGAGCCACACGCCCTTCAGGTTGATGTCCATCACGCGTTCCCACGTTGCTTCCGGTGTGTCGAGCACGCCGCCGTCGTCGGCTGGGAACACGCCGGCGTTGTTATAGAGCACGTGCAGTGCGCCGTAGGTGGCCTGCGCGTGTTGCACCATCGCCTCGCAGTCGGCGGCGCGCGATACGTCGGCGCGAACGAAGGTCGCGTCGCCTCCGGTTGCGGTGATCGCGTCGACCGTCTCTTTGCCGCCGGCGTCGTCGTAGTCGGCGACGACGACACGCGCACCTTCGCGCGCGAACAATTCGGCCGCGCATCGTCCCATGCCGCTGCCCGCGCCGGTGATCAACGCGACCTTCCCGTCGAGCCGCCCGCTCATCTGCTCCTGCTCTCTGTCATCGGTCGAAGGTCATCAGTCGAAGGGTCATCGGTGCACCGCGTTCACATTTTCGGCGCCGAGCGTCGTGGTGCCGCAGTCGTCGACCAGAAATTTGCTCTTTGCGTAGTTGTTCATACGCACCGAGATCGCAACGCCGCGATCGGCTGGGATCACCAGTTCCGCGGTCCTGCTGGTGAGCACCTGGAGCGCGTACGCGTGGCGCGCCACGATGATCGAATCCCAGTCGTCGAGCCACTTGCCGAGTGCCTCAGCGGTGGCGGCGCGCTGCGGGTGCACCTGACGCAACTCTGCGATCATCCGCGTGAGCACCGCGGTTTCGCCAGCGGTTCGCGCCGCGACCGCGGCCTTGGTCGGTGGCACCCCGCCCGGAGCGCGTACTGCAGGCAGTTCAAGCATGCGCGCCACGGCGGTCTTGCACGACTGCACGATGGTGGAGTGCTCGGCCGTGGTGAGTCGCTCGGGGTCTTTGCGTACCACCGAGTACACGAGCGCGAAGCCCCACAGGCCGATGACGACGACCAGCGCCGCGAGTAAGGCGATACGGGTGGCTCGCGAGCGCGGCTCGCGTTCCTCCTCGACCACGACCCCCACGCGGGCGGCGCCGTTCGCGTGCGGAGTCCCGAGCGCGACTCCGGCCTGGCGTTCGTCGGTCATGGCCTGCATGGAACACGGCCGGCGGGTTCGATCGCCAGTCGCGCGACCGCGCCGGTTGCCGGACGCGGGTTCCGTAGGCTCGCCGGGTGCGCCGGCTTCTGATCGTGATGCTCGTGATCACGGTCGGCGCCACCGCCTGCGCGAGC
>JAODBJ010000073.1 GCA_025463905.1 Actinomycetes bacterium
CGCACACCCGACAAGCCCTCTTGCAGCTCGGCGTTCACCGCCGCGATCCGTTCGCGTGCGCGTTCGTATGCCCGACCCGATTGTGTACGGAACCACCACGTCATCCCGATGAGCGGTGGAAGGCAGATCGCGGTGACCGCCGCGAGCTTCGGATTCATGATGACGAGCGCGATACCGACGCCGACGAACGACACGACGTTCACCAGTGCGGTCACGAGTCCGCTCTGCAACAGGTTCGACAACGAGTCGATGTCGGTGGTCATGCGCGTCATGACCCGGCCGGCCATCTCGCGCTCGTAGAAGTCGATGCCGAGGCGTTGCAGGTGCGCGAACACTTTGACGCGCATTGCGTGCAACAGTCGCTCCGACGTGAAGCCCATGACGCGCGTCTCTTGCCACATGATCGCCCAATCGATCAATGTGACCGCCAGGAACACGATCGAGATCGCGACCAGCGCATCGATGGCGTGGTGCGTGACACCGTGATCGATGCCGCGCCGGATCAACCAGGGCGCGGCGAGCGTGCAGATCGCGTCGAGCGATACCAGCACCAGCCCGAGAACCAACCGCAGCCGGTACGGACGCAGGAAACGCAGGAAACGGAAGTTGGGATCGGGCGCAGCTTCGCGTTCGACGTCGACGTTCGGTTTGGCCTTACTCGGTTCGAGTGCTGCAACCTTCGCGAGCAGCTCGGGGGTCGGCGCGAGCACCGCGCCCCACGCAGCCCCCGGTCCGCCCGTGCCGAGACCGCCGCCCCCTCCCCCTCCGCCGCCACCGGTGAAGCGCATCTGCGCGGCGGGGCGAGCGGTTCCGGCCGCCGGGAGTGCAAAGTCGTCCTCCGAGACACCGCGCCACGCGGCCGGCGTAACGCCCTGCACCTGCCCGTCGGCGGCCGCAGCCGCGGCCGCCGCGTCCGCGGCTTCCGCGTCGACCCCTTCGACGTCGTCACCCGGACCAGACAGCAGCATGCGGTACAGATCGCACCGCAGCCAGAGTTCGTCGTGCGTACCGGCGTCGGCCACTGCACCTTGGTCGACCACCACGATGCGATCGGCGAGCGCGAGCGTCGATCGCCGGTGGGCGATCAACAGCGTCGTACGGCCCGCGAGCAGGCGACGCAGCGTCGCGTGGATTTCTTCTTCGACGCGCGCGTCCACCGACGACGTCGCGTCGTCGAGGAGCAGGATCTTGGGATCCGACAACAACGCTCGCGCCAGCGCAATGCGTTGGCGTTGGCCACCCGAAAGCGTGAGGCCCTGCTCGCCGACGACGGTGTCGTAGCCGTGCGGCAACCGCAACACGAACTCGTGCGCTTCGGCCGCGCGCGCCGCGGCTTCAACCTCGGCCTGCGTCGCGTCGGGGCGACCGAACGCGATGTTGGACCGGATCGAATCGGAGAAGAGGAACGAGTCCTCGAACACGACGCCGATCTGGCCGCGCAACGACGTCAGCGTGACATCGCGCACGTCGGTACCGTCGATGCGCACGCTGCCGTCGTGGACGTCGTAGAAGCGCGGTAACAGCAACGCAACCGTCGACTTCCCCGAGCCCGACGTGCCGACCAACGCGACCGTCTCCCCCGGTTGCACGGTGAGGGAAAAGTCGCGCAGCACCGGCTCCGCGCGCAGGTAACCGAACGACACGTGGTCGAAAGCGACCTCGCCACGACCGACCGTGAGCTCGCCGGCGTCGGGTTTGTCTTGTACGAGCGGCGTCGAGTCGAGGAGATCGAAGATGCGTTCCGCACCGCCGCGTGCAAGTTGCCCCACGGTGAGGATTGCGGCCATCTGCCGCACCGGTGCCGCCAGCTCGATCATGTAAGTCGCGAACGCGAGGAACGTCCCGAGCGTGATGTGCCCGTGGATCGCGAGCCAGCCACCGAGCAGCAGCACCGCGACCTGCCCGAACGACGGGATCGACTGCATCGCGGGCTGGAGGCGCGCCTGCAGGTCTATCAACCGCGCGCGCGACGCGAACATCTCTTCCGACCGGTCGGTGAGCCGATGGAGTTCCTGCTCCTCCTGCCCGAACCCCTTCACGACCCGTACGCCGGTGACCGCTTCCTCGACGATGTTCGCGACGTTGCCGGCCTTCTGCTGCGCGTCCCAGCTCGCCGGGAACACCGACGTGCGTAATTTGATCGCGGTGAACAGCAGCGCGGGCGCGACGCACAGCATCACCAGCGTGAGCATGGGCGACAGGTAGAGCATCACCACGATCGACACGACGAAGCTCAAGATGTTCGCAGTGCCGATCGGGAGGAACTGCAAGAACCCCTGGACGAGCGTGACATCGGACGACGCGCGGCTCACGAGCTGGCCGGTTTGCAGTTCGTCGTGAGAAGCGAAGTCGAGCGACTGCAACTGACGGAAGATCGCGGTGCGCAGGTCGTGTTGCACGTCGAGCGCGATCCGACCACCGCGGTAGCGGCGCACGTACGCGAACCCGAAGCGCGCAACCGCCGACGCGACAAGCACCACGATCCACGGCGCGAGCGGCCGGCGATGATGGACGATCACGTCGTCGACGATCACCTTCGTGATCAGCGGTACGAAGGACGCGATGAGCGTGCCTGCGATCGCGGTTCCGAACGCGATGAACGCGTTCCTCTTGTGGGGCGCCATGTACGACACGAGGCGCCGGATCCAACCCTGGCGTTTGCCCAGCGCAGTTGCGGTCTGCGCCTGATTCATGCTTGGACGGCTCCGAGACGCGCGCCGACACGCGCAATCCATGCGGCGTGCAGCTCGGTGAGGCCACGGATCAGCGCGTCGCGGTCGGTTACACCGGCGAAGAGGTCGTCGAGGGAGTCCGCCATCGCGGTTTCGGCGCTCACGAGCGCGGCCGCTCCGGCGGGTGTGACCCGCAGGCGGATCGATCGCCGGTCGCCCTCCACCGCTTCACGCGCTACGAACCGCCGTTCGACCAGCCCGTCGACCACCGCAGTGACGGTGGGTCTGGTCACGGCGAGGCGCTCGGCCACCAGCGACGACCGTTCGTCGCCCGCGGCGACGAGCGCGAGGACGCGGTATTGGGCCAGGGAAAGCGAGCCGCAGGCCCGTTCCAGCTTGCGAGCGAGGAGCGCGAGCGAGCGTGCCGCGGGTTTGAGTTCTTCAGTCACGGTCCGCCAGTTTATCGAACCGTTTGATCACCTAACTGTTCGTTCACGCCGAATTTTCACCCAGGCGAGCCTCGAAACGGCCGCGCGACCGGTTGTATAGAGCGAACGTTGAGAGGAGCCCGAGCGTGGCTGACGCGATCGTCGCGGTGGAAGGATTGTCGAAGCACTTCGGGCCGGTGCTCGCGGTCGACGATTTTTCCTTCACCGTGGAGCGAAGCCAGGTGTGGGGTCTTCTCGGGCCCAACGGCGCCGGCAAGACGACGACCCTGCGGATTCTGATGGGACTCGAACGGCCGAGCCGCGGCAACGTCCGCCTCTTCGACGCCCCGGTGACACCGAGTTGCCCACAACTGGTGCGGGTCGGGGCGATGGTGGAGCAGGCCGCGTTCGTGCCGCATCTGTCGGGCCTCACCAACCTCCGCCTCTGGTGGGAGGCGAACGGCGCACGCTTCGCCGACGCCGACCTCGACGGCGCGCTCGCAGTCGCGGCGCTCGGCGACGCGATTCACCGCAAGGTGCGCACGTACTCGCAGGGCATGAAGCAACGCCTCGGGTTCGCGCGCTTGTTGCTCGGTCGCCCCGAACTCCTCGTGCTCGACGAACCGACCAACGGGTTGGACCCGGGGGAGATCCGCGAGATTCGCGAACTCATCGGCCGGCTCACGCTGCAAGGCGCGACGGTGCTGCTCTCGAGCCACCATCTCACCGAGGTCGAACAGGTGTGCAGCGACGTGCTCGTGATGAACCACGGGCGGCTCGTCGCGAGCGGCACTGTGAGCGAACTGATCGGTGCCGGCAGTTCGGTGTACGTGGAAGTCGACGACCGCGAGCGCGCGTACACGGTGCTGAGCGCGTTGCCGACCGTCGCCGGCGTGTTGCTGCAGGGCGACGGTCTACTCGTGGACCTGCGCGACGGACGGCGCTCCGATCTCGCGAACGCGCTCGTCGGCGCCGGGCTCCGGCTCGAGACGATCTCCGCGAACCAGAACCTCGAAGACGCGTTCTTGGGTCTTCTCGACGGCGATCGGGTGGTGTCGTGATCTCGCTCGTGCGCACAGAGTTCGCGAAGGCGCTACGTCGCGGTCGAACGCTGGCGATCGGCCTCGCACTCGTCGGGCTGCCGTCGTTGATCGTGTTCGCGATCCACGCCCGCGGAAACGGGCGCGGTGGCGACAACGGCGAAGGGCTCTTCCGCCTCGCCCACCAAAGCGGGCTCCTGGTGCCGGCCGCGGTGCTCGAGGCGATGAGCGCGTTCTTGTTGATCGTGATCGCGGGCAGCATCGCGGGCGACATCATCGCTGGTGATGCTGCGTCCGGAAACCTGCGCTACCTGCTCATGCGACCGGTACGGCGAGGCCGGCTGCTCGTGGCGAAAGCCTTCGTCGCGGGCACGCTCATCTGGGGGTGCACGATCCTCGTCACGGTCACCGCCCTCGTCGGTGGTGTGCTGTTCTTCGGTGCCCACCCGATCACCGTGCCCGGCCTCGCGATCGGATCGTTGTTCGGCGGCTTCCATCTGACCGTGACGACGCTGCTCGAACGCCTCGCCATCGCAACCGCGTACGTCGCGTTCGGTTACAGCGCGCTCCTCGCGCTTGGCACCTTCTTCTCGACGGTCACCGACGTACCGGCGGGCGCGATCGGCGCGACGATCGGCGTGTACGTCGTGTCGGAAATCCTCGACGGCATCACCCAACTCGGCGTGATTCGCTACGGCTTCCCCACTCACTACTTAGCCGCGTGGGAGCCGATGTTCACGCAGAACCGTTTCCCGCACGACATGCTGGCGGGCGTCGCCGTGCAACTTGCATACGTGGCGGTGTTCCTCAGCGCCGCGCTCGTGTGGTTCAACCGCAAGGACATCCGTTCGTAGCGCGGTTGTTCCGGCTACTTCAGCGCGAACACGGGATGCGACGCTGCGATACGTCGCAGTTCGTCGTCGGAGGCCTTCGCGTTGACACCGTCGAAGAAGCGGCCGACTTCCCAGCTCCAACGTTCGAGGTACGCGCGCAGCATCGGCAGCTTGTCGTCGCCGGCGATCTCGGTGGCTTCGAACGACTCTGTGCGGCGACCGACGCGTAGTTCACCGTGCCCGCCCGCGGCGCGCAGGTTGCGAACCCACTGCACCTCGCCGCGGGGGGCGACGAGGTATCGCCGGCCGTCGACGTCGAGAAGGTTGACGGGGTTCGTGCGCCATTCGCCGCTGGTGCGGCCGCGTACTCGCAATTCCCGTGAACCCATCACGCTGATCCCGAGGCGGGTGAGCCCGACGACGACGCGGTTCATAAGGCGGTCGCCGCGGCCGGCCGGGAGGTACTTCGCCTGCTGCTTGTGGTCGTCGATGGTCATCGCGAGCTCCGATCTAGCGGTCGTGTGCAGTGCTCCGAGTTGTGAGCACTGCTCTCGGTAGGCAGTATGCGACCGCCGGTTCATCCTGTCAAGAGCATTGCTCTTGACATGGAGCGGTGCTCTCGCAACACTGCCCGTGTGACCACAG
>JAODBJ010000081.1 GCA_025463905.1 Actinomycetes bacterium
TCGCGAGGTCGGCTTCCCAGTCGGCATCGTCGAGTGGGACGAGTTCGCTGTCTTCGACGGCGGTATCGAACCAGATGTACGGCGCATCGGGGTCGCGGAGCAGCACCCGCCGAAACCAGTTGCGCTCCACCTCGGCCATGTGGCGCATCAGGCCGTGCAACGACAACTTCGAAGTCGGAACGGGCCGGCTTTTGCGCCCTGCGTCATCGAGCGACTCGCACTTCAGCAGCAGCGTGGTGCGGTGGAAGTCGAGCCAAGCTTCGAGCATCTCCCGCTCACTCAGGATGAATGGCGGCTCCTGCCGCCGCGGGTCCTCAATTTCTTCGACCATCGGGTGTCTCCTGTCTTGCCCGGATCAGTGCATGTAGTCGGCGGCATGGGCGAGCGCGATGAACTCGTCTCGTATCGCGTCGGTGACGCCGGTGCTCAACAACAGGAGCATCGTGCCTCAGCCACGATCCCGTCGACCCGCGTCTTTGCGCCTGCGAACTCGATCTATTGTGATTTGGTGCTCGAAGAAATCGCCCGTAACAAGCGCCGCAGCGTGATCGTGATCACGCTGTTCGTTCTCGTGTGGCTGGGAATTGGCGTGCTCCTCGGCGCGATTTTCGGAGGTGCATCACCCGGCTCCGCCATCCTCACCGGCGCCGTCGTCGCGGCGGTGTTCGCGGCGGCCGCGGCCGCCTTCGCGCTGCTGTCCGGCACCGGGCTCGTGCTCGCCGTCTCGGGCGCGCACCCCGCGGACCCCACGCAGTACCTGCAGCTGCACAACATCGTTGAGGAGATGGCAATCTCCGCGGGGCTCCCGAAGCCGGCGGTGTACGTGATCGACGACCCTTCGCCGAATGCGTTCGCGACCGGAATCAGCCCCAATAGAGCCGCCATCACCGCGACGACTGGGCTGCTCTCGATCATGCACCGAGACGAGCTCGAGGGCGTCGTCAGTCACGAGATGAGTCATATCAAGAACTACGACGTGCGTCTCATTCTCGTCGTGACCACGCTCATTGGGTTTGCGGCATTACTCGCGAGCATGCTCTGGCGCACGGCGATCTTCACGCGTCCCCGGGGACGCGACGGAGACCAGATCATGCTGTTGGTTATCGCTGCCGGAGCATTGTTGAGCGTCGTCGCGTTCCTCGTGGGGCCGCTGATCCAGTTCGCCCTCTCCCGCTCACGCGAAGAGCTCGCCGACGTCAGCGGCGTCGAACTCACCCGTAACCCGCAGGGCCTGATCCATGCCCTGCAGAAGTTGCAGCAGAACGACAAGCCATTCGCAAACTTCAATCACGCGACCGCGGCAATGTGCATCGACGACCCGCTGCAACACCACGCCGGCCGGTTGCACCGGCTCTTCGACACCCATCCTCCGATCGGCGAACGCATCGCGATCCTCGAGAAGATCACCCAAGGTCGCGCCGCCTGACCGTGCAGTACGACGCGCGTCTCAGTGCGCGAGGGTCCCGGTGACCGACGTGTGCATGGCGACCTTGAGGAACCCGATCACTTCCGGCTTCTTGCCGGCCCACGGAGCAGTCAGTTCGATTGCCCGCGCGAACAGGTCGGCTTCGCCCGCGGTGGCGTTCACGACGCCCGCGTCGCGTGCGCTCGCGCCGTCGTATCGCCGGCCGGTGAGCATCGCCGCCTGCGCAACTCGCGGGGGCAGACGCGCCGTGATGAGCGCCTGCATGAACGGATGGAAAGGCAGCCCGAGGTCCACTTCGGGAAGGCACCACCACCCGCGGTCTTCGCGCATCACCTGCTGGTCGTGCGCGAGCGCGAGCATGGCGCCGATGCCGAACGCGTGACCGTTGATCGCCGCGATCGTCGGTGCCGGGAATACAAGCACGCGCGCGAGAAGCCGGCACGACCGTTCGATGAACTGGCCGAGAGCCTCGCCTTCGAGGCGGCCGAGATGCTCGAGATCGAAGCCGTTCGAGAAGTACTTCCCGGCGCCGACCGTGACGACGGGATCACCGGTGGCCTCGCCTTCGATCTCGTCGAGGGCGGCTTCGAACGCGGCGACGAAGCCGTCGTTGAACAGGTTGTGGCTGCTTTCGAGGCGGACGACGTGCGCAGCGTGGGTGCGTTCGAGGCGGATCACGTCAGTGCGCGCGAGTTTTTACGCGCAGCCGCCGGACGTCGATGCGCTCACCCGTGTGTTCGTTCACCACGGTGGGCACCACTTCCTCGCCGCTATCGCGGTCGACGAGCATCAATGGTCCTTCGCCGTCACCCCACTGCCAATCGCTGCCCCAACGCCACATGGCCGCGAGCACGTCGTAAAACGCGATGCCCTTTTCGGTGAGCTTGTACTCGTAGCGCGCCGGCCGTTCCTCGTACGCGACCTTGCGCAGCATTTCCTCCTGCACGAGTCGCTCGAGCCGCGCGGTGAGCACCGCGCGCGGGATACCGAGCGCCGTCACCCAGTCGTCGAACCGCTTGCGACCGAGGAACGCCTCGCGCATCACGAGCGGCGTCCACCAATCACCGATCAAGTCTGTGGTCCGCGCGATCGGGCACGGCCATTCGTCGAAACGAGTTCGCCTCATGCGGCCGAGTCTGCTCCAGCGACGGCCCCGGCACCCACGTCGACTGCCGCCAATGCCTCGATGCGAGCCGGAACGTGCTTGTGCCAGGGAGTGCCGGCGAGCCAGTCGCGGTCGAACGACGACGTCAGTTCGTTGGGTGCGGCACCGTGCACGACGCGATGTCCGTCGACGTCGGGGTAGTCGAGCCCGAGCCCGTTGGGGAGCGACACGTGACCGGGCTGCATGGTGTCGGAGCACTCCACCGCGGCGACGATGCTGCCGCTCGCCGTGGTGACACGGACCAGGCCGTCCGCGTCCACGCCGAGACGCTCGGCGTCGCGCGGGTTGATCCGTAGCGCGCCGGCCGCGTCGTTCTTCCGCCACGCCGGGTCGCGATAGATCGTGTTCGCGGTCGACGACCGCCGTTCGCCGGCGGACAGCACGAACGGGAATGCCACATCGCGGTCGACGACCGCCGCAACGTTCTCGCCGAGCGACCGCAACTCGTCGACCAGTTCGTCGACCACGAGACGCACACGCTTGTCGGGCGTGTCGAGGCGGGTGAGCGTCTCCTCGTAGGGGTCGATCGTGAACACCACACCCGATCGGCCGTGCGCCACCGCGTCGAAGAGCGCTTCCGCGTCGGCGAAGCCGGCGCGTCGCACCGACGCGGGGAACGACGCAAACGTGGTTTGGCACAAGCCCCACACTGCGGCGACGGCTTCGGCGCCGGTTCCGAACTCGTCGGTGAGGGTCGGGCCGAGCGTTTCGTAGAGCAGTACGGGGACGAGCCGCGCGAGGTCGGCGCGATCGGCCAGGAACGACAAGAACGCGCCGGCGTACTCCGCGCGCCCGCGCGTGGCGGCGGCGCGGAGTGGCGCGATGTCGTCGTCGGTGTAGGCGCCGAGCGCGCGAACGAGCCGGCGATGGATCTCCGGTTCGCAGAGGGTTCCGGGCAGCGCGTCGAGTATCGGCGCGCGGAGATGGAACGCGTTCTCCGGGAACTCGAGCGTGAAGAAGGTCGCTTCCCACTTCTCGTACTGCGACGACGCCGGCAACACGTAGTCAGCGTGCCGCGCGGTTTCCGTGAACGCGACGTCGATCACGACCACGAGTTCGAGCGCGTCGAGGGCTTCGCGCATGCGGGCACTGTCGGGCAGCGAATGCGCTGGGTTCGCCGACTCGATCAACATCGCCCGAAAGCGGTCCGGGTGGTCGGTGAGGATCTCCTCGGGAATCGCGCTCGCGGGAATCAGTCCCGTGATGATGCGGTGGCCACCGACGGGCGTGCGGCGGTTGCCGCCTCCGCCGCCGGCCAGGCTGGCCATGCGGGTGTGGATGTTCATCCCACCCGCGATGCCGAAGTTGCCGGTGAGGAGGTAGAGCAACTTCTCCAACCACGAGTTGAGCGTGGAGTGCGGTGCTTGTTGGATGCCGAGGTCTTCGTAGATCGAGACGCTCGACGCGCGGGCGATGCGTCGCGTCGCCGCGCGCACGAGGTCCTCGTCGACGCCGGCGCGCGCACAATACGCGGCGACGTCGATCGTGCCGAGCAGGCCGACGAGGGCGTCGAGTTTCTCGGCGTGCGTGTCGAGCCAGTCGTGAGCGAGGAGGTCTTCCTCTGCGAGCACGGCGAGCATCGCGGCGAGGAGCCACGCGTCGGTGCCGGGGCGCACTTGGAGGTGGAAGTCGGCGAGATCGGCCGTTTCGGTACGGCGCGGATCGATCACCACGAGCGCACGGCCGGGATCGCGCGCGATCTCCTTCAGTGTCGTGCGCGCACGTGGGAACCCGTGCGATTGCCACGGGTTCTTCCCGACGAACACGGCCACTTCGGCGTTTTCGAAGTCGCCGGTCGTGTGGCAGCGCGGCCGTCCGAACAGTTGGCCGTCAACCCAGAATTCGCCGGTCTTCTCCTGCGCGAGCGCGTTTGACGAATAGCGCGAACCGAGCGCTGCGCGCGTCGCGCTCGAGAACCCGCCGCCGAGGTGATTGCCTTGGCCGCCTCCGCCGTAATAAAGGATGGACTCGCCGCCGTGGGTGTCGCGTACGGCTGCGAAACGCTGCGCGATTTCGCTGATCGCGGCGTCCCAGTCGATTTCCTCGTAGGTGCCGTCGGGCCGCCGCCGCAACGGACTCGTCAGACGGTCGCGCGAGTTCGCGTAGTGGTCGAGGCGCAGTGCCTTCTCGCACGTGTAGCCCCGAGAGGTGGGGTGCGCCTTGTCGCCGCGCACCCGGGCGAAGTGCCGTCCGTCGAGGCGCACTTCGATCCCGCAATTGACGCTGCACAGAATGCACGCCGTTTGCTGCCACTCCGGCGGTTGGCCGTCCTGCTGCAGGCGCTGCGGTTCGTTCACGAGCCCTCCTCAGTCAGTTCGCTCGTTGAACTTAGAGGACTCGGGCAGCCTCGTCCACCCACTCGTTTTGATCTCAGAAGTCGGCCGTTTTCGGTGCTTTTCTGCGATCAAAACCAGTGCTAGGTGCGGGATCGCAGGCCGACGTCGTCGGCCACACTGCGCATCTCATGGTCGAACCAGGCCTCGTAGTCGCCGATCACGTTGTGCAGGTGGCCGAACAGCTCGAAGCTGATCGAGCCGACGAGCAACGTCCACGCGGTCACCAACCGTGCAACAACGTCGTCGGCAACCTCGAGCGCCGCCTCCTCGCGAATGGCCGAGAGGTTCGAGTTGAGGCTGCTGGGCAGGGTGATCGAGGCCCGCGGAGGCTCCAGCACTCCGGCGGCCTTCGCCTCGCGCACGATGGCGAGCAGCGCGTTCGGGACCCGTGCGGCCGCGGCGGTCGTGTCGGTTGGCGCCCGGTAGCCGGGCACGGGGCTGCCATAGACGAGCGCGTACTCCTGCACGTGGTCGACCGCCCAGGCGTGCGCCGCGTGGCACACCGCCAGCCACCGATCCAGGGCCGCGGCGGGGTCGTGGGCAGCAGCAGCCTGCTCGACGACTTCGCCGAGGGCGTCGTAGGTATCGATGATCAGCGCGGTGAGCAGGTCGTCGCGGCTGGGGAAGTAGCGGTAGAGCGCGGACGACACCATGCCGAGCTCCCGGGCCACCGCGCGCAGCGAGAGGCCGTCCGCCCCGGCCTCGGCCAACTGTCGGCGCGCCGCGTCGGTGATCTCCCGGGTCAGCTCGGCCCGAGCGCGCTCCCGTGCGGTGCGACCTGCGTTCATGGTCGCCAGTATGCCTACGGCGAGAGCAGTAATCAAATTAGAGAGCACT
>JAODBJ010000144.1 GCA_025463905.1 Actinomycetes bacterium
GTGACGAGATGCCCGCCGATATACATCCCGCGTGATGTGAAGACACGCCCAGCACGAACGAGCGGTTCGGTCGGTGCCCAACCGGCGGGGGGCGGCGCCGGCGCCGCTTGCGCCCATTGGAGCGCGAGCGAGTGCACCTCCGCGGCGGTGGTGCCGGCGTCGGGGGCCCAACGGGCGGCGCCGGGGCCCGCACCTAGCTGCGCCCAATCACATGCCGTCGCCAGCAACGCGACCAGTGCTGCGCACGCGCCGATGCGGAGCACGCCGCACCGTCCAGACGTCTTCATCGGCCCCCCTCCCGGCGAGGGAGCGTAACCGCCGGCACGGGTGGTGCGGACCGGCGGTCCGTGGTTCGATCCGCGTCGCGTGACCGTGCGAATGTCGACCGTTTGCTGCGCCGTTTCGTACGATGCCGCTCCGGCATCTCTGGGGGTTTCACGTGCGGTTGCGAAGGTTTGCGCTCGGGGTGGTTGCCGTCGTCGTGGGAGTGGCGTGGGCCGTGCCGGCGAGTGCGTTGAACATCGGCGACGATGTGTTCGCTTACGGCGATGCCGGGTTCCACGGCTCGACCGGCGGCGTCGTGCTCCTGTCATCACCGTTGGTCGACATCGAGGCAACACCGAGCGGCAGCGGATATTGGCTGCTTGCCCGCGATGGTGGAGTGTTCAGTTACGGCGACGCGAAGTTCTACGGGTCGACCGGCGCCATCCATCTCAACCAACCGGTCGTCGGAATGGTCGCGACACCGGCGGGCCACGGCTATTGGTTCGTCGCGAGTGACGGCGGGATCTTCAACTACGGCGACGCGGCCTTCTATGGGTCCACTGGCGCGATGCGGCTCAACAAACCCATCGTCGGCATGGCGACAACACCGACGGGGCGCGGTTACTGGCTCGTCGCGAGTGACGGCGGCTTGTTCTCGTTCGGCGACGCCCACTTCTACGGATCGACGGGTGCGATTCGTCTCAACCGACCCGTAGTCGGGATGGCCGCAACCCGAAGTGGTCACGGTTATTGGTTGGTCGCGAGCGACGGTGGCGTCTTCACTTACGGCGACGCGCGGTTCCACGGTTCAACCGGCGCGATTCCCCTTAATCAACCGATCGTCGGCATGACGGCCACCTGCAGCGGCAACGGCTACTGGTTCGTGGCGGGCGACGGCGGCGTGTTCACGTTCGGCGACGCGCATTTCTACGGCGCGCCGGCGTCGGACTTCCTCGGCCGTAAGCGCGCGGTGGGCATTGCCGCCAGCCCGACCGGCCACGGCTACTGGATCGCGGCCGTCAACAACCCTGGAGTCGCCCCTGGGTACGGAACGCTGCCTCCCGTCAACCGTCCGGGTTTTCCAACTTGCGGGTTGTCGTCGATGCAACGCGCCCGGCAATCGCCCAGGGGCGCAAGCCCTACATAGGACGCATTGACCAACGGTTGTGATGCGGCGTTTACAGAACGGCGCTCGACTGAATAGCGGGATGCTGCAGGCGAGCCATTGCGGTAACCAGACGGGCTCGGTGCTGCCTATTCGTGGGCGGTATGCGGTTAGCATGCCCTTACCCCACTACCTATTCGCGAGGTGTTCATGCCCCCGAGGACGAAGAAACGCCCCATGAGTGACGAGCACAAGGCTGCGCTCGCCGAGGGTCGCAATCTTTCCCGTTCCGTGAGCCGTTACTTGGAAGCACTCGAAGCACACAAGCCAAAGCGTGGGCGCAAGCGCACGCCGGAGAGCGTCAAGAAGCAGCTGAGCGCGGTGCACGATTCGATCAAGGCGGCAAGTGGGGCTCGCCGTCTCGAGCTGATCCAGCAACGCCGCGACCTCGAAGTTGAAATGGCGGGCATGCAGGCCGGCGGACCCGACCTGACTGCGCTCGAGCAGGAATTCGTGAAATCGGCGAAGGGCTACTCGGACCGCAAAGGCATCACGTACGGCACCTGGCGAGAGTTCGGTGTACCGGCCGAGGTGTTACGCAAGGCGGGTATCGGACGGGGCGCCTGATCGCCTATACGCGTTTGAACACCGTCTGGCGTTGACGCCAGTCGAATAATCCGCGCGTCGGACTGTGCTCGCGCACCTGTAAACGATCGGCCAACGCCATCACGTCATCGGCGTTGTAGCCCGCTCGTTTGAGCGCGTCACGGTCCCACGCGCGCGCATTCCGCCAGAACATCGCGGCTGCTTCACCCTCGGTCACGTCGATCGAGAACGTGTCGTCGTGTACGCGTTCGAACCCGGCGGGCGTGGGGACGGCGGCGATCAACGGGCCGGCATAGAACACGCCACCGGCCGATTGCACGAGACCGCTCGAGACCCGTTCGTACAACGCGAAATCCGTTTCGCTCGAATCGATCGCTTCGGGCTCTTCGAGCACGAGATGGCCGCCGGGAGCCACCGCCGCGCACCAGCGCGTGACGTAGCCCTCCATGTCGTCGAGGTGCGAGAGCAGGTAACGCGCGTAGACGACATCGGCCGGCGCGCCCGGCAGCGGCGCGGCGCCTACATCGCCGACCACGAAACTGCATTGATCCGGCGCGTTCGCCGCCGCTTCGGCGAGGTACGCCTCGGATAAGTCGATCCCAACCACGCTGGCGTTCGGGAAGCATTCCGCCAATCGCCGAGTGGTATGGCCGGGACCGCAGCCGAGATCGATCGCGGTCCGCACGGATGACGCGTCGACGCGCGACAACATCGAACGCATTGCGGGTGCCATCACGTGCCCGACGATGGCGAGTCGCTCGGAAGCGATCGCGGAATCGCCGAACGTGTAGTTCACGACGAACGTGCGGGAAGGCTGCGTGCGCCGGCGGCGGCCAGCAGCGAACGCAGCAACACCACACCGTCGGCCGACCCGAGGATCGGGTCGCTGGCGCGCTCGGGGTGGGGCATCAAGCCCACTACGTTTCGACCTTCGTTGCAGATGCCGGCGATGTCGTCGAGGCTGCCATTCGGGTTGCGGACGTAACGAACCACGACGCGGTCTTCGGCGCGCAGCCGTTCGAGCGTCGGCGCGTCGCACACGTAGTTGCCTTCGAAGTGGTTGATCGGCACGCGCAGCACATCACCGACGTTCGCCGCGTTGGTGAGCGCGCTCGCAGTGGTTTCGACGCGAATCTCCACGGTCTCGCATACGAATTTGAGACCCGCGTTCTTCTGCAATGCGCCGGGAAGCAGATGCGCCTCAGTGAGCACCTGGAAACCGTTGCAGATACCGACCACGGGGCCGCCTTCGGCCGCAAACGCGCTCACTGCATCCATGACGGGAGAGAAGCGGGCGATCGCACCCGTACGGAGGTAGTCGCCGTGGGCGAACCCGCCCGGTACCACGACCGCATCGACACTCTTCAGCGTGTCGTCTCCGTGCCACAGGATCTCGGCCGAGCCACCCAGCGCTTCGACCGCGAAACACACGTCCTGTTCGCAGTTCGTGCCCGGGAACAACACGACCCCGACGCGAGCGGTCATGCGCGCTCCAACGAGGTGCTCGTGATCACGTACGACTCGATGACCGGATTGGCGAGCAGGCGTTTACACATCTCGTCGACTTCGCGCCGGGCGGTGTCTTCGTCGGCGGCGTCCACCACGAGGCGGATCGTCTTGCCGATGTGCACCTGGCTCACGTTCGTGTAGCCGAGCGCCGGCAGTGCCCGTTCGACGGTGGCGCCCGCAGGGTCGGCGATACCGGGAAGGTGCGTGACTTCGACGTGCATTTCGAACGACGGCATCACCGTCGATGGTACCGATCCGGCCCGCCAACGATGGCCCCATTCAGCTACGCAGGGCTCCCAATCGCGCAGGAACCTTCGTCGAGCGTTCCCGCCGCGCCCGGTTCTGACGGGATCGTGAAGCACATGTGGACGTCGCCGAATTGGTTCGTGGTGAATTCCATGCGCCACCCGGCTCGCGCCCACTCGGCGTCGGTCGCGCGAAAGATGTCGCCGCCGTCGGCCACGGTCGCTGCGGCGCTCGCGTTGCCACTCCGGCAGTCGCACGATTCTCCCCATGCCCGCGCGATCACGTTCGCATCCCGCGGGCCGGCGTTCAGTTGCGCGCTGACGACGTCGAGATGCTGCGCGAACCGCTCGACCTGGTGGCGCGTGTCGGTACGCGCCCAGTCGTCATGGAACACGGCGATCACCGTGATCAACCCACCAACCACGAGCACGGTGAACACGGCCCCGATGTAGCCGAGGATCAACCCGGCGAGCGCGAGACCGCCGCCCTGTAAGCGGCCCTCGGACCGGCGGATGTTGCGCCGCGCCACGTGTCCCGTGACGATCGCCAAGATCGCGGCGAAGAACGGGAGGACGAACTGCAGGATCCCTGCGACCAGGGACACGATCGCCAGCGGTTCGGTACGCCCCGGCACCGCGGCGCCGCCGGGGTAACCGCCCCACGGCGTCCCCGCGGGGACGCCCGGCGGCACCCACGAGTCGCTCGGGGTGGGCCCCATCGGACCGGCACCGCTCCACGGAGGTTGCACTACTCCGGTCCGTACCAGTCGTCGAAGCCGAGGCCGCTGATCGTCTCGTAGGCATCGATGTAGCTCGCACGCGTCGACTCGATCGCGTCCGGCGACAGGTGCGGTGCCGGCGGCTCCCGGTTCCAGCCGGTCGCGTCCATCCAGTCGCGCACGTACTGCTTGTCGAGCGAGGGCGGCGATGTGCCGACTTGGTACTTGTCGGCGGGCCAGTAGCGCGACGAGTCGGGGGTCATGCACTCATCGATCAGGAACACTTCGCCGTCGCGCTGACCGAACTCGAATTTGGTGTCGGCGAGTATCACGCCACGCGACGCCGCGTGGAGCGCGCCCCGCTCGTATATGCGCAACGCGAGATCTCGGAGTTGTTCGTAGAGGTCGGCGCCCACGAGCGCGCGCGCGTCGTCAGGTGTGAGTGCTTCGTCGTGGTCGGCTTCCGCCTTCGTGGTGGGCGTGAACAACGGTTCGGGCAAACGCTCGGCTTCGCGCAGCCCGGCTGGAACAGCAATGCCGTTGACCGTGCCGCGCTCGCGGTACTCAGTCCAGGCATGCCCGAACATGTACCCGCGCACCACACATTCGAGCCGCACCGGCTGCGTCGTCCGTACCAACATCGCTCGACCCGCGACGTCGCCCGCGGTCTCGGGAAAGTCGGTGGGGTCGCACGAAATCATGTGGTTCTTGACGATGTCGCTCGTCTTGTCGAACCAGAATTGCGAGAGGCCCGTGAGCACGCGGCCCTTGTCGGGGATCTCGTCGGGCAACACGACGTCGAACACCGAGACTCGGTCAGACGCGACGATCAAGAGCCGGTCGTGCCCAACTTCGTAGAGCTCGCGCACCTTGCCGGAATATACGTGCTTCAACGCAGTCCGAGTCACGTGCTCTCCAGCGCATCGAGCGCATCAAAGGTATGGCCGACATTCGCGAGCGCGCGCTTCAAATCGAAGCACGCGTCGAGACGCGCGTCACTGAGGACGTTCGTGACGTCGGGGTCTTCGCGCAGCAGTTCTCTGAATTGACGGCGTTCGTCCCAGGCGCGCATCGCATTGCGTTGCACAACCCGGTACGCGTCGTCGCGCGTCATACCGGCCTCGACCAACCCGAGCAAGACCGGCTGGCTGAAGACGAGGCCGTACGACGAGTCGAGGTTTTCGAGCATCCGGTCGGGATAGACGCGCAGGCCCTCGATCACGGTGCGGAAACGGACGGCGACGTAGTACGCGAGCATCAACGAGTCGGGGAGGATGATGCGTTCCACCGACGAATGCGAGATGTCACGCTCGTGCCAGAGCGCGACGTCTTCGAGCGCCGCTTGCAGGTTGCCGCGCAGCACGCGAGCGAGTCCCGACAGTTGCTCGCTCTTGATCGGGTTGCGCTTGTGCGGCATCGCGCTCGACCCCTTTTGGCCGGCGCGGAAGGGCTCCTCCGCTTCGCGCACTTCGGTGCGTTGCAAGTGGCGGACCTCGACGGCGAAGGATTCGACCGTCGCGCCGATCGACGCGCATGCGTACATGAGCTCGGCATGACGGTCGCGGGCGATCACCTGCGTGGCCGGTACCGGTTGCAAACCGAGTTGCTCGCACACGTACTGCTCGACCCGCGGATCGATGTTCGAGTAGGTGCCGACAGCGCCCGACAGTTTGCCGACCGCGATCCCCTCGCGAGCCTTGGCGAGCCGTTCGCGATCGCGGTGCACCTGCATCGCCCAGAGCGCGAGCTTGTTGCCGAAGGTGGTGGGCTCGGCGTGAATGCCGTGGGTGCGGCCCACCATCGGCGTGTCGCGAAATTCGCGCGCGCGGGCGGCGATGGCGGACTCGAGGGAGGCGAGGACGGCGAGGATCTGGTCGGCGGCGCGCACGAGTTGAAGCGACAGGGCGGTGTCGACCACGTCGCTCGACGTGAGCCCGTAGTGCACCCAGGTTCCGGCCGGCGGTCCGACACTCTCCTGCACGACGTCGACGAACGCGGCGACATCGTGATCGGTGACGCGCTCGCGTTCGTGCACTGCGGCAACGTCGAACGACGCCCGCTCGCGGATCGTGCGGGCGTCTGCGTCGGGGATGACACCGATGCGCGCCCAGGCTTCAACTGCGAGGACCTCGACGTCGAGCCACGCCTGAAAGCGGGCCTCGTCGGTGAAGAGGTCGGCGATCTCAGGGAGCGAGTAGCGAGGAATCACGGTTGGTCTGCCACCGCGGCGAGCGCGATATCGCGACGGTACTGCATGCCGGGCCAACTGATGCCGGCCACGGCGTCGTACGCGCGGGTCCGCGCCGTAGCCAGGTCGGGAGCGGTCGCGGTGACCGCCAGAACCCTGCCGCCGGCAGTGAGAAGGCGATCACCGTCGCGTTTCGTGCCGGCATGGAACACGACGATCCCTTCGCGCGCTTCGGCGTCGTCGAGACCCTCGATCACGTCGCCCGTTCGCGGCGACGACGGGTAGCCCTCGGCCGCCAGAACCACCGTGATCGCCGCATCGTCGAGGAAGCGCACTTCGGTCTCGAAGCGGCCCGCGGCGGACTCGACGCAGTGGCGATAGAGGTCGCTCGCGAGCCGGGGCACGACCACCTGACACTCCGGGTCGCCAAAACGCACGTTGTACTCGATGATCTTCGGTCCTTCGTTCGTGAGCATCAGCCCGGCGTAGAGCACGCCGCGGTACTCGATACCGCGCCGGCGCAACTCGTCGAGGGTCGGCCGTACCGCCTTCGCCATCACCTCGTCGACGACCTCGCGTGTCGCGATCGGTACCGGCGAATAGGCGCCCATACCGCCGGTGTTCGGCCCGGTGTCGCCGTCGCCGATGCGTTTGAAGTCTTGCGCCGGTTGGAGTGGGATCGCATCGCGGCCGTCGCAGAGCACGAGCAGCGAGAGTTCGGGCCCCACGAGGCCTTCCTCGATCACGAGCGTGCGGCCGGCAGCACCGAACGCGTCGCCCGACAGGTAAGCGCGCACCGCGTCGCGGGCTTCGTCGAGCGACGCGACGACGGCCACACCCTTGCCGGCGGCGAGCCCGTCGGTCTTCACCACATACGGAGCGCCAAGCGAGTCGAGGAATGCGAACGCGGCGTCGTGCTCACCCGCTCCGAACGCGCGGTGACGCGCGGTGGGCACACCGGCGGCCGCAACGACCTCTTTCATCCACGCCTTCGAACCTTCGAGGTGCGCGGCGTCGGCGCGTGGTCCGAACGCAAGGCGACCGCGCGCTTCGAGGGCATCGACGGCACCGGCGACGAGTGGCACTTCGGCGCCGACGACGGTGAGGTCGGCATCCACCGCGCCGGCGAGCGCCGCGATCGCGTTCGGGTCTTCGACGTCGACCGGGCGGCACTCACCGATCTCCGCCATGCCGGGGTTGCCGGGTGCGGAGATCACCTCGCTCACCTCGGGCGAACGCGCCAATCCCCAAGCAAGCGTGTGCTCGCGACCACCACTGCCGACGACGAGGACGCGCGCCACGATCAGGCTGCGCGGGGCAGCACGACCGTCTGCTCGCGGCCGGGGCCCACACCGACGAACGTGACCGGAACACCGGCGAGTTCTTGGATACGGCGCACGTAGTCGCGCGCCGCGGGCGGCAGATCTTCGAGGTGTTCGACGTGGTCGATGTCGCACTGCCAGCCGGGCATCGTCTCGTAGATGGGCCGGACCTTGTGCAGTACCGACTGGTGGTACGGCACGTGTTCGTAGCGGGTGCCGTCTTCACCTTCGTACGCGACGCAAATTTGCAGTTCTGCGAGCGGCGAAAGCACGTCGAGTTTGGTGATGGCGATCTCGCTGCAGGAGTTGAGTTTCATCGCGTGCTTGATCATCACCGCGTCGAGCCATCCGGCACGCCGGCGCCGATTCGTGTTGGTGCCGAACTCGGCGCCGCGCTCGACGAGCA
The DNA here is from genome assembly GCA_025463905.1 of Actinomycetes bacterium. GTDB lineage: Bacteria > Actinomycetota > Acidimicrobiia > IMCC26256 > PALSA-610 > JAODBJ01. Next base: position 8,365 of record JAODBJ010000144.1, read on the forward strand.
GGTCGCCCACCGCGTCGCCTTCGTGCAGTTCGGTGGGGAACGGGCCACTACCCACCCGGGTCGTGTACGCCTTCACCACACCGATGATGCGTTCGATCGCGCGCGGACCCACGCCCGCGCCGGTGCACACACCACCCGCGATCGGGTTGCTCGACGTGACGAACGGATACGTACCGTGGTCGAGGTCGAGGTAGGTGGCCTGCGCACCTTCGAACAGCACCCACTGACCGGCGTCGAGCGCGTCGTGCACGAGGTGAACGGTGTCGTCGATCATGGGCGCGAGGCGCGGCACGTAGGCGAGGTACTGCTCGGTGAGGTCTTTCGCCGACAACGGCAACCGGTTGTACACCTTCGCGAGCACGCCGTTCTTCTCGCGCAGCACGAGGTCGAGCTTCTCGCGGAAGATTTTCGGGTCGAGGAGGTCTTGCACCCGGAGGCCGACGCGCAACGCCTTGTCGGCGTAGGTGGGCCCGATGCCGCGCTTGGTCGTACCGAGCTTGTTCTTGCCGAGGTAACGCTCGGTGACCCGGTCGAGTTCTTGGTGGTACGGCATGATCAAGTGCGCGTTGCCCGACACGCGCAACAGCCGGGTGTCGACACCGCGGCCCTCGAGCATGTCGAGTTCTTCAAACAGCACTGCGGGGTCGACTACCACACCGTTTCCGATCACCGGCGTGACCCACGGATAGAGGATGCCGCTCGGCACGAGCTGGAGCTTGAAGACCTCGCCGTCGACCACGATCGTATGGCCGGCGTTGTGGCCGCCTTGATAGCGGACGACCATCGACGACTCTTTGGCGAGGTAGTCGGTAAACCGACCCTTGCCTTCGTCGCCCCATTGGGTCCCGACGATCACCGCACCCGGCATCGTCGCCCCCTACCCCTGAACGGGCTTCCCCAGAACGTGCACCTGACGTTGGTCACGTTGGAGGGATGATAGTCGACCCCCGGGCCGGCCCGGCGGGCTGGTGGGAGCCGCCACCGTCACCGGATCAGCGACCCTGCTGCAAATAGGCGAGGTACGCGGCGCGCGCGGCGAACGCGTCCCGCACGTCGCTCACCACCCGTTCGAGGAACTCCTCGCGGTAGGTCGCGTCGGTGAGCAACACGACCGTGAAGTACAGGCCGGAGAACGCGGCGAGGAAGATCGCCACCTTCAGCAGCTCCTCGGTGAGCACGAACGTGTCGCCCGAGATCTTCCACTCGTGGATCACTTCGAGGCGGCGCCCGACCCACGTGTACATCACGCCTCGCGTCAAGGTGATCACGCCGAACACGACGAAGAACACGAAGACGAGCACGGTCACGAGCAGAACCTGCACCGCCTCACTCACGAGCACGACCAACCCGACGTTGCTCCACTGCCGCCGAGTCAGCGGTGGGATCGCGTCAATGCCGTCTGACGCCGGCTCGAGGAGGTCGCCGACCACGGGCGCGAGCGGCGTGTTGGCGCAGCGCTCGGTGGTGCGCGCCCACGACTCGAACGTCGCCAGCTCGCTGATCTGGCGTGGCACCCGCACCGCGGCGAACGCCGTGCCGATCAGCACGAAGAACCCGACGGCGAGGGTCATCTTGAAGGCGTCGAGCTCCGCGGCGGTCTGCCACACCTCGGTGGTGAACAGGAGCAGCGCGAGCACGAGGATGAGCAATGGCAGCGCACGCACGAAGAGGGTGAACACGCTTTCGAGCTGCCGTACGAGCTGGCCGAGCCCCCAGCGCGTCATCGGTACCAGCCCGTAGCTCGTCGTCACGTAGATCAGCCCCAGCAAAGCGAGGTTCGAAACCGCGATCGTCACGGCTTGCGCGAACTGGCGCCCGAACAACACCGGCATCAGCGCCGGAACGACGACGAACAACGCAATCTCGAATGCGCCGAGGTCGTCGGGACGCGCGAACAGCGGCCGCCCGCGTACGCGGTTCCCGACCCCCCACGCGAGCGCGGCGATCCCGAACGCCGCACCGAGCGCGACGAGGTCGAGCCACCATGGCCACCCGCGTTTCGAGGCGAGAAGCAACTCGAGCAGGAACACCACCGTCAGCGCGGGCAACGCTCGCGTCCAGATGTCGCGCGACGCGCTGTAGTCGGCGATGAAGTGCGGCAACCCGCGCTTCAAGAACCAGTCTTCCGTCGACGCGACAATCCGCTCGTCCACCGGCACGCGGTTCATGCGCGTCAGTCTGGCCGATGGCGGCTCTCGGTCAGGCGACGTCGTACCGCACGCATTGGCCGCGACCGAGGCGCTTCGCCTCGTACATCGCACCGTCGGCGGCGCGGAGCAACGGCTTGAATTCGCTGGCATCGTCCGGTGCGACGGCAATGCCCACGCACGCGGAGATCGTCACCCGGCCGTGTAACAGCACGATCGGCTCGTCGAGCGCGTCGCGCAACCGCTCGGCGACTTCGGTCGCGCGCTTGATGTCGGCACCGGGGAGCATCACGGTGAACTCGTCGCCGCCCAACCGAGCCACGACATCCTCCGCCCGCAGGCAGCCGGACATGCGCCGTGCCACCTCAACCAACAGCACGTCTCCGGCATCGTGGCCGAACTCGTCGTTCACGGCCTTGAAGCCGTCGAGGTCGACGAAGAGCAACGCGACCGACTCGTCGTTGCGGCGCGACGCCGCCAGGGAGCGTTCCACCGAATGCTCGAACAACACGCGGTTCGGTAAACCGGTGAGTTCGTCGTGGGTCGCTTGATGCTGCGCGCGCCCGAGCAGACGCGCGTTCTCGAGTGCGGTCGCGGCTTGGTCGGCTACCGCGCTCATCCGCTCTAGTACCGCGTTCGAATCGATGCTCGCCGGCGGAGCGTCAAAGAGCACGGACGCGATGCCGAGCATCTCGCCGTGGCGGCGTAGCGCGACGGTGGCCATGGCCTGGATGCCCAAGAACTCCAGCATCGCCTTGCCGATCACCGACACTTCATGCCCGCGCACGGTGAAGAGCGGCTCGGGCGAGTCGAGCCATGCGGCCAGCCCGTCGTCGCGCTGCGCACCCAGCGGAATGACGGCGAGTCGTGAACGCTGCGTGTCGTCCAGGCCGTGAGAGCCGTGCAGCAAGAGCGCGTTGCTCGCCGGGTCGTAGAGCGTGACCGCCGAACGAGATACTCCGAGCACCGGGCACATCGCTTCCGCGAGTTGCTGTGCCACCTGCTCCGGCTCGGACAGCACGGCCAAGCGCCGCGCGAGTTCGAGCAACGCAGCCGCGGTCTCGCCGCGCTCGCGTGAGGCTTCCAACGCCGTCGCCGCGTCGAGCGCGGCCGCCGCGCTGCGCGCGTAGGCGGCGAGCAACTGCCGCTCGTGTTCGAAGAACCATTGGCCGTCGTAGAACGCGGCGAGGCGCCCGTAGTGGCGGCGGGCCGACACCACGTCGATCACAATGCGCGAGTCGTCGTCGTCGACGACATCGGCGTCGATCAGTTCCTGTCCGACACGTTCTGCTTCGGCGGCGCCGAACCCGTCGTAGTGCACCGCGATCGGTCCGCCATCGGTCGTGCGCACGGCCAGCACGTAGCGCTGCGCACTCACGGCGCGGGCGGCTCGCGTCACGATCCGGGCGAGCACTTCCTTCGTGTCTTCCGCCGATACGAGGTCTGACGCGATCGACTGAAACGACTCGACCTGCTGGGCGAGCGCCGCGACCTGATCTTCGAGGTGCATGCGCTTACGGCGGAAGAGCCGGAGACGGCGCCGGAGCGGCCACCTCACGACGTACACGCATTTGGGCGCGCCGTGAACCTGGCATTCGAGGTGCTCGACGTCGAGGAGTGGGAGACCGAAGAGTGGCCCGGCCGCCGACATCAACCCGATGTTCGCTTCGCAATCGAGGCGGTGCGGCTGCTTGCCTCCGAGCAGCTCGTACGTGACCACGATGTGGCGCCGGCTGCTCTCGATCGCCTCCATCGCGGCGACGGAGGAGAACTTCGCGCACACCTTCGCAACACTCGAGAGCACCATGCGCGGCGACCCAAAGCCACGTAGGAACATCCGCAGCGTCGCGCCGACGCGCGTCTCGAGCACTTTCTGGCCCATGTGGCGGGACACGATCGGGTCGTCGAACTCGACCGCGGCGGCTTCCCAGAGCGCGAGTTTCTCCTCGTAGGTGAACCATGCCGACTCGTTTTGGAGTTCGGCGGCGGTCCGGGTCACACCCGAGCGCGTGATGACGCGTTCCACCGCCGTCTCGCCGCCGAGGCTGCGCACGTAGTGGATGATCAACGCCGTCATCGTCCCGGACGTCTCCCGGGCTTCCTCCGCCATCCAAGAGTTGTCGGACGATCGCGCGCCCTACCAAAGCCAGATGACCAAGATGTGCCAGAAGGCGTGCGTCGATAGGGGACAAATAATGTCCCCTATCGACGCACGCCCCCCTAGGTGACGATTTCGGCGGTGGCGGCGTGGTCGAAGACGAGGCCGCCGTCCGCCGCGGCGTCCACCAGGACCGTGTCGCCCGACGTGTAGTCGCCCTTCAGGAGGGCGAGGGCGATCGGATCGGCCACCTGCTTCTGCAGCACGCGCTTCAGCGGTCGGGCACCGAAGTCGGGGTCGTAGCCGGTCTTCGCGATCCAGGCCCGGGCCGCCTCGGTGAGGTCGAGCCCCAACCCGCGGGCGGCGAGCCGCGCTCGCAGGAGTTCCACCTGCAGCCCGACGATCTCGGCGATGTGCTCCTCGCTCAAGCGGTGGAACACCACGATCTCGTCGACGCGGTTCACGAACTCGGGCTTGAAATGCGTCTTCACCGCGGCCATCACCTGCTGCTCGGAATCAGCGCCGCCGAGATTGCTGGTCATGATCACCACGGTGTTGGTGAAGTCGACCGTGCGGCCCTGACCGTCGGTGAGGCGGCCGTCGTCCATCAATTGCAACAGGACGTTGAACACATCGGAGTGCGCCTTCTCGATCTCGTCGAGCAGCACGACCGCGTACGGCCGGCGGCGGACGATCTCAGTGAGCTGACCGCCTTCTTCGTAGCCGACGTAGCCCGGCGGCGCGCCCACGAGCCGCGACACCGTGTGCTTCTCCATGTACTCCGACATGTCGATGCGCACCATGGCGCGCTCGTCGTCGAAGAGGAAGTCGGCCAGTGCACGCGCGAGCTCCGTCTTGCCCACACCGGTGGGACCGAGGAAAAGGAACGAGCCGATGGGTCGATTCGCGTCGGAGAGGCCGGCGCGTGAACGACGGATCGCGTTCGCGACCGCGATGACGGCGTCGTCTTGCCCGACGACGCGTTCGTGCAGCACGTCTTCGAGCCGAACGAGCTTCGCCAGTTCGCCTTCCATCAGTCGGGAAACCGGGATACCGGTCCATTTCCCGACGATCTCAGCAACGTCTTCCTCGTCGACTTCTTCCTTGAGCATCGCGCCTTCGCGCTGCATCTCCGCGAGGCGCGCCGTCAGCGTGTCGACCTCGCGTTCGACCACGGGGATGTGGCCGTAACGCAGCTGCGCGGCGCGTTCGAGATCACCTTCACGCTCGGCGCGTTCGGCCGCCAGGCGCGCCTGTTCGAGGCGCTCCTTGCCTTCGCGGATCGCCGCGATCGCGTCCTTCTCGGTCTGCCAGTGCACGACCATTCCGTCGCGCTCTTCCGACAACGACGTGAGCTCGGCCTCGAGCGCATCGAGGCGCACCTTGCTGGCGTCGTCGGTTTCCTTCGCGAGCGCCGCCTTCTCGATCTCGAGCTGGCGAATGCGCCGCTCCACCACGTCGATCTCGAACGGCATCGAGTCGATCTCGATGCGCAAGCGCGACGCGGCTTCGTCGATGAGGTCTATTGCCTTGTCGGGAAGTTGGCGGGCGGAGATGTAGCGGTCGGAGAGCACCGCGGCCGCGACGAGCGCGGCATCTTGGATGCGCACCCCGTGGTGCACTTCGTAACGCTCTTTGAGACCACGAAGGATCGCGATGGTGTCTTCCACCGACGGCTGACCGACGTACACCTGCTGGAACCGGCGTTCGAGCGCGGCGTCCTTCTCGATGTACTTGCGGTATTCGTCGAGCGTCGTCGCACCGATCATGCGGAGGTCGCCGCGTGCCAGCATCGGCTTGATCATGTTGCCGGCGTCGACCGCGCCCTCGGCACCGCCGGCGCCGACGATCGTGTGCACTTCGTCGATGAACGTGACGACCTCGCCGTCGGAGTCGGCGATCTCTTTGAGCACCGACTTGAAGCGTTCCTCGAACTCGCCCCGGTATTTCGCGCCCGCGACCATCGAACCCATGTCGAGGGAGATCAGCCGCTTGTCGCGCAAGCCTTCAGGCACATCGCCTTCGACGATGCGGCGGGCCAGACCTTCGACGATCGCGGTCTTGCCTACACCGGGTTCGCCGATGAGCACCGGGTTGTTCTTCGTGCGGCGCGACAACACTTGGATCACTCGCCGGATCTCTTCGTCGCGCCCGATGACGGGATCGATCTTGCCCTTGCGCGCTTCTTCAGTGAGGTCGCGGCCGTACTTCTCGAGCGCCTGATACTGCTCTTCCGGGTTGTCGCTCGTGACGCGGTGACTGCCGCGCACCTGACGCAACGCGTCGAGCACCGCGTCGCGTTCGACGCCGGCGTTGCGCAGGAGGTCGCCCACGCCGCCCGGCACGGCGGTCATGGCGAGCAGGATGTGCTCGGTCGAGAGGTAGTCGTCGCTCAGCGTTGCGCGTTCGCCGTCGGCGGCTTCGAGCAACCGGTAGGCCTCGGCAGACAGGCCGGCTTCGCGCACCGTCGCACCCGTTACCCGGGGGCGCTTGCCCAGTGCTTCGTCGACGACGCCACGGAGGTGCGACGGCGTCACGCCGATGCGTTCGAGCACGCCGCTGACGACACCTTCCGGTTGGTCGAGCAACGTACGCAGCAAGTGTTCCGACGCCACTTCCGTGTGGCCCTGTTCGCGGGCGAGCGCCTGGGCGGCCTGCATCGCCTCGGAGGTCTTGCGGGTGAAACGGTTGGGATCGAGCGGCATCGAGCTACCTCGGTCAGATGAATACGACTGTCAAAGTTGACAATCCCGCGCTCAAGTTTGTTCCCGGTGGAGACCGGATTGGACCACCCGCACGAGCGCGTTCTGCCGCAATGGCACCAGCTCCCGCCGGTACTGGCGGTGTGCGGCGTCGACCGCGTCGTGCTGCTCTCGCTGCGCCTGATCGAGACGCGCTTCGAGGAGGGCGATCCGGTCGCGCGCGCCGGCGAGCGCGTCCTCGAGCTCGAGGATCTTGTGCACGCCGGCGAGGCTCACGCCTTCGTTGGTGAGCTCCTGGATCCGTCGCAACAGGGCGATGTCGTGGTCGGAGTAGCGGCGGCTGCGGCCGCTCGTGCGGGCCGGCTCGATCAAGCCCTTCCGCTCGTAGATCCGCAACGTCTGCGGGTGTACGCCCGCGAGTTCGGCCGCGACGGAGATCACATACAGGGCACGGGTGTCGCGTTGCATCGCCAGACCCTCCCGGTCAATCACTGCTGCGGCGGGTGTGCGTCGCCATCAGTTCGGCGCGCGGGTCGTCGGGGAATGCCTCGGCCAACGCCTCGATCGCGAGGCGCTGCTCGTCGGTCAGTTCACCCGGCACTTGCACGTCGACGGTCACAAGTAGGTCGCCCGACGCCTTCGAGTCAGACGACGGGATCCCCCGGCCGCGCACCCGCAAGGTCTTGCCGGAGGGCGTACCCGGTGGGATGCGCACGGTGACGGGATCGTCGAGCGTGGGCACTTTCACTTCCGCGCCCAACGTTGCCTCGGCGAAGGTGAGGGGGAGACGCACGGTGAGATTGTTGCCGTTGCGCCCGAACAACGGGTGCGGCTTTACCGAGACAACGACATAGAGGTCGCCGGACGGCCCGCCGTTCGCTCCCGCGGCGCCGCGACCTTTGACGCGGATGCGCTGGCCGTCGTCGACGCCGGTTGGGACGCGCACTTTCACTTCACGGGCGCGCATCTCGACGCCAC
>JAODBJ010000085.1 GCA_025463905.1 Actinomycetes bacterium
GCGCTTCGAGCAGGTCCGAGTGCCGGCTTCCGCAGTTGTCGGCGACGTCGGTGGCGCCGCGGGTTCCTTCGAGCGCCAACTGCGGACAGCTCTCGTATTGCAGTGCGTAGAAACCGTTGGCGCGACCGACCGGGTCTTCGACTTCACGATGCAGTACGCGTTCGACCGGTACTCGTTTGGGCGGTCGCTCGCTTCCTACCAAGCACTCAAACATCGGTTCGCCGACATGAAGTGTTGGCTGGAGTCGGCGCACGCCATCACGGTCGACGCGACCAGGGCCGTACAGGAGGACGCGGCGGACGCGGGGGAGATCGCTCGGATCGCCAAGGCGTACGTCGGCGAGCGCTGCGCCGAGCTGATCCAGGACTGCATTCAGATGCACGGCGGTATCGGAGTGACCTGGGATCACGACATCCATTTGTACCTTCGCCGTGCCGTATTGCATCGCCAGACCTTCGGTGACCCGATTGAGCAGCGCGATCGGGTCGCGCTGATGGCCGGCGGATAGGAACGCGCATGGGTGCTCGAGAAGCTCAAAGCACGCTCGAGGCTTTGGCGGTGTTCCGGGCTCGAGCGCGGGCGTGGGTACACGACAATCTCGAGCCGCTCAACGGGGCCGACCCGTTCATGGGGCACGCCAACGACGACGCGGACCAGGTGGTGCGGGCCAAGGCAATCCAGCGCAAGCTGTGGGACGCCGGGTTCGCGGGCCTGTGCTTCCCGACCGAGTACGGCGGGAGGAGTCTGTCTTCCGAGTACCAAGTGGCGTTCAACGAGGAGTCACGCGGCTACGAGTTGCCGCTGTTGTTCAATACGCCGACGTTGACGATCATCATGCCGACCATCCTCGATTTCGGCACCGAAGAGCAGAAGCAGCGGTTCATTCCCGCGGCACTGCGCGGCGAGGAGCTCTGGGTCCAATTCCTGTCCGAGCCCACGGGCGGCTCCGACCTTGCGGGAGCGCTCACTCGCGCGACACGCGACGGCGACGTCTTCATCCTCAATGGCTCGAAGGTCTGGAGCACGTATGCGTGGAAGTCGGACTATGCCGTTTGTGTCTGCCGTACCGACTGGGACGTGCCGAAGCACCGTGGGTTGAGTGTGCTCATGGTCAAGGTCCATCAACCCGGCATCACGATCGACCAGATCAAACACGTTGATGGCACCGAGGAGTTCTGCCAGGAATTCTTCGACGACGTTCCCGTACCAATCGATCAGGTGCTGGGCGAGGTCGACGACGGGTGGACCGTCACGTCACGGCTGCTCTTCCACGAACGTTCATCGGTCGGCGGGTCCTCGCCCTATGAGGTCGGTCCCCGTAGTTCCGAGCGCCGGGGCGGGCAGTTCGACGCCCTGGCAACGCTGCAGCGATCAGTTCAAGGCGAGGACCCGCGTATTCGCCAGTTGATCGGTGAGGCCCGCGTGCTCACCCGTGTCCACCAGGCGCTGGTGCGACGCATCGGAACGTCGATTCGAAGCGGCCGCCTTCCGGCTCCCGCCGGCTCGATTCCCCGGCTGTCCAACGGGATGCTCGGGGTCCGAATGTCGGCCATCGCGCTCGAGATTGGCGGCGACCGCACCGTGGCCTGGGAAGAGGGCGACCCCATCGGTGACATCGGCGTGGCCTACCTAGGTCGGCAGGGCTTCTGCCTCGGCGGCGGCACAACGGAGATCGCGCGCAACATCATCAGCGAACGGGTCCTCGGTATGCCGCGAGAGCCCTCGCAAGACGTGGATCGCCCGTTCCGAGAAGTGCAAACCAACGCGACCAACACCACGCCCACTGCTGCTGAAGGGTGAGGACACCTTGGAAACTTCAGACCTGATCCTCGTCAGCAACGACGATCACGTCATCGAGCCCCGTGACATGTTCGAACGCCACGTTCCGGCCAAGTACCGCGACGTCGCGCCGAAGAGCGTGATGGACCACGCGGGAATCGAGCGCTGGTGGTTCCAGGGCGTCGCCAGCGGATCGGGAAGCCTGAACGCCGTCGTTGGGTGGCCCAACGAGGAGTGGGGCATGGACCCGTCGACGTACGCGGAGATGCGGCCGGGTGCCTACGACGTCCACGAACGGGTTCGTGACATGAACCGCAACGGCATCCTGGCGTCGATGTGTTTCCCGTCGTTCGTCGGCTTCAGCGGCCGGTTCTTTCAAGAGGCCGCCGACAAGGACCTCGGGCTCGTGATGACCCAGGCGTACAACGACTGGCATATCGACGAGTGGGCCGCGGCCTACCCGGGCCGGTTCATCCCGCTTGCCATTCCGCCGGTATGGGATCCCGAGGTTCTTGCCGCTGAGGTTCGACGCGTCGCCAAGAAGGGGTGCCGTGCCATCACGATGCCGGAACTGCCCCATATCCAGGGCCTCCCGAGCTATCACGACAAGGATTACTGGGATCCCTTCTTCCGAGCCGTGTCGCAAGAGAACGTGGTGATGTGCTTGCACATCGGCCAAGGCTTTGGCGCAATCAAGTCGGCGCCCGACGCGCCGATCGACAACCTCATCATTCTCAGCACACAGGTCTCGACCCTGGCCGCCCAAGATCTCCTCTGGGGGCCGGCGTTTCGCGACTACCCCGACCTCAAAGTCGCGTGGTCAGAAGCCGGGATCGGTTGGATCCCCTTCTACCTCGACCGTTGTGATCGCCACTACACGAACCAGAAATGGTTGCGCCATGACTTTGGCGGCAAGCTGCCGAGCGAACTCTTCCGGGAACATTCGTTGGCGTGCTACGTCACCGATCCGTCGGCCCTGAAGATCCGTCACGACATCGGCTTGGAGATCATCGCCTGGGAGTGCGACTACCCGCATTCAGACTCCGTCTTCCCCAATGCTCCCGAGTTCGTGTTGGCCGAGTTCGAGAGCGCCGCGGTTCCTGACGACGAGATCGACCTCATCACCTGGCAGAACACCTGCCGGTTCTTTGGTTGGGACCCGTTCGCCCACGTCCCCGAGGAGCGGGCCGACGTTGCGTCACTCAGGGCATTGAGCCCCGACGTGGACACGACAATCCGCTCCAAGCACGAGTGGCGCGAGCGTTACTCGGCGACGGCCTAGACCGGCCTAGAGCGCCTGCCGGCTGGCGCGGAAGACCGCAACTCCCGAGGCGACAGTCGCGCCGGCGCGACCTTCGTCGATGAGAGTGAGACGCGTCATGACTCGGCCGTTGGTCCCGGCGCCGGCTTCGGCCTCGACCGCGAACGGCCCGACGGTTCCAGGAGCGACGAAGTGCACGTCCCACTCCTCGGCTTGGAGCGCGTCGGTGCCCGCCCGCTCGGCGGCGAGTTCCATGGCGGCTGCCTCGAAGACCACGTGGATCGGCCCCAAGTGGAGGGACGCTGATGTGGACGCATGCTTTGGGCCCAACGCCGGGAGCCGCCAACCGTTGGCGTCGCGGATGGCGCCGAACACGACGTGGAGCGCCGGGAGCTCGTCAGTGTCGGGGACATCCGGTGGCAGGTCGATGGGCCGGAACGATGGCGGAGCGTCTCCCAGGGTGATGCCGATGCCGGTGGTGACGGCGATCACGCGGTCAGGATGCGCGGCGTCGACAATTTCCGAGCGACTGAAACCCATTCTGCGTCCCTGTCGCACCGTCGATCGGGTGACTCGAATCTCGCTGACGTCGACGGCGTCATCGATGATGTGCAGCGAGTACGCAACGGGAACGGGTACGACGTCGCGGTCGCGCCATCCGCCGGTCTCCGGCGCGGCGATGGCCAGCGGTGCGGCCATGATCCCGCCGGTCGGGTTGCGCATGTCGCGTCGCAAGCGCATCGTGTCGGGATCTTCGTGCTGGTTGAACGCACGTCCGAGGTACCAGTACGTCATGAGACCGTCGGGGCCCATCATCGCCCGCAGCCGGTCCCAGTACTCCTCGTCCGGGCCGTCCCTGATGTCCTTCACTCGGCGGCACCGAGGTACGCGGCTTCGAGGTCGTTGATGTCGCCGGCGAGTTCCTCGGCGTTGCCCGACAAAATCGTTTCGCCGTGCGCGAGGACCATTGCCTGGTCTGCGATCTCGAGCGCGAGGTGCACGTGTTGCTCGACGAGCACGACCGCCGCGCCCGTTTCGTCGGCGACCCGGCGCACCAGCGGGAGCAGGCCCTCGACGATCACGGGCGCGAGTCCCATGCTCATCTCGTCGATCAGCAATGCGCGAGGTCGCTGCACAAGTGCGCGTGCTACCGCCAGCATCTGTTGCTCTCCTCCGGACAGCGCGCCGGCCGCCAACTTCCATCGCCGGCGCAGGGCGGGGAACAAGTCGACGACGTCGTCGTAGCCCG
>JAODBJ010000187.1 GCA_025463905.1 Actinomycetes bacterium
CGGTCGGTGTGGCCGCGTCGCGACTTGCCGGCCGGTTCGGCCTCGCGGCTGCGGATGCGTTGTGCGCCGGGCTCCTCCACGACCTCGGAGTCGCGCTCGCGTATCAGTTCGACTCCGAGGCTTACGCAAAGATCGCCGAGTCCGCGCCGGTCGACCTTCTCGCGGCCGAGGCGCTGCGCTTCGGTGCCGACCACGCCCAGCTGGGCGGGATCGCGCTGGCCGCGTGGCGCCTCCCGTCGACCATCGTCGACGGCGTCGCGTCGCATCACGGCGACGTGGCCGGGTCGCTGACTCTGACCCACGCGGTGATAGCCGGTGAAGCCCTCGTGCAGATCGCTCTGCCCGACGCCGGCGCCTTCGGCTATGACCCGGCCGCCGACCCTGAGGCCGTCCTGTTCGAGCTGGGCATCGCCGCGCCGGAAGTGCACGAACTGGCTTCTCGCGTCAGCGACGACGCCGAGCAGATCAGCGCAATGCTCGTGGCGGCGTAACGCCAGGTCAGGCGCGTCGTTGCCGGGTTGTGCATTTGCCACAATGGTGGGGTGACCATGCGCACCGATTGCCGGCACTACGACAGCCGCACCTACCCAACGGGTGACGTCGTGCGGAAATGTCGTATCGACCTCGCGCCTGAGGCGCCGTGGAAGTGCCCGGACCAGTGCCCACGTTACGAGCGGAGCGTGTTCGACGTCGGGTGGCAGCACGGGAGTCTGGGCACGCCCGCCAAGCAGGTCCCGGAGCCCGCGCCGGTGCTCGGCGACGACGTCGCGGCCCTCCTCGACGAAGCGGAAAACATCGTGAACCTCGCCGGTGCCGACCTCCAGGCCGAGCAGGAGCGCGGCGCTCGCCGCAAAATGTTCCGCAAGAAGAAGAAGCGGCGCTAGCACCTGCAGCCCAGTGACCTCCCGAAATCGATAGATCGGGTGCGCCACCTGATCTGTACCGTGCAGCCGTGGTCGACGTCGCTCCTGCCAAACCGCGCCGCCTCGGGCTGGGAGTAAGGCGATCGGGCCTGCGAGTCGGTCCTTACGCCGGGGTTTGGGTCGCGGTCACCGGCTGGGCCGGCTGCGCGTTGCTGGTGCGGGCCGCGCACGCCGACGCCATGCGGTTCACCACCTGGCGTTGTTGGTTCGCGTTGCCTCCGCTGTACACGATCGTGTGGCTGCGGGCGCGGCGTCACCCGGGCGCCTCGATCATCAGCGTTCCCGGCCGCGGCCGCGCGGCATGGTTCGCGCTCATGGCAGCCGCGGGCGCGCTCTTCGCGGGCGGCGCGGCGACCGCGTTCGCGGCGCTCGGGCAAACGACGTTGCTCGACGCGACCTTGATCCCGTCGCTGCAGCCGGTGGTGATCATCGCGGTCGCGGTGTCGCTCATGCACGAACGCGTCGCGCGCAGCCTGGTGGTGCGGTGCCTGGTGGCAGTGGCGGGCACCGCACTCGTCGCGGTCGCGGCCTCTGGCCGAGGCACATGGAGTCTCGCCGGCGATCTGCTCGCGCTGCTCAGCTTGTTCGTGAACGCGGGCTGGCACCTCTACGGGCGGTGGGTGCGCCACCGTTTCGGCACCGACCCGCTCGTCTTCATGACCGGCGCGTTGACGTTCGCCGCATTGTTCCTCACGCCGCTCACGGTGGTTGCCACCGGCGGAATACACCTTGGCGGCCACGCCCTCGGGTACGCCGCGGCCGTGATGGTCACAGGCACCTGCGCGCACATCACGATGGTCTGGGCGCACAAGTACGTGCCGGCATCGGAGTCGGCGCCGGTGCTCCTGGCTGAGCCTTCGATGGTTGCGATCGCCGGATGGACCGTGTTCGGCGATGCACCGGGCGCGCTCGAGATCGTGGGTTCACTCGTCGCGGTCGGCGCACTGATCGGCGTCGTCCGCAGCCCGACGATCGACGATGTCGAAGACGCCGTCGAACCAACTGTCTGACTGCGCCGGACCACCGCGGGCGCGTACTCGTCGCGCTTCGCTCTGTTGCCTGAAGCGCGAAGCGAAAGTACGGTCCGTGCGAGTTGCCCTAAACGACCAAGTTGCGGCAACGTGACTTCGCTGGGGTGGCCGGCGGCGTGTTCCCCTGCCCAGCCGCCGGCCGCCCCCGCTTTCGGCGATCGCCTGACGGCAGAATGCCGCCCATGGAAACGTTGTCGCTGGTGCGCGCTCGTCGTCTCGCGCTCGGCGCGCAGGGTTTCGCCGCACCGCGGCCGACCGGGCGGATCGACCGCCGGCACGTGCGGCGGCTCTTCGACAACGTCGGCTGTATCCAGATCGATTCGGTGAACGTGCTCGTTCGGGCGCAGGAGATGCCGCTGTTCGCGCGCCTCGGTTCGCACACGCGCGACGTACTGCCACGCATGTCGGCCGACGCCGAGCTGTTCGAGTACTGGGGTCACGAGGCCTCGCTCATCCCCGTCGAGCACTATCCCCTTTTTCGATGGCGGATGGAGCGCGCGTACAACGGTGAGGCGTGGAGCGGGCTCGTCGATCTGCACCAGCGCAAACCGAAGTACGTCGAGGCGGTATTCGACGAAGTGGCAGCGCGCGGTCCGATCACCGCCGCCGAACTCGACCCCGGTCGCAGTCGGAGTGGGCCGTGGTGGGGCTGGCACGACGCGAAGCGCGCGCTCGAGCTCCTGTTCTGGTCCGGGCGGATCACCGCGCGACGCGGGACGAACTTCGAACGCATCTACGACCTTCCCGAACGCGTGTTGCCGGCGTCGGTGCTCGCGCGGCCCACGCCGGCCGAACCTGATGCGAAACGCGCGTTGCTCATGCTCGCGGCGCGAGCGCTCGGCGTGGCGACCTCGACCGACCTCTCCAACTACTGGCGACTGAACGTGCCGCACACGCGACCGCTCGTGGCCGAACTCGCGGAAGAGGGCGACCTCGTCGCGGTGCGGGTCGAGGGGTGGAAAGACCCCGCGTACGTACTTCCCGACGCGCGCATCCCCCGGCGAGTGAACGCGTCGACGCTGCTCTCGCCCTTCGATCCGCTCGTGTGGGAGCGCAAGCGGCTCGAACGGCTCTTCGGCTTCCACTACCGGATCGAGATTTACGTGCCGCAACCGAAGCGCGTGTGGGGGTACTACGTGCTGCCCTTCCTGCACCGCGAGCGCTTCGCGGCGCGCGTGGACCTTCGTGCCGACCGCAAGCGCGGCACGTTGGAAGTGCGTGGCGCGTTCGCCGAGCCCGCGATCACCGACGATGCGATCGACGCGCTCGCGACCGAGCTACGAACGTTGGGCGAGTGGCTTGGGCTCGCCGAAGTCGACGTGCAACGGCACGGCGACCTCGCGCCCGCGTTACGCAACGCCGTCGCGCGCCAGTGAACTGGATTTGATCTCAGAAACCGACCGCTTTCGGTGTCCTTCTGCGATCAAAAGGAGTGTGGGCGCGGGCGCAACAGGCGCTTCAGTCGCCCGAGCGCGGATGCATCGTCTGCGTCGTCGACGACGTATGGCAGCCGCGTCGGTGGCGCGGCGGGCCGGGTTACGAACGCCGCCGCGGCGACGGGGAGGACGTCGTCGACGTACGGGTTCTCGGCGTCGGCGACTTCGGAGTGTTCTTCGCTCACGAGGTCGACGTGGAGACCGGTATGAGCGTCGGCATCGCGGTCGGTGTCGTCCGTGCCGGCGTCCGCCAAGTCTTCGATCGCCGCGTCGTCGATCTCGTAGTACACGGTCATCGACGGCCACGGACCTTCGTCGGAGGCGTCGACGTGGAAAGTGATGTCGGTGACGTCGACGGCGCCGGCGGCTTCGAGCGCAGCGGCCACTTGGCGGAGCAACTCCGCGACGTCGTCTTGTCCGGTGCCGCGCGGCGTCGACACCGAGAAGCGGTGGAGCGACGGCGGGTCCGATTCGTTTTCGTTACGCATGTCCTCGCAAGCATCCCCCATGCGTGCCCAGAAGGCACACCGCACGCCGTTGCAGCGCCTTCGACGGCTTTGTACCACCTACCGGAGCGAATATAACGGACATAACGGTATAACCAGCCGGACGCGCAATACGCCCATTGTGGGCGTAGCGCCGCGGGTTGTCCCTTGTGCACTTGCGATCAGATTCTTAGGGTGAGCGCACGGCGACGGAGGGGGAGGAGCGATGCGGCGACGTGCGCGCGTGTTCCTGGTCGGTTCAGTGGCGGTACTACTCGCGACTCCGGCGGTGGCGCTCAGCGTCACCAGCGCGGCTCCCGCGAGTGGCACGACGGCAACATCGATGTGCGAGCAACATCCCTACATGTGCACCGATACTGCGCGCCACAAAAACTACGAAGGCCAATACTCGGGTCACGACGAGCCGGCCGTCGCGTTCTATTCGAACACGCCGGGTTCGGGGAACCAAGCGACGTACCCACTCACGTTGCCGCGCGACAGTGCCGTCGCACCGACGAACGACGCGACCGGCGGAACCTGGAACTTCCAGCTGCATCCCGCGTTCTGGTTCGGCATGATTCTGTGCGACAACCAGTCGTCGCCCGAGTTCACGAACGCTCCGTGCACGCCGAACTCCGACAAGAACATCTTCGACTCGCCCGACCCGCGTGCGCCCGATTGGATCGGCCACCACCCCGGCAGCGCGTTCATGGAGATGCAGTTCTACCCACCGGGATGGACCGGCTGGCCCGCCGGCGTGTCGTGCACTGCGACGCAGTGGTGCGCGGCGCTCAACGTCGACTCGCTCAACATCAGTGATCTGACCGGCGCAGAGAACAATCCGGACTGCCTCGCCAAGGTGAGCGACGAACCCGTGAACTTCGCGTTCATCACCAAGTCCGGCGTGGCGCACGCTCCGGCCAGTCCGCTCGAGAACTCTCCACTCACCAGCAACCAACCCGGGCTCACGTTCAACCCGGCGACCGACATGGTGATGAATCCCGGCGACCGAGTCACGGTCGATATGCACGACACCGCAGCCGGGCTCACGATCTCGTTGAACGACCACACGTCGGGCGTATCCGGGTCGATGACCGCGAGTACGGCGAACGGTTTCGCGCAGGTGGTGTTCGACCCCACCGCGAAGACGTGCAAGGAACTGCCGTACGCGTTTCACCCGCAGTTCTCGACGTCGGGACCGCACACGCGCGCCGAGTGGACCGCGCACTCCCTGAACGTCTCGTACTCCGACGAGATCGGTCACTTCGAGTATTGCAACAAGGTCGGCGTGGCCGGCAACTGCAAGTCGGGAGGGAGCGCGACCGATCCGACGCGCGACGCCGACGACCACGCATGTTTCCGCGCGTCGGCATCGCTTCTCGTCCCGATCAACGGTTGTCTCGACACCGACGTCGACTTCGACGGGCCGACGTACCACAACGTGTGGCCGGGTACGGGTGCCGATCCCACCCGAACGGCCGAGCCGGTCAGGTTCACCAGCCCCACCTTCAAGCACGGGACGCAATACAGTCAGGTCGCGTTCGAAACCGACCTCGTGAACCTTGAACGAGCATTCGGGTACTGCACGAACGACACGCTGTCGGCATGCACCGTCCCGCCGAAGGGCGTCGACTTCTATCCGATGTTCACCAGCGGAAAGTCACCGAGCGGTGGGTGCGAATGGCGGGAGGGCGGCCCCGCGGTACCCGGCGCGAAGAACACCTTCGGCGGAAGCGCGACGAGTGAGTTCGGCTCCGTGGTTGCGACCTTCTATCCGATCGGGCCGCGGGCGACCCAGGTCTTCTACGAGAATTTCCAGCGGGTGCTCCCGAACAATCCGTGCCAGCAATGAGGCCGGCGGCCGTCACGCGGGCGCGACGCTGACCTCGAGTTCCTCACGCACGTCGATGTCGGGCGTGTGGGCGCCGTTGCTCGACGGTGATGCAGCGGCCGCCGGAGCAGGCCGCGCGTGCGCGCCGTGCGCCCGCCAGTTGCGGACGAGGTTGAGCCCGGGTTCGTCGCGTAGGAGGTATGCCGCGGTCTGCAGCGCCGCGGGCGACGCCGCCGGACGGGTCTGGGTTGCCAGCCAACTCAGGACGTCGTCGGCGCGTTTGACGTCGGCGT
>JAODBJ010000203.1 GCA_025463905.1 Actinomycetes bacterium
ATAACCGACCGACAAGAAGATCGGCTTGTCTACGTCGCGAGCGCGCGCGAACGCGTCGTCGCCCCACGCGTACCAATCAACCGGGTTGTCGCGGTGCTGGCGGAGGTACGGGCTGGTCTCCGAAGCGAGGCGGTTCACCACCTCTCGACGCTACCCGTTGCTCATCTTCTCTATTGCGGTCGCGCGTGCCCAGCGGTAATCGGGCTTGCCGGAGGGCGAGCGCACGATCTCCTCGACCACCACGAGGTCGCGCGGCACTTTGTATCGGGCCACGTGCGAGCCCGCATGAGCTTGCAGCCCATCGAGGCTGACACGCTCGCCGAGGCGCGGCTGCACCACTGCGACCACGCGCTCACCCCAGCGTGCGTCGGGGACGCCCACGACGATCACGTCCAGCACGCTCGCATGAGACTTCAACGCCGCTTCGACTTCTTCGGGATACACCTTCTCGCCGCCCGTGTTGATGCTCACGGAGCCGCGACCGAGCAGCGTGATCATGCCGTCGGCGTCGAGCACCGCGTGATCGCCCGGCACCGCCCAGCGCACGCCGTCGATCACCGGAAACGTCGCCGCCGTCTTCTCCGGATCCTTGTAGTAACCGAGCGGGATATAGCCGCGACGCGCCAGGCGGCCGACCGCACCTATCGCGGCCGGTTGCTGGTGTTCGTCGAGCACGGTCGTCTCGTTGTTCATCTGGAAGCGGGGCGCGCCGGCGATCTCGCCGCCCGCAACGGTGACCGATTGGCCTTGGCCGCCGGTTTCCGACGCTCCATAGCCGTCGACCACGACCGTGCCCGGAAGCCGATCCACCAGGGATTGCTTCACCGACGGCGAGAGGATCGCGCCGCCCGACAGCAGGACGCGACAACACGACACGTCGAGCGCGCTGCCCTCGGGGCTCGCGAGCGCGTCGACGAGGGGTCGTGCGAACGCGTCGCCCACGATTACGAGGAAGTTCGCTTCTTCGCGCTCGATGAGCTGCCAGAGACCCAATGGGTCGAAGTGTTGGTTGGGATACACGATCACGGTGCCGCCGGTGAACAGTGCGCCGAGTGCCATCCAATGCGCGGTGCCGTGCATGAATGGACACGCGGGGACGCAACGGGTGCGTGCTTCGCGACAGCGATCTTCGATCTCCTCCGGAGTAGTGATCATCTGGCTCGCGCCGCCGGCGCCGCCCATCGCGCCGAAGAAGACATCTTCGTGGCGCCACATCACACCCTTCGGCATGCCGGTGGTGCCGCCCGTGTAGAGGATGTAGAGGTCGTCGGGGGAGCGCGGGGCAAAGTCGCGTTGAGGCGACGCCGCGGCAAGCGCGTCGTCGTACCGCTGCGCGTTCGGCAAGTCGTTCGTGACGTCGGCGATCGTGGTGCCGTCGTCGACCGCGAGGAAGGTGTCGAGTTTCGGAAGGTGGTCGCGGATTCGCGCGAGCTTGGGCGCGAACTGCGCGTCGAAGATCACCGCGCGCGCGTCGGCGTCGTCCAACAGATAACGAAGTTCGTCTTCGACGTAGCGGTAATTGACGTTGATCGGTACCGCTCGCATCTTGAAGGCCGCGAGCATTGCTTCGAGGTACTCGACCGAGTTGTGCAGGTAGAGGGCGACGTGGTCACCGGGCCCGATCCCGCGCGCCGCGAGCGCGTGCGCGAGTCGGTTCGCCCGCTCATCGGCCTCGAGGTACGTGTAGCGGCGGTCGCCACAGACGAACGCTTCGTGATCCGGGACGGTGTCGACCACGCGTTCCCACAGGTCCGCGAGGTTGAACTCCATATACAGCGGCCCTTTCAGCCCCACAACTCGCGGCAAGGTAGCGGCGCGCCCTTGGCCCATCGAAATCGACGGCTCCGGTCGGACCGGGGGTGCGGTGCCCTACACGGCGAGGCGACTAAGGGCGGCGTCGACGGGGCCCCAGGCGCGCGCTGCGAACCCCGCCCGAGCACGCGCATCACCGCTGGACGCGATGTCGTCGGCTTCGTCCCATAGCGCTGCTTCGACCGGAGCCAGCTCAGCGCGGACCACCGCAAGGGCGTCGCTGCCGCCTTCGACCCGCTCGCGCAATCTGGCAAAGCGCTGCCATTGGCTCGGGTCCGCCCATTGGGTTGGCACCGCCGGCGGAAACGCAGGCACGTAGACACTCACGCAGGGGTTCCCCAAACAGGCCCACACCCGCAGCGCGACGTCGGGATCGGCAGCGAGCTCCGCGACCATCGATGCCGTGGTCACCTGATCGTTGCGAACGTGCATGCACACGGTCACACCGCTCCAATCGTCGCCGACATCCACCGGCGGCGGGTCGACGTCGTGCGGGTCGGCTCCGGGGCGACCCCACGCACGGGCGCCGTGGTGGCGCAGCGTCGCGACCACATCTCGCGGGTCGAGCGCGGCGGCGCCGGTCGCGACCGCAGCACTGGTGGCGCGGAGGCGATGATCGGCAATGCCGGTTGGTGTTTTGGGATTACGCCAAACGTCGAAGTCGGTGCCCGGCGCGACGTTGTTCGACGCACGCGTCCAGTCGGTTCGCACCGCGATGCGGTTCGAGATCGATGCAGCGTCGTCGACCGGACGCGCCACCCACGTTCGGGCGCTCGTCTCCACTACCCACGCGGCGCGCGGGTCGGCGATGAGGAACGACGAGAAATAGGGATGGTCGACGTCTGGTTCGCCGGTGCCGCCCTGTCCGTACTGTTCGAGCAACGACGTGAGCACGTCGAGCGCAACGTCGGCGTCGGTTGCCCGTTCGAGGGCGAGCCGAACGAGGTCCATACCGAGGAGTGCCGGCGGTTCGGCGCGCGCGTCGTCGACAGTCCATATCTTCTCGTTGCCGATTGCCACGTGGTGCTCGTTCACGCCGTGTTCAAGGCCCCATAGCCAGGTGGGCCGCGAGCCGAGCAACGCGTGCGCGTTCGAATCCGGGATCGTGAGGTACTGCGTGCGCAGACTCGCGCCGGCGGTGCGGCGCGCGTGCCATTCGATCACTTGCGCTTCGCGGAACGGGCGGTCGGAGTTCTTCGCGAACAGCGTGCGGTCACGGCCGATGACGCACAGCGTGTCGCACACGGCTACGGGCCGCTACTGCGCGAGTTGGCGAGCGAACGCACGGGCGCTGAGCGGTTCGCCGGTTGCGTGCTCGATCAAATGATCCCAGCGCAGCGATGCGCCGGGACGGAAGAAGCGCTCCACGAGTGTGCGGCCCGACTCAGCCCGATCCACCAGCGCACCCTCGCCGCCGAGCGTGTCCTGGAGTTGGGACGCGACGAGCTCGCCGTAGAGGTAATTCTGGTAATAGACGGGCGCACTCGCGATGTGGATCTTGGCGGCCCAGTCGGGTTCGTGACGATCATCCGGCCGCCGCAGCTGCTGATAACGCTCCACGAGGTCCCACCAGTGGGTGTCGAGGTCTGCATCGGGGTTGGCGTACAGCGCGCGTTCGAAGTTGGTCATCACGAGCACCCAGCGGGCGAACACGAGCAGCTGCGCGCGACGCGCGTCGGCGAGGCGAGGAGCGACACGCTCGAGGTCGTTGGCCGACACCGCGCCGATCGCGCGCAGCCAATCCCGGTCGTGTACGAGGCGGCCCATCAGCATGGCGACGCCCTCAGTGGTGAGCGCGTGCATCGTGCGGAGCAGCCATGGCAACGACCGGTCGACCGCGTCGAAATACACGCCGTGGCCGAACTCGTGGAGCATGGTTTCCATCCACTGCTCGTTCGGCACGTTGTTGCACAGCACCCGAACGTCGCCGGCCCGGTCGATGTCGATACAGAACGCGTGCTGGTTCTTGCCGGCCCGAGGCGTGAGGTCGCTGCGCTCGACGATCCCGCCGACATCGAGGCCCAAACCCTCGTAGGTGCGGATCGTGCGTTGCGCGAGATCGACGGCATCGAAATACGGATCGAGGTCTACCGCCACGAGTCGTGGCGCCTGCTGGAAGAAGGGGTCGTCGTAGTGCCACGGGCGAAGATCCGGCTTCGCGCACCCGTATTGCTGCGCGAGCGCGTCGTCGAGCGAAGCTTTCCAGCCGGTGAACGTCGAGGCGGTGAGTGCGTCGACCTCGTCGAGCGTCGCGAACAAGCGCGCTTCGTCGAGTTCGGTCGTCGCGAGCGTGAGCGAGAAGTGGTCGCGGTGTCCGAGGTCGCGTGCAGCCTGGTTCCGCAGGTGCGCGAGCCGGCGCACCCGATCCGCAACCGCGGCGCCCACGGTCTTCGACGCTTCCCATACCGCCTTTCGTTCACCCACATCGGTGCTGCTCCGCAGGACGTGCGCGATGGTGTTGTCGTCGACCGGTTCGCCGTGGACTGTTCCGCGGTGGGCGGAGAACGTCGATTCGATGTTGGCGCGTAGTTCTACGGTCTCCTGGCGCAGGTCACTTGCGACTTGGTTGGGTGCGAACGCGTCGTGGAGGATGTCGAGCTGCCGGGCGACGAGGGGCTCGGCACCATTGCCGGCGCGCGCGTCCCGCACCGCCGCGAACGCGTCGGGATCCGCGAGCGCGTCCGTGTAGGCGACCTCAGCCTCGACCCGCCGGCGTTCGGTGTCGTCGCCCGCGTGGGTCGCGGCATCCCACCACGCAACCTCTACCGCGAGTTCGAGTGGTTGCAGGCGCTCCGTGAGAGTGAGTACGACGTCGGTCGCGCCGGCACTCACTTGAACCAGATCCGCTGGTACTCCCGGCTCTGCGGATGCGCGAGGAGCGCGACGAGCGCGGCGTCGAACATGAGATTGAGGATCAATCCGTTGTTGACGATCGCGTTCAAACCGAAGCTCAGCAGGATGAGTACCTGGATGATCGCGGAGACCAGGCCGACGATGTAACCCCACTTCTTCTCGTTGGCGATCCCGTAGCCACCCGCCACGAAGCCGACGACGATGAGTAGGTAGATGCCGTACACCGCGCCGTAGATAACGAGGAATACCGCGTCGATGTAGAGGAGCAGTACGGCGATCTGCAGCGTCTGAGGAAGGTGCGCGTTGAACCAGCGGTTGTTCACGGCTTCATTGTGGCCGAGGAGCCCGTCGGTTCCAGGACGGCCTCCCGCGCCCGTAACTGCCCGCAGGCGGCGTCGATCTCGACGCCCCGATTGCGCCGCACCGTCGCGTTCACGCCCCGCTCCGTGAGCCGCTCCGCGAAGGTCCGGAGCCGAATGACGGGTGGTGTCGTGCCGCGGTACGCCGACGTGGGGTTGAGCGGGATCAGGTTCACGTGCGCGCCGGCGGGAAAGTCTTGCAAGCGGCGGGCGAGGGCCTCGGCCTGGTCGGGGTGGTCGTTCACGCCGGCGATGCATGCGTACTCGAAGCTCACGCGCCGCCCCTTCGTCGCCGCGTAGGTTCGGGCGGCGTTGATGACGTCGGCGAGCGGGTAGCGCTTGTTCACCGGGACGAGGTCGTTGCGGAGGTTGTCGTCGGGAGCGTGCAAGGACACGGCCAGCGTGACCGGAAGCGGGAACTTGGTGAGGCGTTGCATGCCCGGCACGATGCCGACCGTCGACACGGTGATGTGGCGAGCCGAAAGCCCGAGGTCTTGATGCAAGCGCGTGATGGACTCGAGGACCGGGTCGACGTTCGCCAACGGTTCACCCATGCCCATAAACACGACGTTCGCAACTCGTTGCGGTGACGCGTGGGCAGCGCGCAGCACCTGCTCGAGGATTTCATCGGTACGCAGGTGGCGCTCGAAACCAGCTTGTCCCGTCGCGCAG
This sequence comes from Actinomycetes bacterium, assembly GCA_025463905.1. Lineage (GTDB taxonomy): Bacteria > Actinomycetota > Acidimicrobiia > IMCC26256 > PALSA-610 > JAODBJ01. Next base: position 5,697 of record JAODBJ010000203.1, read on the forward strand.
AACGTGCAGCCCATCGCGCACCCGGCCTGTGACGAGATGCACACCGTCGCGCGCTGCGGGTAGCGCATGAGCACGGTCTCGATCTGGGCGCCGTCGGCGCAACGCCACAACCACTTCATCGTTTTGCCGCGGTCGGCGCTGCGTTCGGTTGCAACGTCGAGGGTGAGGGGGAGCGCCTCGGCGAGGCGGGCCCGTAGATCGCGCGACAGCGTCGTGATCTGCTCGAGGGGTTCGCGCTGCACCCACAGGCCTTCCCACGCCTGCCGGGCGCGATAGGCCGGCTCGCCCCACGAGGCGAGCAGTACTTCGATGTCGTTGCGGGACGCGCCGTAGCGCGTGAGTGTGGTCATTTGGGCTCGATGGTGCGTTCGTAGGCGCGATCGACGCGGTACACGGTGAACCCGAGCGAGCGGTAGAGCCGCAGCGCGGGTTCGTTGTCTGCTGCTGAGTACAGCATCCCCATGGTCGCGCCCCGGCGCGCCATGAGGTCGAGGCCGGCGATGGCCAGTGGCCGCCCGAGCCCCAGGCCCCGACCGCGGTCGTCCACGCCGATCACGAAAATCTCGCCGAGTTCGGGGTCGTCGTCGGTGGGAGGGTGCAACTTGCCCCAGTTGAACCCGACGACGCCCTGCTCGTCGACGGCGAGGAGGAACAGTGAGGGATCGAACCACGGCTCGGCGAGGCGACGCTGGAGAGTCGCCTGGGTCCACGCGCCCTGCTCGGCGTGACCGGCGAAGGCGCGGTTGTTCACCGCCAGCCATTCGGCGTCGTCGCGGCCCGGCTCGAAGATGCGTACCGCCACGCCGGCGGGCCATTCGGCCGTTTCGGCGAGCGGCAGCGGTACGCGCATCTGGAACAGCTCTCGCGCCACCGTGAACCCGAGCGCTCGTATCCGCGAGTCCTCGGCTTCGTCGGGCGAGAAGCGCCAGAACACCAATGTGCCGCCACCCGAGCGCGCGACGTGCTTGACCGCCGCGTCGATCAGCGCCGTCGCAGTCGCATCGAGCGGTGCAGAGGGATCGATGGCGACGCCCAGGGTCCACGTGTCGGAGGCGTCGTTGTCGAGGCGCGCGACGTGCGCGTACCCGATACGGCGATCACCGTCGGAGGCGAAGAAGCCGGCCGATCCCGGTTGCGGATCGTCGAGGTCGATCCAAACCGCTTCGTTGAGCGCTTCGTGACCGGTCGCAGTACGAGATGAACGGTCGAGCGCCTCGATGATTGTTCGGTCTTGGGTCGATGCGGCATCGACCGCGGGCGCCACATCTATCGACATCGACCAGGAACGTAGCGGCCCGGACGCGGTCGCTACGGTTCTCGCGATGGCACGACCTCGAGGGGCGAAGGCACGCGCAATGGAGGTCGTGCGGCTGCTGAAGCAGGAGTACCCGGACGTGCGCTGCGCGCTCGAACATCGCGACGCCTACGAACTGCTCACGGCCACCATTCTCTCGGCCCAGACCACTGACCTGCGCGTGAACATGGTGACGCCCGCGCTGTTCGCCCGGTACCCCTCGCCGGCCGACCTCGCGCATGCGAATCCGGCGGACGTCGAAGAGATCATCAAGTCCACCGGCTTCTTCCGCGCCAAGACGCGCAGCATCATCGGCATGGCGAATGCGCTCGTTGATCGTTTCGGCGGCGAGGTGCCGACCGAACTCGACGATCTCGTCACCGTGCCCGGTGTGGGACGCAAGACCGGCAACGTCGTGCGTTCAGTTGCTTACGACTTGCCCGGCCTGCCGGTCGACACGCACGTGACGCGCTTGTCGCGGCGCTTGGGTCTCACCACCGAAACCGATCCAGTGAAGATCGAGCGCGACCTGAACGCGCTCGTACCACCCGAGGAGTGGGGGCGCCTGTCGTTGCGCTTGATCGAGCATGGCCGCCGGGTATGCCTGGCGCGCCGCCCGCGCTGCGACATCTGCGTGCTGAACGAGATTTGCCCGTCCGCGTTCAAGATCGACGGGAACGAGAAGAAGACGGCGAAGCGCGCGAGGAAGGCCCCGGCGAAGAAAGCCGCCGGCTAGCTCCCGGAGAGGAGCCGGCTGACGCGGTCGAGGGAACGCATGGCGGCATTCAACGCGCGCTCCACTGCGTACAGCTCGCCGGCGATCGCCGAGTCGGGGGTGGTGCCGTAGGACTCGGCGAGCTGGGTGATCCGCCGGGCAAGCTCGTCGACCTGGGTCGCGATGCTCGAGATGGTGGCGAGGTCTGAGGTGGAGCTCACCACAGCAGCGTCGCGCGTGAATGCATCGAGCCCGCAACCGAGGCCGCCACTACCATCCAAACCTCCATGTTGACCCGTATCGACGTTCGCGGCGCCCGCACCGACCTCCGGTCCGCGCTGCGCCGTACGAGCCCCTCGACCGACGACATCGCAGCGGTTGTGCGGGACCTGATCGAGTCCGTGCGGGTCGACGGAGACGCCGCCGTGCGCGACCTCACCGAGCGGTTCGACGGCTGCCGGCTCGACCAGTTTGCGCTGAGCCGAGCCGATCTCGATGCCGCGCTCGCCGGTATCGATCCCGACGTACGCGCCGCGCTGGAGTTCGCCCGCGACCAAATCCTGGCCTGGCACGAGGCGCAGCGCGAGCGCGAAGCGAAGCACGAGCGCGCCGGCGTCGAGGTACGCGAACTGATCGTGCCCGTCGACCGTGCCGGCTGTTACGTGCCGGGCGGCCGCGCGTCGTACCCGTCGTCTGTGTTGATGACGGCAGTGCCGGCACGTGTCGCAGGAGTGACCGAAGTCGTGGTGTGCGTTCCGGCCGACAAGCACGGAAACGTCGCGCCGGTCACGCTCGCCGCCGCCGCACTTGCCGGCGTCGACGAGGTCTACCGAGTGGGCGGCGCGCAGGCCATCGCCGCGCTGGCGTACGGCACTGAGAGCATTCGCCCGGTCGACGTGGTCGTCGGGCCCGGGAATGCCTACGTGGCCGAGGCGAAGCGTCAACTGGCGGGGGTCGTCGGCATCGACTCGATCGCAGGATCGTCGGAGCTGGCCGTCGTCGCCGACGAAACTTCCGACCCGGTGTACGTGGCTGCCGATCTCCTCGCCCAGGCCGAGCACGGTCCGGGTGGCGCCGCCATCCTCGTCACGTGGGTGCCCCAAGTGGTGGAAGCGGTCGAGACCGCGCTCGACGTCCTGCTCACATCGTCGCCGCGGCGCGACGACGCGGCGGCCACGCTCAGCACCGGCGGCCAAGCGATCTTGGTCGACGGGCCCGAACAGGCGATTGACGCCACGAACGCGATCGCGCCCGAACACTTGCAATTGATGTGCGCGGACGCCGGGGTGTTGGTACCGCTCGTACGCCACGCCGCGGCGGTGTTCGTCGGCCCTTATGCATCCGCCGTCGTCGGCGACTACGTCGCCGGGGTGAACCACGTCCTCCCGACCGGCGGCACCGCTCGCTACGCGAGCGCGTTACGCGTCGCCGACTTCCAAAAGCACGTGCACGTGGTGACGCTCGGACGCGATGCCCTGCGGCATGTCGCGCCGTACGCGATCGTGCTCGCCGAAGCTGAAGGGCTCGACGCGCACGCGCAGGCGCTGCGGCTGCGCGTGGAAGAGCAATGACGCCGGGAATCTCGCGGCGGGCGTTGCCGCGCGAAGACCTGCAGGCGTTGGAGGGTTACCACTCGCCGCAGATCGACGTGCCGGTGCGTTTGAACACGAACGAAAGCCCGTTCGCGCCGCCCCCGGGCTTCATCGACGAGTGGCTCGCCGCGCTTCGGGAGCTCACCTTCAACCGGTATCCCGACCGCGCCGCACGCGACCTACGCGAGGCGCTTGGAACGCACCTCGGGCAGCCAACCGAGCGTCTGTTCTGCGCGAACGGCAGCAACGAGGTGCTGCAAACGCTGCTCCTTACCTACGGAGGCGCGTCACGGCGGGCGCTCGTGTTCGAACCCACGTACGCGTTGCACGGGCACATCGCGCGCCTCACCGGTACGGACGTGGTGGAGGGCGAGCGCCTTCCGGGATTCCTCCTCGACCCCGATGCCTCCGCCGCCCTCGTGCGCGACACCGAGCCGTCGATCGTGTTCGTGTGCAGCCCTAACAACCCGACCGGCACGGTCGAAGCGCGCGACACGCTCGTTGCCCTCGCGGACGCGGCGGCCGATGTCGGCGCGCTCCTCGTAGTCGACGAAGCGTACGGTGAGTTCTCCCATTGGAGCGCGCTCGAACTGGTCGACGACTCACGATCGGTTGTGGTGGTGCGCACGTATTCGAAGGTGTGGTCGATGGCTGCGCTGCGACTCGGTTTCGCCGTCGCACCGGCGTGGGTCGTCGCCGAACTCGAAAAGGTGTTGCTCCCGTACAGCCTGTCGTCACCCACGCAACTCGCGGGTGTGATTGCGTTACGTCACCGTGACGAAATGGCGGAGCGCGTCGCGACGCTGATCAATGAGCGTGAACGCGTCGCGGCGGCCTTGAACGCGCGCCCCGAGCTGCGGGTGTTCCCGTCGGGTGCGAACTTCGTGCTGTTGCAAATGCACGGCGACGGTCACGCGTTGTGGAACGCGTTGCTCGAGAAAGGTGTGCTCGTGCGCGACTTTTCGCGCTGGCCGCGTTTGCCTGAGTGTTTGCGGGTCACGATTGGCTCACGGGTCGAGAACGACGCATTCCTCACCGCAATGCGCGAGGTACTGCCGGAGGTGGCGGCATGACGGCGACGGCGGCGCGTACGTCGACACAACACCGGGAAACCAAAGAGACCACCGTCGACGTCGAGGTCGGGCTCGATGGGAGCGGCACGGTCGCGGTCGCGACGGGCATCCCGTTCTTCGACCACATGCTCGAGCAACTCGGGAAGCATGGTGGTCTCGACCTCACCGTGCGCGCGACCGGCGACCTCAACGTCGACCTCCACCACACGGTTGAGGATGTCGGAATCGTGCTCGGCACCGCGGTACGCGAGGCGCTCGGCGACAAGGCGGGCGTCAGACGGTTCGCCAACGCGCTCGTGCCGCTCGACGAAGCGCTCGTACAGGTCGCGCTCGACCTGTCGGGTCGCCCGTTCCTCGTATACGACGTCGACCCGGTCGCCGAGTGGATCGGAACCTTTGACCCGCAGTTGGCGGAGGAATTCTGGAAGGGCTTCGTCGATGGCGCGCGCGTCACGCTGCACCTGCGGAGTGTGTCGGGCCGCAACGGCCACCACGTGATCGAAGCGTCCTTCAAAGGCGTCGCGCGTGCCTTGCGCGACGCGGTGCGCGTGGAGGGCGAGGGCGTGCCGTCGACGAAGGGCACCCTGAGTCGATGAGCGCGTGAGCGATGTGAAGGCGCGCATTGCGGTCCTCGATTACGGCATCGGCAACCTGCGTTCGGCCGAGAAGGCGTTGTGCCATGTCGGCGCGGATGCAGTGCTCACGGCCGACCCTGACGTCGTGCGTGACGCCCTCGGCGTGGTATTGCCGGGTGTGGGTGCGTTCGGCGCGTGCATGCGGGCGTTGCGCGATTCGGGGCTCGAGCCGGTAGCGCGAGCCGCGGCAACCGACGGCCGCCCGTTCCTCGGCGTGTGTATCGGCATGCAGATGCTGTTCGACGGAAGCGACGAAGATCCCGGTGTTGCCGGGCTGGGCCTTGTGCCGGGCCGGGTGACGCGCCTGCCGTCGACCGTCCGCCTGCCGCAGATCGGCTGGAACACGATCGAGCGCGCGCACGCGTCGCGTCTGTTCGACGGTCTCGACGACCCCGCGTGGCTGTACTTCGTGCACTCGTATGCGGCCGAGCCGCGTGACTCGAGTGTGGTCGCGGCGTGGTGCGACTACGGACGCAAGTTCGCGGCCGCCATAGAAATGGATTCCGTGTGGGCTACGCAGTTCCACCCGGAGAAGAGCGGCGACACCGGCCTGCAACTCCTCCGCAACTTCGTCGCCGCGTGCAGCGCCACTGCGCCCGTGCAGTGATGGAGTTCTATCCGGCGATCGACCTTCGCGGCGGGAAGGTCGTGCAGTTGCGGCAGGGCGACTATGGGCGGGAAACCGTGTACGGCGACGACCCGGTCGCGGTCGCCCGCTGGTTCGCTGAAGCCGGCGCGACCTGGGTGCACGTGGTCGACCTCGACGCGGCGCGCGATGGAGGCGCCGCGAATCTGCGCGCCATCGAGGAGATGTGCATCGCGGTCGATTGCAAGGTGCAGACCGGTGGCGGCATCCGCAGTGTCGACGATGCCGCGGAGCGCTTCGCTGCGGGTGTTGCCCGGGTTGTGGTCGGCAGCGCAGCGGTGGAGCGCCCCGAGTTGGTCGACGAACTTGCGGCGATGAGCCCTGGGCAGGTCGCGGTCGGTCTCGACGCCCGCGGTCGCGACGTCGCCACCCACGGGTGGAAAGTGGCGAGCGGCAAGGACCTCACGGAACTCGTGCGGCGCTTCGACCTTCCCGGCGTCGGCGCGCTGGTTGTCACCGACATCGGCCGGGACGGCATGCTCGCCGGCCCCGACGTCGAAGGCTTGCGCAGCGTGCTCGCGAACACGACGGTGCCGGTGATCGCGAGTGGAGGAGTCTCGTCGCTCGCCGACCTGGAATCGCTCGCGGCGATCGAGGTCGACGGCCGGCGTCTCGCCGGTGCCATCGCCGGCACCGCCGTATACGAACACCGCTTCACGGTCGAGGAAGGGATCGAAGCGTGCTCGCAGCCCGCGTGATCCCGTGCCTCGACGTCGACGCGGGGCGCGTCGTGAAGGGTGTTCGCTTCGTCGAGCTTCGCGACGCGGGAGACCCGGTGGAGCTCGCGTCCCGTTACGACGCCGAAGGCGCCGACGAACTCGTGTTCCTCGACATCACCGCGTCCTCCGACCAGCGCGACACGATCCTTGATGTCGTGGCCCGTACCGCTGAGCAGGTGTTCATCCCGTTCACGGTCGGGGGTGGCGTGCGCAGCGTCGAAGACGTCCGGCGCATCCTCCGCGCCGGCGGCGACAAGGTGTCGCTCAACACGGCGGCAGTCGCCGACCCTGAGCTGGTACGCGCGGGCGCGGCCGAATTCGGCGACCAGTGCATCGTGGTAGCGATCGACGCCAAGAAGGTGTCGGGTCCGGGCGAGCCGGACCGCTGGGAGATCTTCACCCATGGCGGCCGCCACCCGACCGGGCTCGACGCGGTCGGCTATGCGAAGGAAGTGGTGGGGCTCGGCGCCGGCGAGATCCTGCTCACCTCGATGGACCGCGACGGCACCCGCAAGGGTTTCGACATCGCGCTCACCCGCGCGGTCGCCGACGCCGTGCCGGTGCCGGTGATCGCCTCGGGCGGCGTCGGCACCCTCGATCACCTGGTCGACGG